>CAMBGJ010000236.1 GCA_945865805.1 Bordetella parapertussis
AAATGCTGTGAAATCAATTCCACATAATGCCAAACACTTGAGATCGGATTGTTTGTGCAACATTCGGGTTAAAAACAAATAGTTACATTTTGTAACAAAATCGATGCAACGGGTGTCATCCGGACGCCTATGGTTGCGCGTTATTAGCATTAGCTGTGACTCGGAGGATGTGATGAAAAGTTTTGTTGCTGCCACTTTAGCGGGCGTAAGTATCTTGGGCGGGATCGGATCGCTGGCGCTGGTCGCCACCGAAGCGGATGCGCGTCCGTCTCATCATCATCGCGGTGCCCGCGTCGACGTCTACATCGGCGCGCCCATTATTGCAGCGCCTTTTTACCGCCATCACCGCCCCTATTACCGTCCTTATGGTACTTACGGTCCTTATGCTTACCCGTACTACGCGCCTGCCTACTATCCGCCAGTGGTGGTACAGGAACAGCCGCTAGTCTACGTCGAACAACCTGCTGCTGCCGCACAGGTGCAACAAGCTCCCCCGCCAGCATCGGCACCGCAAGCCCAGGCGCAACAACAATTCTGGTATTTCTGCCAGGACTCGCAGACCTATTATCCACACGTGCAAACCTGCACCAGCCCGTGGCAACGCGTCACCCCGCACGCACCTCAATAACCGCTAACCCCTATGCCTATCCCTCGTAAAAGTCGTAAAACGATCGTTCTGCTGGCCGTGCTGGGTTTAGGCCTCGGCGGCTGCGTCAGCATGCCGACCGGCCCCAGCCGCGCTGCCATGCCCGGCACCGGCAAGAATTTCGATCAGTTCCGCGCCGACGACGGCTCTTGCCGCCAGTATGCGACGGAATATTCGGGCGCGTCCCCGGCCCAAACGCAAGAGAACGCCGCCGTCAAAAGCGCCGCCATCGGTACCGTGCTGGGCGCGGCTGCGGGCGCAGCCATCGGCAACTCCAGTGCCAGCGCTGGCGCGGGTGCCGGTATCGGCCTGCTGATGGGTGCGCTTAGCGGCTCGGCTGCTGGCAACCAGTCGGGTTACATGGTGCAGCGCCGCTACGACGACGGCTACGCGCAATGCATGTATGCCAAGGGCCATCGCGTGGCCGTGCGCGGCAATATGACTTCCGCGCCCGCGCAGGCTGCAGCTCCCGCCGCACCAGCAGCGCAACCCTACTATGCGCCGCCCGCACCTGCGGCAAACCAGCCTGCGCCACCGCACGCGCAAGCGCCCTACTACGCCGCGCCACCACCGCCCGGCTCCGCGCCGCCGCCGCCTTCGGCGATCGTTCGTTAATCTGTGCAGTGATCACGGGATACCCCCGAATCACTAGCCGCTATCCCTGCCTGAAATCAAACCGGCCTCTGGCAACTCGGGCCGGTTTTTTTATCGGCTATGCACTACACATGAGCGCAAGGCAGTAGAATTTTTCGCATGAACATCAGCGGCATTCCCTTCGGCACTACAGACTGGTCGCAAATTGAACCCACTGTCCACAAGGGCGTCACCGGCATGGCTTACTGGCGCACCAGGCAATTCGGCGATATCTGTGTGCGCATGGTCGAATATTCGCCGGGGTATCTCGCCGATCACTGGTGTGACAAAGGGCATATCCTGCTGTGCACAGAGGGTGAACTCACCACCGAACTCAAGGATGGCCGAAAATTCACCTTAAAGCCCGGACAAAGTTATCAGGTGGCCGATGGCGCAGACGCCCACCGCTCGTTCACCGCCGTGGGCGCTACGCTATTTATTGTGGATTAGTACAGGCTTACCCACGCAACCGGATTATTCCGGCGTGATCCCCGCAGCCTTGACGATTTTTCCCCATTTCGCCACTTCGCTGCGCAGGAACACCGCATAGTCCTCGGGCTTGCTGCCACCAAATTGCGCGCCGCCGGGCGAGAGTTTTTGCCGCACGGCGGGCACGGCCAGCGCCTTGACCATCTCGCTATGCAGCCGGTTCACGATATCGCGCGACACGCCACCAGTGGTGAACAGGCCGTACCACACACCGGTTTCGTAGCCCGGCACGCCCGATTCCGACACCGTTGGCAAATCGGGAAAATCCGCCAGCCGCTGCTTCGACGCGATGCCAATCATGCGCAGTTTGTTCGCCTGCACCAGCGGCGTCACTGCGAGCAACATGCTGAACTGAAAATGCACCTGCCCCGCCGCCAGATCAGTGAGCGCGGGCGCGGTGCCTTTGTAGGGCACGTGTGTCGTATCCACGCCCGCCGCGAGATTAAATTGCACGCCAGCCAGATGATTGGTGCCACCCATGCCCGCCGAGGGGAAACGCAATTCGCCGGGCTTGGCCTTGGCCAGTTTCACTAACTCGCCCGCGTTACGCGCCGGCAGGGACGGGTGAATCACCAGCGAAAACGGCGCGCTCAGCACGTCCGTCACCGGCGTGATGTCGCGATGGAAATCGTACGGCATGCTGCGACGCATACTCGGAAAAATCACGATCGAACTCGACATCAGTGTCACGCTGTAACCATCGGGCGGCGCCTTGGCCACCATATCGATGCCGATGATGCCGCCTGCGCCACCGCTATTGTCGATGATGATTTGCTGGCCGCCAAGACCGAACCGCGGGCTGTGGTGCGCCAGGCGTTCGAGCAGATCTTCGACCTCCTGGGCAAAATAGACCAATTCGACGACGATATTATTTTCTTTGCCGACGAGGGCGGGTCATGGGCAATTGGCGTGGATTGGCGCTCAGTATTACCAGCCTATTTTCGGTGTGTGGCCGAGACGGCCGATGCGGCAGAATACGTGCAGATCGTAGACCAGATAATTACCAAGTATTGCAATTATGAAAGACCACACCATTTAAAAGCGGCGATGCGTGTTGCCACCGCTGCGCAGAAAGCGGCCCTTCAGGGGCTCTTAACGTCGCGCCGCTGACGGGTTTTGCTCCAAGGTTGGTAGTAGGCATGCGAAGGTGTATTTTTCGGTTTCCTGAAGCAGGGTGCGTATTTCAGGGGGCGCTGCGATGCGCCCCTTTTTTTGCTGTACCGGAAATCCTTTGGCTCTGCTCGACGCCGTGTTGCCTATCGAGTCAACGTGGCTCGGTTACGATATCGCTGATGGTCTTCAGTGTCATCATCAGCGTCATCGGTTGCAATGGCGACTGGACGAAGCCGCGCGACAGATAAAACTGCTTGGCTTGGGGTGAGATGGCGTGAACCATGATCGCGAAAACGCCGGCGTCGCTGGCTACGGACACGGCGCGCAGCATGGCGTCACGCAGTAAGGCGCTGCCGAGTCCCTGATTGTGATAGCGTTTGTCGATGGCCAACCGGCCCAGCAATAGCAGCGGTAGTGGATCGGGCATATTTCGCCGCATTGCCTTGGGCGCAGCCTCGTGGCTGATCGCGCCCGCAGACAGGCTGTAATAGCCGGCTACAGCGGCGCCCGCGCACAAAACGAAGCAGCGCGAGGCGCCGGAAGCATGGTTTTTGATTGCCCGCTTTTTAAGCCATTCGTCGAGAGACGGTTCGCCACTATCGAAATCCGACAGATCATGGCCAGAGCTTATGGGCGCTGGCGGCAATAAGTTAACGGGCGTCATTTCTCCCAAGGCGCTTTGGTCGTGAGCAGCCGGCGTAGCTTGTCGGTGGCAGGCAACGGCTGATCAAGCAATGCTTGGAATTTGGCGAATGTGCCTGCATTGACCGCGAAAAACGCTTGATCAAGCAGTACGTCTTCAGCCTTGTTGCATGCGGCCTCCAGCATGAAATCAGAGCGGCTGCGGCCCAGCCGGGCAGCGGCTTGGTCGATTAAATCGCGTTGCCGCGCCTTGGCGCGGATGTTGATGGAAACGGCTTCCATAACGCTTGCGTTTGCCTGTGACATAGATTGCGCCTCCTATAGAATTTAACTATACATAATAGTATATAAAATAGCAACACAAATTGTATTTTAAAGAGAGTTACAAATCTAAAAAATTACCTCCCGAGCTATGTGATCCGTAAGGCGTATTTTTGCCCGGAAACTACGTGCAACCCGAGCGCAAGAAAGTTTGAAAATTCCAACTGCTACGGATAGCGGATTTCTAGTGAACCTGGGCAATAATTTTCAAACTCAAGCATAAAAAATTATATAGAATCAATGTGTTACGTTCTGATAAAAACCATCATGGGGTGCAGGTGGTCGGAGGTTCAAATCCTCTCGCCTCGACCATAAAATCAAGGACTTACAGCGATGTGAGTCCTTTTTTATTTTGTGCGCTCGACGTACCGATGCGCAGCAGTGACGAAGCAATGATGATTATGCTTGAGCCAAAAATTCCGTCACCGCGTGTATCTGGTCTTCCGCCATCAACATCGGTGCGTGCCCGACGCCGACGAATTCCACCAGCTTCGCTTTCGGGCCGCGTTGGGTCATGGCGAGGGCGGTGTCTTTCAGCAGCAAGTCCGAATCCGCGCCGCGCAGCAGCAGCGTGGGACAGGTGATGCGGTCGTAGTACGGCCACATCTCGATATCGACGTGCGGTTCTTTCTGGAAGGGCGCTGCGATACCGGGATCGTAATTCATCGTCCACTGGCCGTCGGTGGTTTGCCTGGCGTTGTGGCGGGTGAGGTGCTCCCACTGCGCATCGGTCAGTGGGCCAAACGGTGCCGAGACGAATCTTACGTAGGCAATTGTTTCTTCGATAGTTTTAAAGGAGGGTGCCTTGCCGACGTATTTGCCGATGCGCTCCAGCGATGCCTTGGGTATCAGTGTGCCGACGTCGTTGAGCACCAGTTTACGGATGGGTGTTTGCGGGAGGCAGCTCAACACCATGCCGATCATGCCGCCCATTGAGGTGCCGACCCACAAAATCTCCCGCTCACCGTCCGCTGACAGACGCGCCAGCAGTGTGGTGATATCGGCAGCGTATTGCGCCAGACCGTATTGTTGCTTGTCGAGCAACCAGCCGCTTTTACCGCGTCCGGCGATATCCGGGCACACCACGCGGAAATCCTTTTCCAGCGCCTGTGCCAGCGCATCGAAATCGCGGCAGTTACGCGTCAGGCCATGCACGCACACAACCACACGCGGATTGTCGCGCGCGCCCCATTCGGTGTAGTGCATGTTGTGCAGACCGGTGGGGCTGATGCATTGAACGGTGTGGCTTTGCATGTCGAATCCTCAATCAACCTCAAACTACGAAGAACAACTCACGGCGATGTCTTTCGCCCAATCTGGCGGCGGCGCGGCGTAAGTCTCGAAATTGGGCTGCTCGTCGAATGGCCGCCGCAGTACGGCAAGCAGCCGGTCGATCTCACTAAAGTCTTTGTTTTTATCGGCCTTTTCGATGGCCATCTGAGCCAGGTGATTGCGCAGCACGTATTTCGGATTGACGCGGTTCATGCGTGCGCGACGTTCGACCGCGTTGCTGTTTTCGGCATTCAAACGCGCGGCGTAACGCACGGCCCAGGCATCGAAGGCGTCGCGGTTCACCATCAGGTCACGCAATGTCGTGTTGTCACCTGCGGCGTCAAACGTGCTTAGCGCGCGGAAGAAAATCGTGTAGTCCGTGCCGTGCTCCGCCAGCAACGCGAGCAAATCGCTGGCCAGCGTGTCGTCGCCTTCCAGCGATTGCGCAAGGCCAAACTTGGCGCGCATGTGCGCGCCGTGGGCGGCAAGATACGCGCCTTCGTAACGCGCCAGTGCTGCGTTGCATTTCTCTGCATCGATCAACGGGGTTAACGCCTGCGCCAGCCGCGAGCAATTCCACAGCCCGATATAGGGCTGATTTTCATACGAGTAACGACCCTGATCATCGGAGTGATTGCAGATGTGGCCGGGGTTGAACGCTTCCATGAAGCCGAACGGGCCGTAATCGATGGTAAGGCCCAGGATCGACATATTGTCGGTGTTCATCACGCCGTGGCAGAACCCGACCGCTTGCCAGTGCGCGATCAGCCGCGCGGTGCGCTCGATGATTTCGATGAGGAATTTTTCGTAAGCATCCGGTGCGCCCGAACACTGTGGAAAATATGCTTCGATCACATGATCGGCCAGTTGCTTGATGCGATCATGTTCGCGTCGCGCGTAAAACACTTCAAACGAGCCAAAGCGCACATGCGATGGCGCGAGCCGCAACAGCACCGCTGCGGTTTCCGGCGTTTCGCGGTACACCGGTTCATCAGCGCCCGCGATGCCCAGCGCGCGCGTGGTGGGGATGCCCAGCGCGTGCATGGCCTCGGAGCACAGATATTCGCGGATAGTCGAGCGCAGCACCGCGCGACCGTCGGCGGTGCGTGAGAAGGGCGTCAGTCCCGCGCCCTTGAGTTGCAGTGTCCAACGCTCACCCTTTTGATTGATGATTTCGCCCAGCAGAATCGCGCGACCGTCGCCCAACTGCGGCACGAACGTGCCGAACTGGTGACCGGCATACAGCATCGCCAGCGGTTCGGTGCCGGGCGGCAGCCAATTACCCGCCAGCAGGTCGAGAAACTGCTCGCTACGGCATTGAGCCGGGGTGAGATCCAGCAGCGCGGCGGCGTCATCGCTGATGCTGACCAGATACGGCCGATCCAATGGCGTGGGTTGCACGCGGCGGTAAAATGCTGCGGGCAGGCGTGCGAAGCGATTGTCGAATCGGCCCGTGAAGAGCGGCGTGTCGGGAGCGTTCAGGATGGCAGGCATGGGCGAATTATAGGCTGGAGTTTGTCGCGGCGGTGGTGTGCTTGCGGCGTGTTTTCGGACGATGCTGGTATGCTACGCATTATCAACTAAGTGAGTGAAATGGGTCACGCCATGAATCCTGCCGAAGTCACCTTTTACAGCGATGGCCTGAAAATCGCAGGCTATTTGTACTCACCGGACGATTGGAAGCCCGGCGATGCACCGCGCCCCGGCATTCTGGTGCTGGCCGGTTACAGCGGCAATACACAGGCCGATTGCACACACATGATGAAGCGGTTGTGCGCCGAAGGCTGGTTTGTTTTCGGCTTTGACTATCAGGGCTTCGGCAAAAGCGAAGGGCGGCGCAATCGCCATCGCGCGCTGGAGCAGGCGCAAAATTGTTACGACGCGATTTCGTATCTGCAGGGCGTGCCGGGCGTCGACGCCGAACGCATCGGTCTGTACGGCACCAGTTTCGGCGGCGCCAACGGCGTGTGGGTGACAGCGTTCGACGAGCGCGTGGCCGTGCTGGTGACCAGTGTGGGCGTGATGAATGGCGAGACCTGGATGAAGCAGATTCGCCGCCCGTGGGAATGGCTGGAATTCAAAAAGAGTATCGTTGGCGACGCGCAACGCCGCGTACGCGAGGGCACGCCGAAAATGGTGTTCCACGGCGACATCATGCTGCGCGACCCGGATTCCGCACGTCAACGCGAGATGCATAAAGAGGCCGGGCATGCGTTTCAAAGTGAAGAGCGCGATCTGGAAAGTGCCGAGGCGACGATGCGTTACCGGCCTGATTGGGTGGTGGATAAAATCAGTCCGCGCCCGGTGTTATTCATTTATGCGGAGTGGGACAATCTGGTGCCGCCGCAACAGCAACTCGATTGTTATGCCAAATGCGGCGAGCCGAAAAAACTCGTCAAGTTGCCGAAAAGCGGTCACTACGACAGCTACGAATTTCGTAACCTCGAGATGAGTCAAACGACTTACCGCGAGAGCATCGCATGGTTTAAGCAGCACTTGTAAAAAGTCCATAAAAACAAATACTTATGTAAATTCTTCCAGCGGAGGTCGCGTATGCCAGTGCGGCGTATCGGCGTGAATGCATGGCTGGCGGTGGTGGCGTTGCTCGCGGAGGCTGGCGTGCATGCGCAAGCCTATCCGTCGAAGCCCATACGCATGGTCGTGCCCTTTGTCGCGGGCGGGCCGGCGGATGCCACCGCGCGCACGCTGGCGCCACGGCTGGCCGAATCGCTGGGCCGAGCGGAAGTATTCGTGACCGGCGATGCGATGCTCCTGAGGGTTGGCAGGATTGAACAATTAAAAATTGTATCACCGCGAATGTTCTGGGAGTTGCTCCAGTCTGCCACTTCGTAGCAGCCACTTAGCCTGAATTTTGCATAAAGAGGGCAAAGAACACCGTAAGTGATTGGTACAATGTGAGTTATCGAGAAACACATTCGTCAACACCAACAGGTCTTTGCCCTCATGGATTCTACGCCAGAACAACTGCGGTTTGCTTCGATTCCGG
>CAMBGJ010000237.1 GCA_945865805.1 Bordetella parapertussis
TGGAAGTGCGCAAGAAGCGCGTGCTGATCAAACGCGATGTGGCTGCGCCTGTCGCGGATGAGCCCGAAGTAGCGCCCGTCGCCGAAGAAGCCCAGGCTGTCGAGGCACCGGTTGAAGCAGTTGCTGCGGAATCCACTCCGGTGATCGCTGAGGCAGCCGTTGAGATACCGGTCGAAGCGCCGCCGGAACCACCGGTTGTCGTAGCCGAAGCGCCTGTGGCAAAAGTCGAACCCGTGGTGGAGGCCCCTGCGCCGGTGGTTGAAGCGCCCGTGGTACCCGATGCGCCCGTGATCCAGCCGTCGGCTGCTATTGTAGCGGCGCCGGAGCCTGTGGCCGCGCGCGCTACACCCGTAGGCCCCCGTCCAGTGCTCGACGCACAGCAGATCGCCATCCGTGAAGCCGAGGCCCGTCAACACGCCACGCTGGCGCAGTTGCAGGCGGACGAAGTGCGAAAGAAACAGGTGCTGGAGGCCGAGCGTCGGCGTAAGGCGGAGGCTGCTGCTGCGGCGCCTGCTCTAGCCAAGGCCGAGGCGGAAAGAGTAGCGAAAGCTGCCGCCGCCAAAAAAGAACCCGAAGGTAAAGTCGCGGGCACGCTGCACAAGCCCGCCGCACCCGCGGGCGGTGAAAAGAAATCCACCAAAAAAGCCGTCGCACCCAAGGCTGCGCCCAGCGCGTGGCGCGACGAAACGGCGGCCAAACGCCGTACCATTAAAACGCGAGGTGAGGCCAGCGGCGGTGCGGGTTTGGGCGGCTGGCGCGATCATCGCAAGGCCAAGCACGGTTCGCATGGCCATAGAGACGAAGGCGATTCACAACACGCGTTTTCCGCACCTACCGAACCGGTGGTGCGCGACGTGGTGGTGCCCGAAACCATCACCGTGGCCGATCTCGCGCACAAAATGTCGGTGAAGGCGGCCGAGGTGATCAAGGCGCTGATGAAGCTCGGCAGCATGGTCACCATCAATCAAGTGCTGGATCAAGACACCGCGATGATTCTGATCGAGGAAATGGGCCACAAAGCCGTGCGCGCCAAGCTCGACGACCCGGATGCCTTCCTCGCCGAAGATCAGGCGCCGCACGCCGAAGTCGTGGCGGAATCGCGTGCGCCGGTGGTCACGGTCATGGGCCACGTCGATCACGGTAAAACCAGTCTGCTCGATGCCATACGCCGCACCAAGGTGGCGGTGGGTGAGGCCGGCGGCATTACCCAGCATATCGGCGCGTATCACGTCGAAACTGCCAAGGGCATGATCACCTTCCTCGACACGCCGGGCCATGAAGCGTTTACCGCCATGCGCGCGCGCGGCTCCAAAGTCACCGACCTAGTGATTCTGGTGGTGGCCGCCGACGACGGCGTGATGCCGCAAACACAGGAAGCCATTGCCCACGCCAAAGCGGCCAAGGTGCCGATGGTGGTGGCGCTGAACAAAATTGACAAGCCCGAGGCCAATCCCGAGCGCGTGATGCAGGATCTGTCGTCGCACGAAGTGGTGCCCGAACAGTGGGGCGGCGACACGCAGTTCGTGCCGGTATCGGCACGCACCGGCGCGGGCCTTGATGCCTTGCTCGACGCCATCTTGCTGCAGGCTGAGGTGCTGGATCTCAAAGCGCCGAAAGATGCGCCGGCCAAGGGCGTGGTGATCGAATCGCGGCTCGACAAAGGTCGCGGCCCGGTGGCAACGATTCTGGTGCAGTCAGGCACCTTGAAGTTGGGTGACGTGCTGCTGGCAGGCTCGGTGTTCGGGCGCGTACGCGCGCTGGTGGACGAGGCCGGCAAAAACGTTAAGACGGCAGGACCTTCGATCCCGGTGGAAGTGCTGGGCTTGCAGGATGTGCCGGCAGCGGGCGCCGACGTGCTGGTGCTGGGCGACGAACGCAAGGCGCGTGAAATCGCGTTGTTCCGTCAGGGCAAGTACCGCGACGTGAAGCTCGCCAAGCAGCAATCGGCCAAGCTGGAAAACATTTTCGATCAGATGGGCGAGGGCGAGAAGAAAATGCTCCAGCTCATCATCAAGGCCGATGTGCAAGGCTCGTACGAAGGCCTGTCGCACGCGCTGGGCAAACTCTCGACCGACGAGGTCAAGGTCAATATTGTGCACGCGGCGATTGGTGGCATTACCGAATCTGACATCAATCTCGCGCTGGCGTCCAAGGCCGTGGTGATCGGCTTTAACGTGCGTGCCGATGCGGCCGCGCGCAAGCTCGCCGAGAGTGGCGGCATTGACGTCCGCTACTACAACATCATTTATGAAGCAGTTGACGAGATCAAGGCGGCGATGACCGGCATGCTGTCGCCGGAGCGCAAGGAAAGCATCCTCGGTACCATAGAAGTGCGCGAGATTTTCAAGATTTCGAAAGTCGGCACGGTTGCAGGCTGCTTTGTCAACGACGGTCTCGCGCGGCGCAATGCGAAAGTGCGCGTGCTGCGCGACAGTGTGGTGATCCACGAGGGCGAATTCGATTCGTTGAAGCGTTTCAAGGACGACGTGCGCGAAGTCAAGGCAGGCTTCGAGTGCGGCCTGTCGCTAAAGGGCTATAACGACTTGAAGAGCGGCGATCTGCTTGAGGTGTTTGAAGTAGTGGAAGTGGCGCGTACTCTGTAACCATTTGTTTTTAAATGGTTATTTATATACACTCCACCATTCATGCCGAAAGACTACCCCCGCAGCCGGCGCATCGCCGAGCAAATCCAGCGCGAACTGTCGGAGATCGTCCGGCTTGAGCTGAAAGACCCGCGCGTGGGCATGATTACCTTGACCGATGTCGAGGTTACGCCGGATTACTCGCACGCCAAGATTTTTTTCACCCGCCTGGGCGACGAGGCGGATAACAGCGCGATCCTCAAGGCGCTGGAACATGCGTCAGGTTTTTTACGCAGCGAACTCGCACACCGCATGCGGCTGCGCATCGTGCCGCAACTGCATTTTGAGTATGACGAATCAGTGGCGCGCGGCGTGCGCCTGTCCAACCTCATCGACGAGGCGGTCGGCGCAAAGCCTCGCTTGAAATAGTCATAAGCGTGAGCAAGCCCCGGCGCGCGAGCCGCCCCATCGACGGCGTGTTGCTGCTCAACAAACCGCTGGGCATCAGTTCGCAACAGGCGGTGAGTCGTGTGCGGCATCTGTTCCAGGCGGCCAAGGCCGGACATACCGGCACGCTGGACCCGGCAGCGGATGGTCTGCTGCCCGTTTGTTTTGGCGAAGCCACCAAATTCAGCCACCTGCTGCTCGAGGCCGACAAAGCCTACACCGCGACCGTGCGCCTGGGAGTCACCACCACCACCGGCGACGCTGAGGGCGAAATCCTTGCCTGCAAACCGCCCGTGACTGATCGCGGTTTGATCCTGCAAGTGCTGGATAAATTTCGCGGCGAGATCGTGCAAATGCCGCCCATGCACAGTGCGCTCAAGCACAAAGGTGTGCCGCTCTACGAATACGCGCGCAAGGGCGTGGACATCGAGCGCCAAGCGCGCACGATCCGCATCGATGATTTTCAAGTAATTGATTTAATTGATAATTTTTTGAAACTGCAAGTGCGATGCAGCAAAGGCACGTACATTCGCGTGCTGGCCGAAGACATCGGCGCCGCGCTGGGCTGCGGTGCCAGTCTCGCCGCGCTCACGCGCACGCAGACCGGCATGTTTGAGTTAACGCACGCGTTGGTTTGCCGTATCGATGGCCTGCAAGGCATGACCGATGCGCAACGCACAGCTCATATGCTGCCGGTTGATGCGTTATTGAGCGGCCTGCCCGCACTGGACGTGGGTGTGGCGGAGGCTGAACGGTTGCTGTTGGGCCAGAAGCTGGGGCTGAGATCGGTCACAATTACCGGCTTTGCGCGGATTTACGGCCCAAACCGGCGTTTTTTGGGTCTGGTGGAAGTCGGCGACGGTGGCCGCACCGTGCCGTATCGTATGCTGGCGCAGCAGGCAGCCCCGCAGGTGGTGCCTCGCCCGGCGGCGCATGATGCAACGCAATGAAATAGTTGAGAAAACACCTCGTTTTCGGGTAAAATGCTTGGTTTTCGAGCGGAGAAATTTCATGGCGGTAGCTACCCCCCAGGCAACAACTGTTACACCGAAGGCGCAAGTCATGGCCGATTACCAACGCAAGGTCGGCGACACCGGATCGCCCGAAGTGCAGATCGCGCTGTTGACCGCGCGCATCACCGGATTGACGGATCATTTTAAAGCGCATGTGAAAGACCATCACTCGCGCCGCGGACTGCTGCGCATGGTGAGCCAGCGCCGCAAATTGCTGGATTACCTCAAGCGCAAGAACGCCGGCGCGTATCGAACCGTGATTGACCGCCTCGGGCTGCGTAAGTAGTAGTCACCGAAGCCGTATCAGTACCAGCACATCATTCGGCAACGTAAAGATTTCCCCGCCATGCCGGGAACCTATGTCTGTCAACGAAAGAGCGCTCACGCTCGGCGTTTTATTTTTGACATGATGGCGGCGGCGGTGCTGGCAATCTCAGTAAGAAAGAAACCAGAGACCGCTATATAGCGGTCTTTTTGTTTGCAGTTTCCCGTTAGTCATACACAGTAGTCATTGCAGTCCATAGCGAAATCAGAGAAAGCAGGGGATACGAATTGAGTCACGTTAAAAAGTCAATCATGTGGGGGCGTCATCAGTTGACGCTGGAGACCGGTGAAATCGCGCGTCAATCAGGTGGCGCGGTGATGGTGTCGATGGAGGAAACCGTGGTGCTCGTCACCGTGGTGGCCAAGCGCAAGGCCAAAGACGGGCAGGATTTTTTCCCGCTCACCGTGGATTACCAGGAAAAAACCTACGCTGCGGGCAAAATCCCCGGCGGCTTTTTCCGCCGTGAAGGCCGTCCGTCAGAAAAAGAAATTCTCACCTGCCGTTTGATCGACCGTCCGTTGCGTCCGCTGTTCCCGGATGGTTTTTATAACGAAGTTCAGGTCATCGCCACAGTGATGTCGTCGAACAACGAAATCGATTCCGACATCCCCGCCATGATCGGCGCTTCGGCGGCGATGGCGATTTCGGGCGTGCCATTTCAAGGCCCGATCGCCGCCGCGCGCGTGGGCTTTATCAATGGCGGTTATGTGTTGAACCCAACGCAAACCGAACTCAAAACCTCGCAGCTCGATCTGGTGGTCGCCGGTACGCAGCAGGCCGTGCTGATGGTGGAATCCGAAGCGCAGGTGCTGTCCGAAGACATCATGCTCGGCGCAGTGGTCTACGGCCACGAGCAGATGCAAGTGGTGATCAAGGCCATCAACGAAATGGTCGAAGAAGCCGGCAAGCCGCTGTGGGACTGGGCGCCCGCGGTGAAAGACGAGGCGCTGGCCTCGCGCATCGCATCGATCGCCGAGAAAGATCTCAACGCCGCTTTTCAGATGAAAGAAAAGCAGGCGCGCACCGCCGCGATAGACGACATCTGGAAGCGCGTGCACACCGAAGTGGGTGTGGGTAGCGAAGGCGGCCCCAACGCCAATGCCGTGGGCGAAATCTGCTTCGCACTGGAATCCAAAATCGTGCGTGGGCAGATTCTCAATGGCGAGCCGCGTATTGATGGCCGCGATACCCGTACCGTCCGCCCAATCACTATCCGCAACGGCGTGCTGCCGCGCACACACGGTTCGTCGCTGTTCACGCGCGGCGAGACTCAAGCGCTGGTGGTAGCCACGCTGGGCACTGCGCGCGACGAGCAGCGCATCGACGCGTTGATGGGCGAAGTGAAAGACCGCTTCATGCTTCACTACAACATGCCGCCTTATGCGACCGGCGAAACGGGCCGCGTGGGTACGCCCAAGCGCCGCGAAATCGGTCATGGCCGACTTGCCAAGCGCGCGCTGCTGGCGGTACTGCCCAAGGCCGACGAGTTCGCCTATTCGATCCGCGTGGTGTCGGAAATCACCGAGTCGAACGGCTCCAGCTCGATGGCGTCAGTGTGCGGCGGCTGCCTGGCATTGATGGATGCCGGCGTGCCGTTGAAGGATCACGTCGCGGGTATCGCGATGGGCCTGATCAAAGAGGGCAACCGTTTTGCCGTGCTGTCGGATATTCTCGGCGACGAAGATCACCTCGGGGACATGGATTTCAAAGTGGCCGGCACCGCATCTGGCATCACCGCGCTGCAAATGGACATCAAGATCACCGGCATCACCAAGGAGATCATGCACGCCGCGCTGGTACAGGCGCGTGAAGGCCGCTTGCATATCCTCGAAAAAATGCGCGGCGCAATGGAAACCGCGCGTACCGATCTGTCGGCCTGGGCGCCGCGCATGATCACCTTCAAGATCAAGCCGGACAAAATCCGCGACGTGATCGGCAAAGGCGGCGCCGTGATCCGCGCGTTGACCGAAGAGACTGGCACCACTATCGACATTCAGGACGACGGCTCGGTGACAATAGCGTGCGTCTCGGCCGAGGGTGGTGAGGCCGCGCGCAAGCGTATCGGAGAAATCACCGCGGATGTCGAAGTCGGCAAGATTTACGACGGCACCGTGTTAAAACTCCTCGACTTCGGTGCGATCGTCAGCGTGTTGCCAGGCCGCGATGGTCTGCTGCATATTTCGCAGATCGCCAACGAGCGTGTGAATGCGGTGGCTGATCATCTGAAAGAAGGTCAGGCCGTGCGTGTGAAAGTGCTGGAGGCCGATGAGAAAGGCCGTCTGCGTCTGTCAATGAAGGCGGCAGCGGCAGAGGCGGCGCAAAGCGCGTAGTCAGCGTGTCACCCAATAAAAAAGGCGGCCGTGGCCGCCTTTTTTATTAATACCGGTTCTTTAATACTTTATAATCGTAACTATTTGTTTTTAAACATTATTTTGCAACCTGGCGTTCGCGCAATTCATCCAGTGTTTTGCAGTCGATGCACAGCGTGGCCGTGGGACGCGCTTCCAGGCGCTTCAAGCCGATTTCAACACCGCACTTGTCGCAGTAACCGTAGTCGCCGCTCTCGATCAATGTGATGGTGTCGTCGATTTTTTTGATCAGCTTGCGCTCGCGGTCGCGGTTGCGCAATTCGAGCGACATATCCGATTCTTGCGTCGCGCGGTCGTTGGGGTCAGCGAATATCGTGGCCTCATCCTGCATCGTGTGTACCGTGCGGTCGATATCCTGACTCAAACCACGTTTCTGATCATCCAGAATGGCGCGGAAATGCGCGAGCTGCCGGGGATTCATGTACTCTTCTTTTCCCTTGGGCTTGTATGCGGGTATTGCCTTGTTCAGATCGGTCGCCATGGCAGCTTTATACACCTTATTTGCACTCTTAAAAATAGCGGTTTTACAACACAAATATATGGGGCAAACCGGCCGGATTTCAAGCGCTCTCGGACGTGCGTCGGCCCGCATTTTACATTGACCGGGGGAGACGCGGCGGGTATATTATGCCCCTTTCGTGGCAGGCGTACCTGGCATCGATCCGTGTGCCCGTAGCTCAACCGGATAGAGCACCGGCCTTCTAAGCCGGGGGTTGTGGGTTCGAGTCCCGCCGGGCACGCCACAGGGCTGGCAACAGGTGGCTAGCCTGGTGAAAGTGCGATTTTATCGTCGGTTTGGCACGAAATCGGTAGTTTTCGTGGTTCAGTGGTGGCTGTAGCTCAGTTGGTAGAGTCCTGGATTGTGATTCCAGTTGTCGCGGGTTCGAGTCCCGTCAGCCACCCCAATAAGTTGTTGTTTTCATTGTATTTTTCTGATTCCCGCAAATCAGTCGAAATCTGACTGTGCGAGTCTTGTGCGTAGCGCGCGATATGCGACTACGAAAGATGGGCGTAACGCAGCACCATTTCGTAAGAATTCCAGCCGCCGAGTTGCATCAGCACTTCCAGAGGCGTGCCGTTCTGCATACGCCATGATGCCCAGGTATGCCGCAGATCGTGCCAGCGGAAATCACTGATACCGGCGCGTTCCAATGCCGAGAGCCAGGCTCTAGTAGAAACCTTATCCACTGCGTGGTCGTCGGACGGAAATACCAGGGCAATTGCATCAAATAGCCACCATCCCAAGTAATTGCTCACGATAAGAATCGCTGGTTGATGCGACCAAGCGTCGCGTCTTGATTCCGCCCTTGCGGGACTTATCCAGACGCAGAATATTGAGCACCATGCGACGCACGGCGG
>CAMBGJ010000238.1 GCA_945865805.1 Bordetella parapertussis
CGTAGGCCACGGGTAACGATGCGGCCTGTTCATAGGTCACCTGATCGGGCATGGCGATCAATTGATCGGCGGCCACCAGACACTTTTCCGCCAGGCCGCCGTGCATCATCTCGCCCATCAGGCCTTTCTTTTTGTTCAACGGATTGACCAGCACGCGGTCGCCTTTTTTCCAACCGCTGACACCGGCGCCCACTTCAATGACTTCGCCCGCGATATCCAGGCCGATAATCATGGGCATCGGCACTTTGATGCCGGGCATGCCACGCACGGTGAACACATCGTGGTAGTTGAACGAGGTCGCGCCGACGCGTATGACGACGTGGCCTTCGCACACCACGGGATCGGGGAAATCCGTGACGTATTGCAATTTATCGAGATCGCCATGTGCGTGCAGTACGACTGCTTTCATGTTTTTTCCTCGGGTTTTTATGGACAGCGCGGACGAGCGGCGCGTGTGAGCTTCGCTTTATCCGGGCTTTTGGCGGCGGACTCAATGCGCGGACAGCCCGCACGCGATTGTGCGATCATCAAGGTTGATGTAATGAATCAGCAACGGGAATTGAGGAATTGCCATGGGACAACAACCGGTAGTCACCGTCGACGATATAACGCAGATCGCTTTTGATACACGCCGTCCGGGCTGCGAAAAAGGCGTCATGCACGAAGACGGTTCGGTGCAAACGGCGGTGTTTCGCGTGGCGCCGGGGTCGGGCGTGCCGCGCCACTTGCATTCGTCTGTGTATGATTTATTCGTGGGCGTGAAGGGGCTGCTGGAAATCCGCTATGAAGGTCAGCACGGTAACGGGATTTTTGCGCTAAAGCCCGGCGCGTTTTGCGCCATGCCGCCGGGCGTGCGGCACGAGGTGTTTAATCCCAGCAAAACCGACGAAGCGTTTTTTCTCATCGTGCACGCGCCGCATAACGGCTACGATTTCGTGCCGGTGGAGTTCAAGCATTTGCAGCCGATGCTGAACGATCCACAGTATCACGTGCCGCCGGTATAGCATGAGCGCTTTCGTTGTCTACTGATTCGGCGCAATCGCCCACAGCAAGCTGGCATTCATCCGTGGTGGTGGTGGTGGTGGTGGGTCTTACCACGCTGGCGCAAATCGGCACGGTAATGGGCATCGCGGTGTTCCCGGTGATCGCCCCCAAGCTCGCCGCCGAGATGGGCGTGGAGCCGTCGCTGGTTGGTTTTCAGATGAGTCTGATCTACGGTGCCGCGATGCTGTCGTCGCCGTTACTCGCCTGGATGGTGACGCACCACGGTGCCTGCCGTGCTATCCAGGTGGGTTTGTTGTTTAGCGTGGTGGCGCTGGCGCTGGCTTTGTTGTCGGGCCTGGCGGCGCTGATCGCGGCCTCTATTCTGCTCGGTGCGGCGATGAGTGTGATGACGCCCGCTGCGGCGCATATTCTGTTTCGTTTCAGTCCGCCACGCCATCGCAATCTGTTGTTTTCGATCAAGCAGACCTGCGTGCCCGCCGGCTGGATGATCGTGGCGCTGGTGGCGCCGCCGGTGGCGCTAATGTACGGCTGGAAATGGGCGATCGCGGTGGTGATGGTGTTCGCCCTGGTGATGACGGCAGCGCTGCAACCGGTGCGCACGCTGTGGGACGACGACCGCACGCCGCAGGCGGGTGGCGTGCGACAGCAGGCGCGCGAGGGCCTGGCGCTGCTGTGGCGGGTGGCGGAGCTACGCTGGCTGTCGATGGCGTCGATGTTCATGTCGGGCGTGCAACTGTGCCTGAGCTCGTTCGCGGTGACCATGCTGGTACAGGAGGCGCGCTACGATCTGGTGGCGGCGGGCCTGATGCTGTCCGTGGCGCAGGGCGCGGGCGTCACCGGGCGCATAATCTGGGGCTGGATCGCGGATCGTTACGGCAATTGCCTGGCGATGCTGTTACGCTTAAGCGGCGTGATGGTACTGTGCTGCTGTGCCATGGCGTTTGTCACGCCACAATGGCCGCGGGAGGTGATGGCGTTGCTGTTTCTGGTGTTTGGTGCCTCAGCCATTGGCTGGAACGGCTTGTTTCTGGCGGAGGTGGCGCGCTTGAGTCCGCAAGGCAAGGTGAGTATCGCCACCAGCGGCGCGATGGCGTGGAATTTCGCCGGGATTTTGATGGGCCCGGCATTGTTCGCGGTGCTTTACCGCTTCAATGGCAGCTATGCACATACCTTTGGCTGGCTGACACTATTTGCCATGGCCGGATTCGGCGCCCTGTTGATGACAGCCGCCAGCGCGCGGCGTGCGGCGGCGCAAGGTGGCGCACGTGCCTGATTTCAGCGCAGGCGAATGGACGCTGTTTGTGTTTGCCATCGTGCTCGCGTTTTGCGTGCGCGGCGGCGCGGGTTTTGGCGGCGGCGTGGTGGTGGCGCCGTTGCTCGCGTTGCTGCTGCCATTGCAAACCGTGGTGCCGCTGGTGTCGGGGATGAATACGCTGGCGGCGATGTCTCAGGGTGTCAGCGATTGGCGCCGCGTGGCGTGGCGCGAGATCGCGCGCATCGTGCCGTTTGCCATCGTCGGGGTGGTGGCGGGAATATTTTTTCTCGCCAATATCGATGCCAAACCTTTATGCCGCGCGTTTGGCGTGTTCGTCATTATTTATTCTCTGTATGTACTTGTTTTTAAAGGAATAACGCCTTCCATCCCGCAACGCTGGCTGACCCCGGTAGCGGCCAGCATCAGTGTGTTTGCCGGCATCATAGGTTCGATCTTCGGCGGCGGCGTGGGGCCGGTGTTCGTGATTTATTTGAACACGCTGAAGGTTGAAAAAGATATTTTTCGTGCTACCATGAATATGTTGATGCTGACTCTGGGCGCCACCCGCCTCATCGGCTTGCTGATCGCCGGCATGATCACGCAAAACGTGTTGTGGCTGTTGGCGATGGCGCTGCCGCTGGCCTTCGTGGCAGGGCGTCTGGGCAGCCACGTGGCGAAGCGCTTCGATCAGCAGACGTTCACCAAGGTCGTGGGTTGCGTGATGCTCGCCAGCGGTGTACTGCTGCTGGTGAAATAACGCCCATGAGTTTGTTCGAAGCCTTTAGCGCCGTGCAACTGGCCCTGGCGGCCGGCATCGTTTTCGGCGCCTACGTCATCCGCGGCATGTCGGGTTTCGGCGCGGGCCTGGTGGCGACACCGTTACTGGCCTTGTTGCTGCCGATGTCCATGGTGGTGCCGGCCACGGCGCTGATCGTGTTCGTGCTGTTCATCGTACTGACCATCCGCGATCACCGGCAGGTCATCTGGGACGAGTTCTGGCGCTTGTTGTGGCCCACGCTGGCGGGGGTGGTGGGCGGCCTGTATTTGTTCACCGCGCTGGATAACCGCCTGCTGCTCAAGCTGCTGGGCAGCTTTTTGCTGTTGTATGCGGCCTACACGCTGATCGCGCAATGGATCGGCACCAAACAACTGACGCTATCGCACCACTGGGCGTGGCCACTGGGGTTTCTCGGCGCTTTTATTGACGCGCTGTTCGGCGGCGGCGGCGGCATGCTGGTGGTGATTTATATGCACGCTCGCGGAGCCGGAAAAACGGAATTTCGCGCGACGCTGGCGGTGCTGTGGTTCGTGGAAATGCTGGCGCGTATTGGGGGCTATACGCTGGTGGGGTTTTACACCGGCAGCACGCTGGCGCTGGTGGCGCTGATGCTGCCGTTCATGCTGCTGGGGACGTGGGTGGGAGAAAAATTCACCGCCCGTATCAGTCACGAGGCGTTCAGCAGGATCCTGGCGGTGATGCTGCTGCTGAGCGGGACCAGCCTGCTGCTGAAATAATCGCCGCTATTTGAGAAAAATCACGGCGGGAAAGGTGGCTACTGCCAGCACCAGCACGATCCATTCGAGATTGTTGCGCTTGAGCCAGCCAGTGAAGTGCAGGATCAGGATGATGATCGCGACGGCGTAAAAAATGTAAAAGCCCATGAACCATTCCCCTCAGTTTAATTCCGCCTGATGGTACCGCAGCAAACTACTGGTTGTGAACGACTATTTGCAATATTGCCATAGGTTGTGGCTGCAATGCATTGTAGCGCAGATGACGCACGAGCGATTACGTACTCAATCGCGCCAGATGAACGCCGCCATGCGGCCCGTCACCTTATCGCGGCGGTAGGAAAAAAAGCGTTGCGGATCGGCGTAGGTGCACTGGCCGCCGCCGTAGATTTGCGTCACGCCAGCGCGCGCCAGCGCACGGCGTGCGAGGGTGAACAGATCGGCGAGCCACTTGCCAGGAGCATGGTGCACAAAGGCGCCGGCCGAGGCGGCGTCTTGAGCCGTAAAAGCCTGATAGACATCGGCACCGACTTCAAAAGCCGTTGGGCCGATGCCAGGGCCGATGTAGGCCAGCAAATCCGCCGGATCGTCGCCGGCATCTCGCAGCGCCTGCACGGTGTTGGCGATCACGCCGCCCGACAAGCCGCGCCAGCCCGCGTGCGCCGCCGCAACGCGTGTTCCGCTGCGGTTGGTGAATAACACCGGCAGGCAATCCGCGATCATCACGGCACACACCGTGCCGCGCTGATGGGCGACGCTGGCATCGGCTTCGGGGCTGTCCGCGATTTCATCGGCGTTCAGCACGCGCGTGCCGTGTATTTGTGCCAGCCACTTGGGTTTTTGCGGCATCAGCGCTTCGACGATGGCGCGGTTTTGCGTCACCGCCGCAGGATCGTCGCCGGCCTTGTAACCCAGATTCAGCGAATCGCGCGGCACCACGCTGACACCGCCGCTGCGCGTGGTGATCACGGCCTTGATGTTGGCGGGCGCGGGCCATTCGGGGGTGATCCAGTCGTGCTTCACGCGGCGCTTTCCAATGTGGCAATCAGTTTTTTCATGTCCGCAGGCAGCGGCGCGTTCCAACTGCGGCGGCGACCTGTGGCCGGATGCGTGAGCGCGAGTTTTTGCGCGTGTAGCGCCTGGCGCGGGAAAGCGGGCGTCTTGCGGTGCGCGCCGTAGACCGGATCGCCGACCAGCGGATGGCCGATTGACATCAGATGCACGCGAATCTGGTGCGTGCGGCCGGTTTCAAGCTGGCAGCGCACCAGCGTGGCTTTATCGTAGTGCTCCACTGGCTCGTAATGCGTGACGGCTGGTTTGCCGTTGGGCGCGATCGCCATGCGCGTGCGCTGGGTTTTATGGCGGCCGATGGGCGCATCCACGGTGCCTTCGTTTTGCAAAAAGCCGTGCACCACAGCCTGGTATTCGCGCGTTACGCTGTGATCCTGCAACTGGCGCACCAGTGCGGTTTGCGCGCCCAACGTTTTGGCCACCACCAGCAGACCGCTGGTGTCTTTGTCGAGCCGGTGCACGATGCCCGCGCGCGGAATCTGCGAAAGCTGGGGCGCGTGTTGCAGTAGCGCATTGAGCAGGGTGCCATCCCAATTGCCGCTACCCGGATGCACCACCAGGCCGGCGGGCTTGTTGATGACGATAATGTGCGCGTCTTCAAACACCACATTGATCGGGATATTTTCCGCGCGAAACGCGCTGGTTTGCGGATCGGCCTCGGCGTTGAGCAACACTGTTTCGCCGCCCCACACCTTATCCTTGGGGGCAGGGGATGCGCCGTTGAGCGTAATACGTCCGGCCTTAAGCCACGCCGTGAGGCGGCTGCGCGAGTGTTCGGGAAACATTTGCGCCAGCGCCTGGTCTGAACGTTGTCCGGCGTAATCCGCAGGCACTTCTGCCTGCACCGGCGCTATGGCAATTGCCGCCGTTGCGGGCGTGTTTACGTTATAATTTTCGATGACTTTTTTGGTGGTGCTCATATGATCCTACGGTTGCTACGGGGTATTTTAACGGTATTCGCGATGCTTTCCCTTGGATGGATGCTCGCGGGCTGCGGTCTGCTTGACGACAAAGCTGACGAAACCAAGGGCTGGAGCGCGCAAAAGCTCTACGCCGAAGCACGCGCGAATCTGGATACCCGCAACTACGAAAAAGCCGTCAGCTATTACCAGAAGCTCGAAGGCCGCTACCCTTATGGCCGCTTCGCGCAGCAAGCACAGATGGAGCTGGCTTACGCCTACTATAAGGATAAAGACCCTGCGGGCGCGATTACCGCCGCCGAGCGTTTCATCAAAAACCACCCCAACCATCCCAACGTCGATTATTTGTATTACCTCAAAGGCGTGGCCAACTTCAATGACGACCTCGGCATCATGGGGTTTGTCAGCGGCCAGGACATGAGCGAACGCGATCCCAAGGCCGCGCGCGATGCCTTCGACGCTTTCAAGGAGCTGGTAGCCAAGTTTCCCGACAGCAAATACTCACCGGATGCAGTTGAGCGCATGAAATATCTGGTGAATGCGCTGGCGTCGCACGAAGTTCACGTGGCGCGTTATTACATGGCACGCGGCGCGTTCGTGGCGGCGGCCAACCGCGTGCAGTTTTCGCTGAAAACTTATCCCACCGCACCTGCGAATGAGGAGGGGTTGCTGCTGCTGGTCAAAGCCTACGACGCGCTGGGAATGAAGGATCTGCGCGGCGACGCCGAGCGTGTGATGCAGAAAAACTTTCCAGACAGCAAATATCTCCGGGGTGGCGGTGGCAGGAGTGCGCCGTGGTGGCAGATCTGGAACTAAGTTTAAAAAAACAGTCTCTATCCAATGTTCTCCTACTGGTCATGGAGCTGGGTTCTTTCGGTTAATGCACGCAGTTTTGCGCGAGCGGTATTCCTTCACCGCTTTTTCCAGATCGGTTAACTCCTCACAAGGCAGCAGACAAATTTTACGCAGCGCGTAGGGCGCAATAGGATTGCGCCCTACTTCATTTGTCCGAGCTTGCGTTCAACGAACGTGCGCTGCTCCGCCGCCAGTGAGCTGGTTGTCAGCGCGCGCTGGTAGGCCTCGCGCGCCTCGGCTACACGTTTTTCCTCTTCGAGAGAAACCGCCAACCCCGTCAACCACGGGCCTGATTCGGGTGCGAGACGTACGGAAATTTCGTAGTGCGCAATGGCCTCCTTGTGACGCCCCTGCAATTGCAGCACGGTGCCTGCGAAGGCGTGATAATCGGGGCGGTCTTTCGCGTAGGGCAATACGGCATCGAGTGTTTCCGTTGCGCCCGCCCGGTCGCCGGACTCGACCTGAAGCCGCGCGAGCAGCATCGCCCAGGACGAATTCGCGGGCGCCACTCTTAATCCATCCCGAAGCAAACTCTGCGCTTCGGCCATGCGTCCGCGTCTGAGCAGCAGTGTCGTCAGCGCTTGCCGTGCAGGGGTGTGGCCGGGGTCAAGCCGCAGGGCATTAGCGTACGTTTCGATGGCCAGATCCATCTGCCCCTGATTCAACAGTTCGGCTGCGTTACGGTATTCCACGGCTGCACGCTCCGTGCGCGTCGGCTCCCGGTCTGCCCGTTCAATAGAAATCCTGCCTTTGGCCGCCAAAGCTGCCGTTTCCGCTGCCGGCGCACGTTCGCGCGTTTCTCTGACGGCAACAGCGGCAGGTTTTACTTCCGGCCTGGATGCAGCGGTTTTCGCCGCAGGCTTTTCCGCAGCAACCTCTGTCTGCACGGGATCGCGCTTCGGCGTCGGGGCTGCCACCTCTGAAATTAGCAGTGAATCGCCTGCCTGTGCCGCGATTACCGGCGCCTTGCGTGTTTCTTCAGCTTTTGCTGGGGGTTTAACTGGCGCTGCTTTCTTTTCAGGGATTTCCACCACGCGCGTACCTGGCGCCAGCACTGGCACTGCGCTGGATTCAACCGCAGGGGCCGCTAAGGGCGCGGCTGACGGCGTTTGCAACGCAACGACAGGCGCGTCCGGCTTGGCTGCAAGCGCCAGAGCCGGAGCGTTCCTGGCGGCATTTACGCCGCTGCGTGATTCACCTGGCGCAGGCGGCGCTACTGCGCTTGCCTGCTGTGGGGGGCGCACAGCGCCACCGTGCCACCATTGCATGACGCTGGGGCCGGGGCTGGGGGCAGGCGCGGCAGGACCCGCACTGCGCGGCTGTGGGCTTACCACTGCGGCGGGTTCAAGCTTGATCCGGGGGGCGGCTGGGCCGCGCATGCGCCCGCAGTGATGTTCGACTTCACCGAGTCACGCGAGGGTCT
>CAMBGJ010000239.1 GCA_945865805.1 Bordetella parapertussis
GCGGATATCGCGCATCTGCTTGCGACCGACGGGATGTTCCTGTTTTTCCGCGAGTTTTTCGGCGCGCTCTTGGGCAACCTGGGTGATGATCGATCCCGGCAGCAGCTTTTGATTGACGCCAAAGGTGATCAGCCACTGTCGTTGCAGGCTGTGCAGAAAGCGATCCCCGCCACGCGGCGCGACCCAGCCGCGCGACTCCATTTCAAAGCTGCCACAGGGTTGTAGCGCGTTTTCGCGCAGTTTTACTTCGAGATCATCCGCCTTGATTTTGGTTTCGTTCAGACGGTAAACAAGCAGATTCTTGAACCACATGGTTGCGAGGGCGGGAGCCAAAAAAGCGTCGATTATAGCGGCACAGGCTGGGTCGAATGCAGTAATCTTTGAGCTTTGCTGCGACAAGCCCGATAAGGAACGATAAGGAACGATAAGGAGATACCGTGTCTGCATCACAAAACAACGACGAACTGGATTTAAGCCCCGAAGCCGTGCTGGCGCGCGCCACCGCAGCGCGTGGCGACATATTTCCTGAATGGAAAACGCTGGTGTATGCGTCGCCCAAAACCTATCACCTGATTAATCAGACGGTGAGCTACCTGCATCAGTATCACGGCCAGCAAGCTGGGGTGGGGCAACTGTCGGTGCAGATGCGCGAGCTGATCGCCATCCCGGCGCTGTGCAGCAAGGGCGATTTGCGCCACGCGCCCAATCACATACGCCGCATGTACCGCGAGGGCCTGACCAATAAGGCGTTGTTCGAGGGCGCCACGGCATTTGCCTCTGTCGTAGGTTGGGCGAGTCTGACCACTGTGTCTCTGGCCATCGAGCAGGCGAACAGCGCGGATTACCCTTTCGGCAAACTGCCGCCGGGTGGCGAACCGAAGGAACTCAAAGCGTTTCCCGAAATGTCGCTGGGCCGTGCGCGCGTGGGTGGGGGCGCGCCGGACAGTCTTGCCGATTCAACAGAATGGCGTTACGCGATGGCAATCGACGCGGAACTCGTCAATCGCGCATGCGCCTTCATCGACCATTGCACCGGCGCCGACGACACACAAAGCAACCTCCTCGGCCCCGGCCCGCGTGCACTGATTGTCACTGCCGCGTTGTGCACGCGCGGTGAAATCGATCTCGCGGTCGAGCAGATACGCCGCGCTTACGACTACGGTATGACGCGGCGGCAGGTGCTGGAGGCGATTTGCTGCGTGGTGCCGATGAGCGGCATGGTTTCGGCAACGCTGGGGTTGCGGGCGATGCGGCTGGCGGACGCGGGCCGCCTTCTACCGTAGTCCGTAGTATGTGTCAGGGTGTTTTCACCGGCAGCACCAAATCCCGCAACGCGGTGCTTCGTGCCAGCGACAGCCACACGTAACCCAGCACAACGACAGCACCACCGGCCAGCGCGACACGCGGCCCGGTGATTGAACCGGAGAAGTTCAGCAGAAAGCCGCTCAAATACACCAGGCCCCATACCAGTGTGAACACCGCCATCACTCTGCCGCGATAGCGGTCATCCACCAGCGTTTGCAGAATCACCTGGCAGCTGGTCATGAAATACGCCTGGCTCAGGCCCACCACGAACAGCAACGCGCACGACAGCCAGAATGTGGTGCTGATACCCACGCCGATCAGCCCGCAGCAAAAGGTCGAGAGCGCGTAGACGATGGCGTTTCGCGGCGTTGTGTGCGCTTGCAGCCAAGAGAAGGTAAACAGGCCGCACAACGCGCCCAGCCCGGCCGCCGAGGCGAGTATGCCGAGGCCACGGGCATCAACCTCCAGCACGATCTTCGCAAACACCGGCAGCACGTGGATGTAGCCCATGGCGAAGGTGGCGTTCAGCAGCGCGGCAATGATCACGCGGGAGAACACTTCGTTGGCGCGGATGTAACGCAAGCTGTCGGTGAGATTGCCGAGCAGACTGCCGTGTGCGGCTGCGCTGCTGGCGGCAGGCCGCACCAGAAACAGTATGGAGATCATGACGCTCATGCCGAGTGCGCAGAGCATAAACACCGAAGGCACGCCGGCGGAGGCGATGACAAAGCCTGCGATCGAGGGCGCGATCATGCGCGAGGTGCCGAAGGCCATGGAGATCAGCGGAATGCCGGAACTTAAGTGTGACTTCGGTAGCAGACGCGGGAAAAACGATGCGCGGCCTGGTTCATCAACAGCGTTGACCAGACCAAACACGAAAGCACCCACGGCGAGGTGCCAGATCTCGATGCGTCCCAAAAATGCAAGTAGGCCGATGCAGATCACCGAGATCGCCGAGAGCGTTTGCGCGCCCTGAATCAAGCGGCGCGGGTCGATGCGGTCGGCCAGCACGCCGCCGACGAGGGTGAGCGAAAACTGCGGCAGGAACGCGCACAGGTGGATCAAGCCCAACTGCGCCTGCGAGCCGGTGATCTCGAACGACAGCCAGCCCAGCGAAAACTGGTACATGTGCTGCCCCATCACCTGCGCCACCAGCCCGCTCCAGTAGAGCCGGAAGTCGCGCACTTTTAGCGCGATCAGTCCGCTGCCTTTGAAGCGATTTAATCCGCTGGGGCGGCTCATACGGGGTGGCCTGTGCCGCTGCGGTAAACGCGTCGCGCAGCGTCGATGGTCTCGCCCGCAGTGAGCCCCACCGGACCGATGCCAGCGGCCACGCAGGCGTCAGCCGCCGTGCCGTGCAGCCATACCGAGTTGTCCAAGGCGACTTGTGCGGTCATACCTTGTGCCAGCAACGCCCCGATGATGCCGGTCAACACGTCGCCCATGCTGGCCGACGCCATGCCGGGATTGCCGCTCGTGTTGATACGCCACGGCTGGCGCGGCGAGGCGCACACGCTGCCCGCGCCCTTGAGCACGACATGGGCGTTGAATTGTGTCGCCAGCGCGTTTGCGGCCACAACGCGATTGGCCTGTACGGCGGAAGTCGAGCATCCCAGCAGGCGCGCCGCTTCGGCCGGGTGGGGTGTGAGGACTTTTTCTGTAAGTATTTGTTTTAAAAGGATTTTTAGTTTATCGTTGGCGGCGATCAAATTCAGTGCATCGGCGTCTATCACCAGCGGCAACGCCGACGCCAGTGCGCGTTGCAAGTAAAACGCGGCTTGCGGTGATTGCCCCAGTCCTGGGCCGATGGCGAGGCAACTCAGATGATCGAGTTTCAGCACGTCGCCCGCGTCACGCAACATCAACTCCGGTTGCATCACGTCAAACGACGGCGCGTCGCGCGCGAGCAAGCCGACGTAGACGCGGCCTGCGCCGAGTTTTAATGCGGCGCGTGCGGCGAGTAGCGCGGCACCTACCATGCCATGCGTGCCGCCGATGATGCCCACGCTGCCGTGGCTGCCCTTGTGCGTGT
This sequence comes from Bordetella parapertussis, assembly GCA_945865805.1. Lineage (GTDB taxonomy): Bacteria > Pseudomonadota > Gammaproteobacteria > Burkholderiales > SG8-41 > UBA5216. Next base: position 3,338 of record CAMBGJ010000239.1, read on the forward strand.
TGCGCTGGCGCGGCGTGAGTGCGGTCGCGTCGCCGAGTACGGTGCCGGGTGCGGATTCAGGGCCGGGATCGAGGGCCAGATCATCCACCACGATTTCGCCGCAGTGATCCGGCCCATCCAGCGTTAACAAGCCGGGCTTGGCGCCGATGAAGGTAAGGGTGTGCGTAGCGCGCACGCAGCAGCCGTGCACCTGGCCCGTGTCGGCATTCAGACCGCTGGGAATATCGATGGCCAGCACCGTCGAGTTGCTCGTGTTGATCTGCTTGATCCACTCGGCGTAGCGGCCGGTGACGTCACGCGTGAGGCCTATGCCGAACAGGCCATCGATGATCAGGCTGAAGCCGCTGTGCGTGGGCGGCGTGTCGATGGTAGTGCCGCCTGCCGCGCGCCACTGCGCGTAGGCGGCTGCGGCGTCTGGCGGTAGCCTGGTGCTGTCGCCCGCGTAGACCACCTGCACTGCGAAAAACCATTGCTTGAGATAACGCGCTGCTACGAAGGCATCACCGCCGTTGTTGCCGGGGCCGGCGTAGATCAACACCGGTTTACCGTTTGAAGTGGCCAGCTCGCGTGCACGTTGCGCGGTGGCCAGTCCGGCGTGCTCCATCAGTGGCTGGCCGCTGTGCTGCGCCTCGATGCGGCGTACGTCTGCCGTTGGGTAGAGCGGCGTGCCGTGGCGGATTCGCGCTTGCATGATGCGCTCAAGTTTAGCGGAAAAGCGATGGAAAATAGTACAATCGGGCTTTACAGAGTCTGCATAGCGATGACACAGCAGATGATTCTGCGTCTCCGGGGTCGGCGCGCCCTTTCTGATTTTCGACTGGCAAAACTGTTGCAGTCGCTTCCCGCGCCCTTGTCGCAATTGGGTTTACACGCGGAGTTTTGGCATTTTGTCGAAACAGTCCGCGCGCTGAATGCGGATGAACAAAGCCGCCTCGAACGCCTCCTGACTTATGGGCCCGCTGCTGCGGTTGACGCCACGCCGGGACAACTGTTGCTGGTCACACCACGTCCCGGCACGATTTCGCCGTGGTCTTCCAAGGCGACGGATATCGCCCGGCATTGCGGTTTGGAAGCGGTGCGCCGTATCGAGCGCGGCACGGCGTTCTGGGTGAACGGCATCACGCCGGATGAAGCGCGTACGGCTCTGGCGCCGCTGATCCACGACCGCATGACCGAAGTGGTTTTCGCCGCCATGGAAGACGCCGATCAACTATTTCAACGCTTCGAGCCGAAGCCGCTGAAAACCGTGGATATCCACGGCGGTGGCGTGGCTGCGCTGGAAAAGGCGAATCGTGAGCTGGGTTTGGCGTTGTCCGAGGACGAGATCGCGTATCTAGTCGAAAACTTCACACGCATGGGCCGTAACCCCACCGACGTTGAACTGATGATGTTCGCGCAGGCCAACTCGGAACATTGCCGCCACAAGATTTTCAACGCCGATTGGGTGATCGACGGCGAGGTAAAAGACATTTCGCTTTTCGGCATGATCCGCACCACGCACGCCAAGTACCCCGAGGGCACGGTGGTGGCGTACTCGGATAACTCGTCGATCATCGAAGGCGCGCGCGTGGCGCGCTTTTATCCGGCGGTGGATGGCGCGTATCAATTTGTCGAAGACGATACGCATATTTTGATGAAGGTGGAAACGCATAACCATCCGACCGCGATTGCGCCATATCCGGGGGCGGCCACTGGCTCCGGCGGTGAGATTCGTGATGAAGGCGCCACCGGACGCGGCTCCAAACCCAAGGCCGGGTTGACGGGTTTTTCCGTTTCCAATCTCAACATTCCCGGATTCACACAGCCGTGGGAAAGCAGCACAACCCCGCTTAATCCTCCGCTCCTCGCTTCGCTCTCCTCAATCCTCAATCCAGAACCGTACGGCAAGCCGGGGCGCATCGCTTCCGCCTTGCAGATCATGCTCGAAGGCCCGATCGGCGGTGCGGCGTTCAACAACGAATTCGGCCGGCCAAATCTCGCAGGCTACTTTCGCACTTACGAACAAAATGTCGCGGGTGAAATGCGCGGCTATCACAAGCCGATCATGATCGCGGGCGGCGTCGGCAATATCGCCGCGCGGCACGCCTTCAAGGCCGAGCCGGGCGCGGGCGCGCTGCTGATACAACTGGGCGGGCCGGGCATGTTGATCGGCTTGGGCGGCGGTGCGGCGTCGAGCATGGACACGGGTGCTAATCAGGCTGATCTCGATTTTGATTCAGTGCAGCGCGGCAACGCCGAGATGCAGCGCCGCGCGCAGGAAGTGATCGACCGTTGCTGCGCGCTGGCGGATGGCAATCCAATATTGTCGATCCACGATGTCGGCGCGGGCGGCATCTCCAATGCGTTGCCGGAAATGGTGCATCAGGCGGGGCTGGGTGGGCGTTTTGATCTGCGCAAAGTGCCGAGCGAAGAGCCGGGCATGTCGCCGCTGCAAATCTGGTGCAACGAGGCGCAGGAGCGCTATGTGATGGCGATTGCGCCGGCGTCGCTCGCTGCGTTTGACGCCATCTGCACGCGTGAGCGTTGCCCGTATGCGGTGGTGGGCGAGGCCACGAATGATGGCCGCCTGACGGTGTATGACCCGGTGTTCAACAACAACGCGGTGGATATGGAACTGTCGGTGCTGCTGGGCAAGCCACCGAAAATGACGCGCCGCGTGTCGCATGTGACGACGACGTTGTCGGCGTTTGATTTTTCGACCATCGATCTGCGCGAGGCCGTGTATCGGGTGCTGCGCATGCCGTCGGTGGCGGACAAAACCTTTTTGATCAGCATCGGCGACCGCAGCGTGGGCGGCATGACGGCGCGCGATCAGATGGTCGGCCCGTGGCAGGTGCCGGTGGCCGATGTGGCGGTGACGCTGATGGGCTTTAACACCACACGCGGCGAAGCCTACGCCATGGGCGAACGCACGCCGCTGGCGGTAATCAACGCGGCGGCTTCGGGGCGCATGGCTGTGGGCGAGGCGATTACCAATATCGCCGCTGCACCCATCGCCAAAATCGGCAACATCAAGCTCTCGGCCAACTGGATGGCGGCCGCGGGGCATGGCGGCGAAGATGCGGCGTTGTTCGACATCGTGCATGCGGTGGCGATGGAGCTATGCCCGCAACTCGGTATCAGCATCCCCGTGGGCAAAGATTCGCTGTCGATGAAGACCACGTGGACGGATGGCGCTCAGAAAAAAGAAGTGGTCGCGCCGCTATCGTTGATCGTTTCGGCATTCGCGCCGGTGGCGGACGCGCGACAGACGCTGACGCCGCAACTGCGCACCGATTGCGGCGACACGATGCTGTTGCTGGTGGATTTGGCGCACGGCAAAACGCGGCTCGGCGGATCGGCGCTGGCGCAGGCCTGGGGCGTTAGCGGAACGGTCGCACCCGATCTGGAGATGCCCGCGAGTCTGGTAAAATTTATTCAATTAAAACAAACATTTACGGATAAGTTTCTGGCGTATCACGACCGTTCCGATGGCGGGCTAATGGCTGCGGTATGCGAAATGATGTTTGCCGCCCGCACCGGCGTAACCCTGGATTTTCCCGCTGACTCGCATGCTATCGACGCGCTGTTTAACGAAGAACTCGGCGTGGTGTTGCAAGTGCGTGCGGCGGACGAAGCGCATGTGCGCAATACGTTCGAGCAAGCGGGCGTGCCGTGCCAGCGTATCGGCGCGCTGAATGGCGATGGCGCGCTGCGCGTGTGCATGGGTGGACGCGAGGTGCTCAGTGAAAAACGCGTTGATCTGCATCGTGCCTGGTCGGAAACCACCTGGCGCATGCAAACCCTGCGCGACAATCCGCACTGCGCACGCGAAGAATACGACCGTATACTCGATGTGGCTGATCCCGGTATCACGCCGCTGCTCACGTTTGATTCATCACACAACATCAGCGCACCCTACATCGCCAGCGGCGCGCGCCCACGCATAGCCATCCTGCGGGAGCAGGGGGTGAATGGGCAGATCGAAATGGCGGCGGCGTTTGATCGCGCCGGTTTTGCCGCGATTGATGTGCACATGAGCGACATCATTGCCGGGCGCGTGAGGCTCACGGATTTCAAGGGCTTTGCCGCGTGCGGCGGTTTTTCGTATGGCGACGTGCTGGGGGCAGGCGAGGGCTGGGCGAAATCGATCCTCTTCAACGCGCGTGCGCGCGACGAATTCGCGGCGTTTTTCCATCGTGCCGGCACCTTTGCCCTGGGCGTGTGCAACGGCTGCCAAATGATGAGCAATCTCAGCACGCTGATACCCGGTGCCGCCGCGTGGCCGCATTTCGTCAAAAACAAATCCGAACAGTTCGAGGCACGCGTCGCCACACTGGAAATCCAGCCGTCGCCGTCGCTGTTTTTTGCCGGCATGGCCGGCAGCCGCCTGCCGGTGGCGGTGGCGCACGGCGAAGGGTATGCCGAGTTCGTTGATGCTAGTGTGCTGAAGGCGGCACAACCGCTGGTGGCGCTGCGCTTTGTGGATAACGCGGGGCAGGTGACTGAACGTTATCCGCTGAACCCCAATGGTTCACCGCAGGGCATCACCGGGCTGACTACGCCCGATGGCCGCTTCACGATTTTGATGCCACACCCGGAGCGGGTGTTTCGTGCGGTACAGAATTCGTGGCACCCCGGCGATTGGGGCGAGGACGGGCCTTGGCTGCGGATGTTTCGGAATGCGCGGGTGTGGGTGGGGTAAACAAAAACCC
>CAMBGJ010000240.1 GCA_945865805.1 Bordetella parapertussis
GAAATCTTGCCAAAAACCAACATAACATGACGAAAGCATCACGAATTTGGCGGCCCTGCTTTTGCAAACCAATTATTAGAGGTCCCCTTATGTCACCGTGGATGGCGAACCGGTGTTTGACGAGCACAACCGCTTTACCGGATACCAGGGCATCGCGCGCAACATCACCGCGCGTAAACGGGCGGACCGGCAGTTGCATGAAACGCTGCGTTTTACCGAAACGCTGCTCGATTCGATGCCCTACCCGGTAACGGTCAAGGATCGCGAGCACCGCTTTGTGCGCGTCAATGCCGCTTACGAGCGCGAATTCGGCGCCGATCGCGCCACCATGCTTGGCAAGACCACGGCCGACGCGCTGAACGATCCGTCGCGCGGCGGCATCGACGTGGAGGAGGAAATGATTGTTAATCCGGGCATACGCTCGTACACCCGGGCGCGGCGCATGCGCGGCGGCGAAGTGCGCCACGTCACCATCACCAAGGCCGCGGTGATCGGCGAAAGCGGCGAGGTCACCGGGTTTATCACCACCCACGTCGATGTGACGGATCTCAAGGAAGCGGAAGCGCAGGCCGGGCGGCATTTGCGGCTGAGCAATATTCTGCTCGATGCCTCGCCCGCGCCGACCGTGGTGAAGGATCGCGATCTGCAGTTGATCAGTTGCAATATCGCCTACGAAAAAATGTTTGAAGTGCGGCGCGAGGATATTCTGTTCCGTCCGCTCGGGCGGCATCGCGGTGAAATTGCCTCGGAGATCGAGCAAATTGAACGCCAACTGCTGGCCAAACCCGGCGTGCATCAAATCGAGCGCGTCATCGCATCGCCCAGCGGCCGGCGCATTCATTGCATCATCAATAAGTCGACGTATGCGGACGAAGCCAACGAGTCCGGCGAGGTGGGCGGCATTATCACCACCTTCACGGATATCACCGAACTCAAGCAGACGGAAGCCAACCTCATCGCGGCAAAGCAGGTGGCGGAAGCGGCGATGCGCGCACGCTCGCAATTTCTCGCCAATATGAGTCACGAAATACGCACGCCAATGAACGGCGTGCTCGGCATGACCAGCCTGCTGCACACCACGCCGCTCAACAGCGAACAACGCGAGTACGTGGATACCGTCAAGCTGTCGGGCGAGGCCTTGCTCAAGATCATCAACGATATTCTTGATTTTTCCAAGATCGAGGCCGGCAAGGTCGAGATCGAAAGCACTGCCTTCGATCTGCGCTCGCGGGTAAGCGCGGTGACGCAACTGTTTGCCGCGTCCGCGCGCGAACGCAAGCTGCGCTTAACCAGCGAGATCGCCGTAGATGTGCCGCAAATCGTGATGGGCGATCCGGTGCGTATTGGCCAGGTGCTGTCGAACATTGTCGCCAATGCCATCAAATTTACGATTGAGGGCAGCGTGCATATTTCGGTGATGGCCGCCGAGCGGCAGGCGGGGCGCGTGACGCTGCGCTTTGAGGTGAGTGATAGCGGCATCGGTATTGCGAAGGACGCCATAGACAAAATTTTCAATCCGTTTTCACAGGAAGATATCACCACCACGCGGCGCTTTGGCGGCACCGGCCTGGGTTTGACGATTTCCCGCGAATTGGTCGAGCTGATGGACGGCGCAATGCGCGTGGAGAGTACGCCGGGCCAGGGCAGCCGCTTCAGCTTTACGATTCCCGTCGCGGTGGGTAGCGAACTGGCAGCGCTGCCCGCAGCCCCGGTGGGGGCAAGTGTTAGTCAGCAGGTGGCGGCGAGTGCGCCGACCCAGATACATGTGCTGTTAGCCGAGGACAACAAGATCAATCAAATGGTGGCGACCCGCATGCTGGAAAAACTCGGTTGCAAGGTGACCGTTGCGCAGGATGGGGTGCAGGCAGTCGAGCAGGTATCGCGCGAAAAATTTGACCTGATATTGATGGATTGCCACATGCCCAACATGGATGGCTTTGCCGCAACGGCAGCGATACGCGCCCTGGAGCAGCGCGTAGGCACGGCAGGCGGCCTGCAGCGCCACATCATCATCGCGCAGACTGCCAACGCGATGGAAGGCGATCGCGAGACGTGTCTTGCGGCGTCGATGGACGACTATATGACCAAGCCCTTCACCAGCGACACGCTGGCAGCGGTGCTCAAGCGTTGGGCGCCGGGTCGGAGGGCAGCGTCCCCTGCATAGTCATTTCGTAACTATATGTTTTTAAACAATATTTTTATTGATGGTGGCGGGGGCCGGAACGCTGCCGTCGGCTTGCTCAGGCTCCCTACAGTCGCTATGCTTCGTGGCGCTTTGACGTGTCATCATGTTTTTGACTTGGCGACCTGATAGAGACCCCGATGGAGACCCCGATGGATCAAACGCTGCAAGAATTTCTCGGTATCAACTGGCCCGCGCGTTCGAAAAAGCCGCGCACCGACGGCATCACCATGGTGATGGATACCGGCTGGCCGACGACGTTTTGTGAAAGCATGCTGGCGCAGTACGGCGAATATCTCGACGTGGTGAAACTGTGGGATCCGCACCTGCGCGCGCCGGAAAAAGAAATCCGTAAAAAGATCGAGGTCTACAACCACTACAACGTGAAGGTGCAGCCGGGCGGCATCTTTATGGAAATCGCGCGTATTCAGGGCAATGAGAAAAAGGTGATGGAGAAAATGGCCGACCTCGGCTTTTCGGTGATCGAGGTTTCCAGTACCGCCACCACCGCCGCGCGCGACATGCAGCGCGAGATGGATTTTGTGAAATACGCGAAAGACCTTGATTTCACCGTATTCGGCGAAGTCGGCAAAAAATTCATCGAAGGCGACACCACGCGCCGCAGCGAAAAAGTGGTCGACGAGGAAGTCACCGTCAAGGAAATGCTGGCGCTGTTGAATGCGGGCGCATCCTACGTTTACTGGGAAGGCCATCTGCTGCGCCGCGTGATGGGCGAGACCGCCGAGGATTTGCTCGAAAGCCGCGAAACCGGCACGCAGCAGGTGCTGCGCGTGGCGCGAGAGGTGGGCCAGCAACGCATTATTTTTGAAGTGTCGCCGCTGCGCGAAATGGTGCCGCGCCGCACGCTGCAATTCTGGCTGGTGTCGCTGTTCGGTACCGAGGTGAATCTCGGCAACGTGCGGCTGGAGGAGCTGGGCTTTCTTGAAGCGCTGCGCTCGGGCAGCCATCCGGTGCATGGCTTCGGGCAGGCGGGGGACTATCCGTGGATACGCGCGGTGGAAAGCGGCAAGCCGGCGGATTACGCCTGGTGGTCTGAGGCGCTGAAGACTTAACGGCAAAAGCTTTTTTTGCCGCAGATTTCACCGATGTACACAGATTCACTTCGCCGCCGTCATTCCAGCGAAAGCTGGTATCCCCTTCCCTTGGGGGAAGGTAGGTTGGGGGCAATTCACGGTCAGAAGGATCACATTTCAGATGCTTCGTATGGTTGAACGAACTGGGTTCCAGCTTTCACTGGAACGACGCGGTCGGAAAATTCCCGCAGCCCCACGCAAAATCCGTATGAATCCCAATTTCCAAACCGCCATCGCAATCGTAACGTTGCTCGCAGCACCCATGGCGTGGGCCGCCGACAAATACCCCGCCCGCCCCTTGCGCATGATCGTGCCGTTTCCGCCCGGCGGCGGCACCGACATCATGGCGCGCATGGTCGGGCAGCGTCTGAACGATGCGTTGGGCATGCCAGTGGTGGTGGACAATCGCGGCGGCGCGGGCGGCATCATCGGCACCGAGCTGGCTGCGCGCGCCACGCCCGATGGGCACACCATGATGATCGGCTCGGTGAGTACCATTTGCATCAACGCGGCCTTGCATAAGAAGCTGCCGTTCGACACCGAAAAAGACCTCGCGCCGATCAGTCTGGTGGCGTCCACGCCGAGCCTGTTGGTGGTGGGCAACAACGTCGCGGCGAAATCCGTGAAGGACCTGATCGCGCTGGCGAAGGCGAAGCCGGGGCAACTGCACTACGCCACACCTGGCAGTGGTTCGTCGTCCCATTTGGGCAGCGAACTGTTCAAGCAGGCGGCGGGTATCGATTTGCAGCACGTGCCGTACAAGGGTACCGGCCCGGCCGTGACGGACGTGGTCAGCGGGCAGGTGGCGATGTTCATCACCAACATGCCCTCGGTGCTGCCGATGGTGAAGGCCAACCGGCTGCGCGCGCTGGCGGTGACTTCGCTTACGCGCACGACGCTGATGCCCGAATTGCCGACGGTAGCCGAATCGGGCATCCCGGGTTTCGAGGTGATTGTGTGGTACGGCGTGTTTGCACCGGCGGGTACGCCGCGTCCGATTATCAGCCGCTTGAATCAGGAAATCGGCAAGCTCGCCGCGATGCAGGATATCAAGGATCGTCTCGCCGTGCAGGGCGCCGAGGTGATGATCAGCACGCCGGAAGAACTCACCCAACGCGTGCGCGGCGACCTGGCGAAGTGGGGCAAGATCGTTCGCACGTCGGGCATCAAGGCGGATTGAGCGTTGCATCGCGTCACGTGGTTTGCCTGTGCAGGGGTAGTGCCGCTGGTGTTGGCATTCACCGCGATGGCTGCGGTGCCGGCCTATCCTTCCAAGCCGTTGCGACTGGTGACGGGCTCCGCGCCTGGCGGTGGTTCGGATTTTGTGGCGCGTGCATTGGCGGAAAAATTGAGTGAGCGTCTGGCGCAAACCGTGCTGGTGGACAACCGGCCCGGCGCAGGCGGCTCGATAGGCGCCGATGTCGTGGCCAAGGCGAATCCGGATGGCTACACACTGCTGCTGAACACCGGCAGCGCCATCGCGGTCAATCCCGCGCTGCAGCCGCAGCCCTACGATGTGAAGCGCGATTTCGCGCCGGTGATGCTGGTCAGCCGTGCGCCGTTCGTGCTGGCGGTGCATCCGTCGCTGGCGGCGAAAAGTGTAACGGAGCTGGTTGCACTGTTAAAAGCGCAGCCAAAGAAATACAGCTATGCGTCATCGGGCATGGGCGCCATGTCGCATCTGGCGATGGAGCTGTTCAAGAACAACGCGGGCGGGAATGTCGTGCATGTGCCGTATCGCGGTAGCGCGCCAGCGGCGGTGGATTTGATCGCGGGGCAAGTGCAACTGGCGATGAATAACATCGTGCCGACACTGCCGCATGTGCGTTCGGGCCGTGTACGTGCGCTGGCGGTCAGCGGCCCGCTGCGTTCACCGGTGTTGCCCGAAGTGCCGACGGTGGCCGCGAGCGGGTTACCGGGTTACGAAGCACTGCAATGGTATGGCGTGTTGTTGCCGGTGAAAGTGCCAGCGCCGATCGCGGCCTTGCTACACCGGGAAATTACCGCCGTGTTGCAGAACCCCCTTGTGCGCACGCGGCTGACAGAAGAGGGCGGCGATATCGTCGGCGGCACACCCGACGAATTCGCCGATTTCATCGCGCGTGAAACCGTGAAGTGGGCGCAGGTGGTGAAGGCGGCGGGGGTTAAGGCGGAGTGATTAGGCTGTCGCGAAGACTTGTTTGTAAGCATTTGTTTTTATTGAGTATTTTGTAAATTCTTAACACTGGCTGGCGCTATCGTCAGTGGAATGCGCCTCGGCCCAAACGGCTTCCCCAACTGTTGTGCAAAACGTCCGGCGATAGGCGTGCCGCAGTCGCCGCATGTCGCGTCCGCTGTCACGCGATAGCCGCCGATGCGATACCAGTCGCGCAAAATCAGCGGTTTGCGGCAGCCGGGGCAATACGTCGAGCCGCCGCGTTCGTCGTGCACATTGCCGGTGTAGACATAATTCAAGCCCGCCTTTAATGCGATGTCGCGTGCACGTGTGAGCGTCGCGGGCGGCGTGGCGGCGATGTCGCGCATTTTGTAATCGGGATGAAACGCCGTGAAGTGCAGCGGCACATCCGCGCCGAGTTCTTTTTGGATCCACTGACACTCAGCGGTGAGTTCTTCGTCGGAATCGTTTTTGCCGGGGATCAACAGCGTGGTGATTTCAAACCACACGTGGGTTTCGTGCTTGAGGTAAACCAGCGTGTCGAGTACGGGCTGCAAGTGTGCGGCGCACTGCTTGAAATAAAACGCATCGGTGAAGGCCTTGAGATCGACGTTGGCGGCATCCATTTTTTTGTAGAACGCGCGGCGCGGGGCGTCGTGCATATAGCCTGCGGTGACGGCGACGGTTTGCACACCCAGGGCATGGCAGGCGTCGGCAATATCCATCGCGTATTCGGCGAAGATCACCGGATCGTTGTAGGTGAAGGCGACGCTTTTGCAGCCCGCGTTGCGGGCGGCCTCCGCGATGGCCTGCGGCGTGGCCTCGGCGGCGAGACGATCCATGTCGCGCGACTTGCTGATGTCCCAGTTCTGGCAGAACTTGCAGGCGAGATTGCAGCCAGCGGTGCCGAAACTCAAAATGCTCGAACCGGGATAAAAATGATTCAGCGGTTTTTTCTCGACCGGGTCGATGCAAAAGCCCGACGAACGGCCATACGTGGTGAGCCGCATGTCGTCGCCCACGCGCTGGCGCACGAAACACGCGCCGCGCTGACCGTCGTGCAGCTTGCAGTCGCGTGGACACAGATCGCACTGCATGCGCCCGTCGTCATTCAAATGCCACCAGCGCGCCGGGGTTCCTGAATCGGTCGGTGCGTTCATCGTCAGACGGATTCGCGCAGTTTCGCCACGGTGTAGGTTTGCAGCTTGACGCTGGCATCCCAAAAATTCGGCGGCAGACCGGCTTTTTGCTTCAGCGTCGCGAGAAACATCGCCGGATCGGAAAAATTCTCCCACACCTGCGGCAGGTAGGTGCTGCGGTGATGGCCATAGTGAAAAATCACGCCGTGCACGTGCGGCGTTAACTGGGCCAGCGCCGAGGCTTCGTCGGTGAAACTCAGCGTGTTTAGGGCCGACAGCAGCGAGATTTCAACCTCGATGTTTTCATACTCGGCGGCGGTCAGCGGCTTGAAGCGCGGGTCTTTGAAGGCGGCGGCGGCGGCGTTGGCCTTTACATCGTCGAGCAAGGTGCGATGCGCTTGCAGCGAGCCGATACAGCCGCGCAATTTTTTATCGAGTTGCAGCGTGATGAACGACGCGCCCTGCTGCCGCAACCACGCAGCGCTTTCGTCGGCGGCGTGGGTCTTGCCGAGTGGCGCGGCGATGGCGGCGCGCGCGATCGGCAGCAGCGTGTTGCCGGCTTCAGTGAGCGGTAGGTGTGGGTTCATAAAAAGCAAATGAGCCGTAACCCACCACGCGCGCTTTGTCACCGGCGGTGTCGCCGGAGTTGCGCAAATCCACCAGCGTGGGGGTCAACTTCCGTTGTTGCGCGAGTAGCGTGAGGCCGGTGACCGGCGTGGCACCGCAGGCCTGTTGATGGCTGATGCCAGTGTGTAGATTCAGAATGGCTTGCGCGGTGTCGTGATCCACGCGTTGCGCGTCGGCGTAAGGCAGGTAATGCGACAGATCCGAGCTGATCACGATCAGCGTTTCATCACCGCCCCACAACAGGTCCAGAACAGCGGCCACCTGCTGCGCCGTGGCGCGCCCCACCGCCAGCGGCAGCAGGGTGAAGTCGCTGAGGATTTTTTGCAAAAAGGGCAGTTGCACTTCAAGGCTATGCTCAAGCCGGTGCGCTTCGGCGCTGGCGCCGACAAAGGGCAGCGCCATCAGCGTTTTGACCGCTGCTTTGTCGATGGGAATCGTACCCAAGGGCGTGGCAAAGGCATCCACGCCGGGCAGCGCCATGCCGTGTACGGCAACACGGTGCGCCGGGCCCAGCAGCACCACACGCTTGATGCGTGCCCGCGCGGGCGCGATCAGCGCGTAGACGCGTGCGGCGATCGGCCCCGAATAAACAAACCCGGCGTGCGGCGCGATGATGGCTTTGGGGACGGCAGCACTGGCGCCCGGCGCCGCAGCCGCGAGCAAGGTCACCACCTGATGCGCCAGTTCGCCCGGTGTGCCGGGGTAAAACAATCCGGCAATCGCGGCGGGGCGCACCGATGGCATGCGGGTGTGACGCCGGCGTTATTTGCCGATGCCCAGCGAGCCGAGCATTTTTTCCAGAGAATCCTGTTGCG
>CAMBGJ010000241.1 GCA_945865805.1 Bordetella parapertussis
GTTTTGCAAGGGCATGAAACGACGCTGCCGGTGACCTTGCGTGACATCGTGTATCACACCGCTTGTGTCGCACGCGGCGCCAAGCGTGCGTTCATCATCGGCGACATGCCGTTCGGCACCTTCCAGTTAAGCCCGCCGGAAACCTTCCGCAACGCCGCCGAAATCATAGCTGCCGGTGCGCAAATGGTAAAACTCGAAGGCGGCGCTGCGATGGCCGAAACCGTGCAATACCTGGTGGCGCGCGGCGTGCCGGTGTGTGGGCATCTGGGCCTGACGCCGCAATCGGTGCATCAACTCGGCGGTTACAAAGTGCAGGGCCGCCAGCAAAGCGATGCCGAGCGCCTGATCGAAGACGCCAAACTGATCGAAGAAGCTGGCGCGGGCATGCTGGTACTCGAAGCGATACCGTCGCCGCTCGCCAAGCAGGTGAGCGACGTGCTGACCATACCCACCATCGGCATCGGCGCTGGTGTCGATTGCGACGGCCAAGTGCTGGTGCTGCACGACATGCTCGATGTGTTCCCCGGTAAAAAAGCCAAGTTCGTGAAAAACTTCATGCAGGGCACCGGTTCGATACAAGCCGCGGTCGAGCGTTATGTGAAAGAAGTTAAGGCCAAGACTTTTCCTGATCGTGAGCATTCATTTATGTAGTGCTTCGTGAACCGTGAACGGTAAACAGTGAACCGTGGCAGTTGCGCTGGGTTTACTGTTAATGGTTAACGGTTCACTATTAACGGCCTACTGCCCCCCCATACAATGGACATCATCCACTCCGTAGCCGCCTTGCGCGAACGCCTGCAGCGCGAACCGAATAACGTGTTCGTGCCGACTATGGGCAATCTGCACGCGGGCCATATCCAGCTCATCAATATCGCCAAGCCGCGCGCGGCGTGTACCGTGGTGAGCATTTTCGTCAACCGCTTGCAGTTCGGCCCGCGCGAGGATTTCGACAAATACCCGCGCACCTTGACCGCTGATTGCGCGAAGCTCGAGGCGGCAGGCGTGGATGTGGTATTCGCGCCCGACGAAGGCGAAATTTACCCCGAGCCGCAAACCTACACCGTCGAGCCGCCCGACATTCAGCACATGCTCGACGGCGCAGTGCGCCCTGGGCATTTTCGCGGTGTAGCCACCGTGGTGCTTAAACTTTTTAACATGGTGAATCCGCACTCGGCGATCTTTGGTAAAAAAGATTATCAGCAGTGCCTGGTGCTGAACAACATGGTGGGGCAACTGGCGCTGCCGATCGAGATTATTCTCGCCGAAACCGTGCGCGCCGAGGATGGCCTCGCGCTGTCGTCGCGCAATGCCTACCTGTCGGCGGCGGAGCGTAAAGAAGCGCCACGCCTGTATCAACTGTTGGGCAAGGCGCGCGAGGAATTGGCAGCAGGCGCCATCGACTATCAGCGCATCGAACTCGATGTCATGTCCGATCTCGCCCATCACGGCTGGAAGCCCGACTACATCGCGGTGCGGCGGCAAACCGATCTCACGCCGCCGACCAATGGCGAACGCAAGCTGGTGGTGCTGGCGGCGGCGCGGTTGGGCAGGACGCGGCTGATTGATAATGTCGAGGTGGATCGCGGTTAGGGCGAAGGCTAAACCGTGATCTATGTAAGTATTTGTTTTTATTGATATTTTTGAGGTGACGTATGTCCGCTATAGAAACCCCCCAGCAATTGCGCGCGATGTACTCGCCGGCCAAGGAACGCGCGGTCAAAAAGCAGATGCCGCATCTCGATCAGCACTGCAAAAACTTTCTCACGTTGGTGCGCTTTACCGTGCTGTCCACCTGCGACAAAGACGGCAACATGGATGCCTCGCCACGCGGCGGTGAAGCAGGCTTTATCAAGGTGCTGGACGACAATACCGTGATCATTCCGGATTGGACGGGCAACAATCGCCTGGATACGTTTTCCAATATCGTTGACACCGGTCGCATCGGCGCGATTTTTCTGGTGCCCGGCGTCGATGAGGCGCTGCGCATCAACGGCAAGGCCACGCTGCGCAACGACGAAGCGTTTACCTCGCTGTGCGAAGTGAACGGGCGGTTTCCCAAGCTGGTGGTGCATATCGCGGTGAAAGAGGCGTACCTGCATTGCGCCAAGGCGATCATGCGCGGGCAGTTGTGGCAGCCCGAGGCCAAGGTGGAACGCACGGCGCTGCCGACGATGAATGAAATGCTGCGCGATCAGATCGGTGCAGGCAAGTTGAGCGAACCGCTCGAGGCGCAGGATGTCATGCGCGCGCGGCACCTCACCGAGTTGTACACCACGTAATAGCCGCGTTCAGATATCGCCAGTCTGTCGAACACACGCCACCTATGATTTCTCTGAACGGGTGGGCGATTATGGCGGCGGTGGCGACCACCATCACCATCGGGTTTCTCTGGTACGGCCCGCTGTTCGGCAACGCGTGGATGAAAGAAATGGCCATGCCTGCCGACTTCAAACCGGAAGTCTCGCTGTTGAAGCGTTCCCTGTTGTTGATGCTTGGCGGTGCCCTGATAACGTCCGTGGCCATGGCCTACGTCATCGCGCTGTGCCGCACCTCAAGCGTGATGGCGGCTGCGCAGTTGTCCAACGTCATGTTGGGCATGGTGGTGGCCTGCGTGGTGTGGCTGGGGTTTTGCGTGCCCATACTGCTGGGCGCGGTCGCCTGGGAAAGCCGCTCGTGGCGGCTATTCGGCATTAATGCGGGTTACCACGGCCTGACACTGCTAGTGTCGGGCGTGATCCTCGCGGTGTGGTGAGCGCGGCTGGTGGATAGAAGCTAGTCCGCCTACGACAGCACGTGAATCACGCGACTCGCCAGCATGTCCTTAACCTTTGCCCCATAGGCCGCCATATGCGGCGCGGCGGCATGCGCCTTGAGCGCGGCAAGATCGCGCCACTTTTCGATCACCACAAAGGTATCGACACCAAATTTGGTTTGAAACGAACCGACGCCTTCGGCATCGGTGGCGGGGCCGTATTCGATGCAGCCGTCCTCGGCACGCACGGCAGGGATGTTGGCACGAAAGGCTTCCAGCACGTTCTCGCGCAGGCCGGGTTTGGCGGTGATGATGGCGACGACATGGATCATGGGATGCTCCTGTTTGTTCGTTATGAGTAAATTGCTGCAACTCAAACCTTACCATGTTCTCACGCCTGCGGGCTTGCCCAGCCGGATGCCCGCGTTGTGCACGGTTTTGCCTTGCCGCCGTTTCTGCGCTAGGATTTCGCCAGGCCACTCACGGGAGGATGCATCATGAATACCGTCACCGACGCCAATATTCAGCACACGCGCGAACTCACGCGCGCCAAACACGCCGAAGGCATGGCCGCCTATCAGGCGCAAGGCCTGCGTCTCGCGCGCGAACTCGATCACCGTGGCCCCGTGCGCCTTGATGCAAATGACCGCCTGCACCCCGACATTCTGGCGGCGTACTGGAAGCACGGCTTCTACATTTTCGAGGGCGTGGTCGGCGAAGCCGAGGTCAACGAATTGCGCCGCGATGCCGCCGTGATGATCGAAGGCGCACCGGCCAGCCCCGATGCAAAGGTGGATGCCAGGGGCCGCCCGGCACTGGGCCGCGACGCGGCGCGCGAGCCGTATACCCTCATCAAGCCACTGTCCGATCCACAGGGCGGCACGGATTTTGGCGAAGGCCGCCATCCCAGCAAAATGGCCGAACCCGCGCCCGACAGCGGTGCGCCCGCCTACGTGGTACTGCGCATGCGTGGCATGTGTGAGTACATGTCGGCGGGGCTGCGCGTGTATGACCATCCGCATTTGCTGGCGATAGCCGCGTCGATCAATGGTGATGATTTCGTGCCGTTTAACGACGTGATTTTCGTCAAGCAGCCGCACGTGGGTGGCTCCGTGGCGTGGCATCAGGATGGCGTGACGCACTGGAATTCGCCAGACTGGAACGAAGGCATCCACGGCTTTAACTACCAGGTGCAGATTTACCCGACCACCACAGGCAACGCGCTGTGGGTAATGCCCGGCACACACAAACTCGGGCGCGCCGACATCAAGAAGAGGGTCGCCGACAACGGCGGCAGCGAACAGCTACAGGGCGCCATCCCCCTCATCTGCGCGCCGGGGGATGTGACGATAGTCAACCGGCAGACACTGCACGGCTCGTTCGCCAACTCGTCGCCCGACCTGCGTGTCTCGCTGACCTTCGGCTTTCACCGCCGCAAATCCGTGCTCGGGCAACTGACCGCGCTCACCATGAAAGTGCCGGGGCTGCGTTATGACGAACAGCGCATTTTTAAACGGGCCTCGGTGATCGCCGTCGCCATCGACGCGCGCCGCCAGTATTACCCCAACGAGAAAGCGTTTTTCTATCAACCGTTCGCGAGGCGGGAAGACGAATTCCGTTTCAATCAGCAGACCGTGGACAGGGTTATCCACGATTACAACGAGAACGATCTGGCGATTTGAGTGAGGCGTGCGTATTCGGAATCTCGTGGAAGGGAGCTATCAACAATAGCATCAGCCCACTGACTTGCTTTGGTACAATGGTAGATCAACCTCCAATCCTATAGCCCATCGCGCGATATCCGCGTCGCCGCCGATCCCACATTCGTAGCAGTGCTGGATGGCCCGTATCCACAAAATCGATGATACGCACGTCGGTTTTGGTTGCGTGTTCGCGGTGGAGTCGGCCGGCATACTGCTGTAGTGTGCCCTTCCATGAAATAGGCTTTGCCAGCACCAAGGTGTTCAGCGCAGGATGATCAAAGCCTTCGCCGACCAGTTTTCCTGTGGCAAGCAAGATTCGCGGGGCATCTGCTGGCAAGCTGTCCAGTTCCATGATGATTTTTGCACGTTGCTTTTTTGACATTCGGCCATGCAATACGAACGGCGACGGCACCTTGTCCGTCAGCGCACTCAGGATTGCATCCAGATGTTCGGTGCGTTCAGTGAGAACCAGTATCTTTCTACCTTGATCGAAGACGCTTTTAATCTGAGCGGCAATCGCTTCGGTTCGACCAATATCCTTCGCCAAGTGCCGGAACACATCCTGAATACCGGCCTCTGGAGACAAATCAATGCGCGTGTCGAGCCTATGTGACACGACTTCAAGGTCTTTCTGCGCGTTAGCGGGATTTGCTGCCGTGTAACGGATAGGCCCGCACTGCATGAAGATAATAGGTTGCTTATAGTGGACCCCAAATTCAAGACAGCCGTTTAAGCTATACGCTGTCATGGGAAAGTAGAAAAAATGAGCGAGGCGAAGAAGCGCAAGGTACACACGCCGGAATTCAAAGCGAAAGTCGGCTTGGAGGCATTACGAGGGGTGAAGACGATCAACCAGATTGCTCGGGATTACGATGTTCATCCAGTGCAAATAGGGCTGTGGAAAAAAGAGATACAGGCGCAAGCCAAAACACTGTTTGAAGGCAAACGCTGCGCACTCAAGCCCGCAGTTTTAGGATAGGGATCACAAGGTGGCGCGATAAAGCATGTCCATGCGGTAGCACAAGGCTTCGCATTCGTGCCATTCCCGATAGATGCATGCCGTGAACCAGAAGCGCCGTGACGCGAATAAGACGAAAAAAAACCGCCATAAGGTTCTGACGCGCCACCGCCCGCATCAACCAGCGCAAGTTGTAACCCACTGCGGAACACAGCGCATTTAGCACATCACCCAGCGCCCCTGGCAAATAGCACCGGTTCATGCGGTGATCCGACTTCAAGTGCCCGATACCTGGCTCTATCGCCTGACGTCGCCTTAACCAGCGTTTGTGCTCCAGGGTGAGTTTGCTCGGCTTGCCCCGGTGGATGATCTGAACGCTTGGGTTGTCTGCATCCACGCCCCGATACCCCAAGTCCAGCCTTGGCTTGTCCGGGCAATCCCTATGACGGGCATACTCTGGACAAGCAAATCGCTCAGACCAACCGGCTGATCGAGGGCGCTGAGCGAGTGGTCAAGCAGGCCGTGTGATCCTGTAAGCTTCTCATGGATGACTTAACAAAAGAGAAATCATGAAAGCGAACAAGCAGCATAACGCACTGGAAGTCATCAAGAAAGAGCATTTGAAGCGTCGCGTATTCACGGTGGAATTCAAGGCCGAAGTGGTGCGTCATAAGAAGGCAGAGAATCTGAGCTTGCCCGAATGCGGTCGCAAATTTGACGTATTGCCCAAGCTCATCGGCCACTGGGAAAAGCTGTATGACGCAGGTCAATTGACGGTGGCGGCGGGCCGCCGTGCGGTGAGTCCGGAACAGGCTGAAATCACCCGATTGCGCGCTGAGTTATCGCGTTCCCGGATGGAGGTCAGCATCCTAAAAAAAGCAGCGGCGTACTTTGCGAGAGAGAGCCTGTGAAATACGCCTTTATACTGCCTGAGCTCATGGCCTACCCCTTGTCAGTCGTATGTTGGGTGCTGGGCGTCACCCAATCGGGCTTTCACGCCTGGCGAGGCAGAGCGCCCAGCCAGCGTGCGCAAGTGCGCGATAGCCTGAGCGGCATCATCCGCAAGGTATTTGACGCCCATCGTGGCCGTTACGGTGCGCCGCGCATCTACCGGGTGATGTGTGAACGTGATGGCTACACCGGCAGCCTGAATCGCATCCAGACATTGATGCGTGCCATGAAGCTACGTGCCAAGGCGGGCCGGAAATACAAGGCCACCACTGACTCTGGACATTCGATGCCGGTGGCGGCGAATTTACTGGGGCAGGATTTCAGTTGCGATACGAGTGCTGGATCAACCTCGCATGCCCAGGCGCCGGATCGGGTTTGGCTATCTGACATCACCTACCTATGGACGCGCGAAGGCTGGCAATACGTTTGCGCGGTTCTGGATCTGTTCACCCGCAAAATCATCGGCTGGGCAATTGCCGGGCACATGACATGCCAACTGGTGCTGGACGCCTTGCGCATGGCCCATAAGGTGCGCAAACCCGCGCAGGGGCTGATCTTCCATTCGGATAAAGGCAGCCAATACGCCAGCGCCGAGGTACGCCGCTGGCTGGCCGAGCGGGGCATAAAACAATCCATGAGCCGCACGGGTAACTGCTTTGACAACGCGCCGATTGAAAGCTTCTGGGGATCAATTGCAATGGATTGATTTATCAGAATCTCCGCAGCTTCAAAGTTCTCGCGGCGAGCCTGGACCACACCTAAATTATGCAACGACAGCGCGTGATCAGGTTGTCGCCGCAATATTGCCTGATAAATGACTTCTGCCTCATCGAGCTTGTCAGCCAAATGCAATGTGAGCGCACGCTTAAATTCTGCTTCTGCACCACCATCCGCCGCAGGTGAAGCTTCAGATTGCGCAAGACGAGGCTGCAGATCAAGGGATTTACCTTTCGCCCCCGCTCCCAACAATCGATCAAAAATAGCACGAAAAAACCCTGCTGATTTATGTGTTGCCATCATTCATTTACCGGACTTTTTTTCCGCTATATGCAGCATAAAGTCATATGTCCATGCATCAACAAAGCTGGTGTCGCATCCCGCCTCGCGTAACACCCACTTAAACGTATTTGCAAGATGCGCCTTCTTGTACCAATTCATTCGATATCTACGAGAAAACGCCGATGCGCGCGATTGCACCGCCTCTCGTGTGCTGTTTAATCGAGATGGAGAAATACTTTTGCCCCCCACGGTCGCAGACGGCGGCAAGCGTCCCAGCAAATCTTGCGCAAGGGCACGCGCGAAAGCATCAACCTCTTCGGTATTAAACCAGTTCGATAGAAACATAGAACCACCCATTCCCTTTATGGCCAAAGAATTTCAACGATTATCCCGCGAGTTCAAATTCGAAGTGCAACTCTGATTAATAGGTTGGGTGGGCGAGGTGCGATAGCATCCGAGCCCCTCGACCACCAAGTTAAAGTTGCCAAAAATGAACTACACACACCTCACCCAAGACGAACGGTATCAGATTGCGATCCTTTCCAAGGCTGGACATGACCGAAGCGGCATTGCCCAATTGATGGACCGCCACAAATCAACCATAGGCCGTGAGATGCGGCGAAATCGCGGAGAGCGAG
>CAMBGJ010000242.1 GCA_945865805.1 Bordetella parapertussis
CTGGATAAGTCCCGCAAGGGCGGAATCAAGACGCGACGCTTGGTCGCATCAACCAGCGATTCTTATCGTGAGCAATTACTTGGGATGGTGGCTATTTGATGCAATTGCCCTGTGCTTAGCGCCTATGATCCGCGCCCACCGCGTCGGCCACGGATTTAAAGCCGTCCGCGCTAAGGCATGCCGCGAGGTCGCGCTTGATGCTTGCCACCAGTGTCGGGCCGTGAAACACCAGTGCGGAATACAGTTGCACCAGCGACGCGCCTGCGCGAATTTTTGCACACGCATCGGCGCCGCTGGCAACACCCCCGCAACCGATGATGGGCAGTTTGCCGCCGGTCAAACGGTACATATTCGCCAGGCATTGCGTCGCCAGCGCCATCAGCGGCGGGCCGGACAAGCCACCGGATTCAGGCGCGTGATGGCTTTTCAGCGGCGGGCGTGTGATGGTGGTGTTGCCGACAATCAAGCCGTCGAGTTTGGTAGCGAGCGCCACCTCGGCGATATCCTGCAACTGCGCTTCATCCAGATCGGGGCCGACTTTTGCCAGCAGCGGCGGCAGTTTATTTTTGTCTGGTGCGGCCTGCAAACGGGCTTCAAGCACGCGGTTGATCAACTTTTCAATTTGCGCGCGCGCCTGCAGGCTGCGCAGCCCCGGCGTGTTGGGCGACGACACATTGCACACGAGGTAATCCGCCAAACCGCACACGCGCGTGATGCCTGTGGCGTAATCGGCGGCGGCATCGGGCGCGTCGCGATTTTTGCCGACATTGGCGCCGACAATCCCTACGCGATTTCTGGTGGCGAGTTTTTCCGCGAAATGTTCCAGCCCCTTGCTGTTAAAACCGAAGCGATTGATCACCGCCTGATCTTCATCCAGCCGGAACAAGCGCGGCTTGGGGTTGCCCGGCTGCGGCAGCGGTGTGACGCTGCCGGCTTCAACAAAGCCAAAGCCGAACGCGAGCATGGCGTCCATCACCTCGGCGTCTTTGTCGAAGCCCGCAGCCAGACCAATCGGATTCGTGAACGGTAAACCCCACACGCGGGTCGCGAGCAGCGCATCGTTTGCATCGTGCGCGCGGCCCGCCAAACCGTTTTTCAGCGCCCAGACGGCAACGCCATGCGCGGCCTCGGGAGACAGCAAATGCAGCAAGGGACGCATTGCGGAGTAGGGCAGCATACTTTATGTAACTATTTGTTTTTATTGATATTTTTATGTAGGTTGGCCGTGAGCATAGCGAACCCCAACGTTCGTGGCACAGGCAATACCGATTAATCGCCGCCCGCGCCAGCCGTACCGCCATGCGCCTTCGACCAGCCTCGCGGATCGTGAATAAAACTCTCGACCTCATTCAGCATCTTCGCATCGAAGGTGTTCGCCGCCTTCGCCACCGCCAGCACATCCTGCCACGTGGCGAGCCAATGCATTTTGACGCCCATGTCATCAAGCAGCTTCGCGCCTTGCGGGAAAATGTTGTAGTAAAAATTCACAAACACGTGATCGCATTTGCAGCCCGCCGCGCGCAGCGCATTGCAAAAATTGACCTTGCTGCCGCCATCGGTGGCGAGGTCTTCCACCAGCAACACGCGCTGGCCCTCGGTAACTACGCCCTCGATCTGCGCGTTGCGGCCAAAGCCCTTGGCCTTTTTGCGCACATACTGCATCGGCAACATCATGCGATCGGCGAACCATGCGGCGTACGGTATGCCCGCCGTCTCGCCGCCGGCCACGGCATCAAACTGCTCAAAGCCCACATCGCGATGAATAGTAGCCACGCCAAAATCGGTGAGCGTCTGCCGCACGCGCGGAAACGAAATCAGTCGCCGACAATCGGTATATACCGGGCTGGCGAGGCCCGAGGTGTAGATGTACGGCTTCTCGCCCATAAACTGCACCGCATCCACCTCGATCAGCATCTTCGCCGTGAGTTCTGCCATTACTTGTTTGTCGGGGAAGCCTATGCCGTGTGCCATGTCGGTAATCCTGTGGGTCGATAGTCGTTTGGAGTGGGCATTTTACCGCCATTCTTTCTGGCGTCACCGAGTTTTGCAATCACCGCGCGCCGCTCCGCTAAGTTGTAGAAATGCTTCCGTGTCAAAAGAGGTAAATATTGCCCCAGAAAAATGTGATCTATTTACATTGCCTGTTTGCGCGGTATCGTGTAACGCACGTAATTCATCGAGTAGAATGTCTTTCAAGCCCCAAATTTTCGTTTATCTCACCGGAGAAACACCATGTCCGTAGCCATGTCCCAGATTTCCCTGCCCGTGTTCGTGCGCCACCTCGAAGGCCTTTCCATCGTGTTGAAGCGGGCGCAGGCGCTTTATACGGAAAAGAAGTTTGATGAAAGCAGCCTGCTGGGTTACCGGTTGAGCCCGGATATGTTCAGCTTCGCGCGGCAGGTGCAGGTATCGACCGATCATGCGCGCAACTGCATCGCGCTGCTTGCCGGGGTGGATGCGCCGAAAGTCGAGTCGAACGAAAAAACACTGGCCGAACTGGCGGCGCGCGTGGATAACACGGTGGCCTGGCTAAATGGCATCAAGCCGGCGCAGGTGGATGGCTCGGAAGGTAAAACGGTGACGGTAAAAATGGGTGATCGCGAAACGCAGTACACCGGTATCGATCTGTTGCTGAAACGCGCGCTGCCGAATTTTTATTTTCACGCGACCACGGCTTACACCATTCTGCGCCACAACGGCGTGGACATCGGCAAGCGGCATTTCATGGGCAACCCCTGATATTTTCCGGAGTCAGCCATGTCAGAGCCGCAACAGGAAGTGCACTACAAGGTAGCCCCGGTACGGCTGGGGGTGATAGCCGAAGATCAGATGTCACCGGCACAGAAGGCCGCGTACGACGGCGTGATGTCCGGCCCGCGCAAGCATATGGGCGGGCCGTTCATGGCGCTGATGCGCAGCCCGGAGCTGATGGGCCGCGTGCAGAAAGTCGGCGAGTACTTGCGCTTTATGTGTCCGCTGGAAAAACGCCTTGGCGAGTTTGCAGCCATCATCGCGGCACGCCACTACAACCAGCAATTCGAGTGGTGGGCGCATTACCGGCAGGCGGTTGAAGCGGGCCTGAAAGCGGAAATCGGCGACGCGGTACGCGAAGGCCGCCGCCCCAGCGGTATGGCGCAAGACGAGGAAATTCTCTACGACTTTCTCACCGAGGCGTTGAAGAACAACGGCGTGTGCGATACCACTTATGCGCGTGCCGTTAAACAATACGGCGAGCAGGGCGTGATTGATTTGCTCGCGGTAGCGGGTTACTACGGACTGCTGGCGCTGGTGATGAATGTCGCGCGTACGCCGGTGCCGGAAGGGCCTGCATTGCCGTTGCCTGGGTTGCCGGTGCGGATTGCGTAGGGTTGGTGCGTGTTTCGCAATACTCGCTGTTCCGGCTGATGCTTCGACAAGCTCAGGACAGGCTCTGTCGAAGGGCGGTTTGTCATTTTCCGCCGCATGATAAAGGGCATCCGTCGCCGCGCCAAACCAGGCGAACGGTGGCGGCTGCGCGACACCAGCGTTAGGCGGTAAAATTCGCTCATGTCATTGTTCCGTCATGCCATGAGTAAATTTTTGCGACTTTGTCATTGCCATGGGCTATGGCTGCTGAGTCTGTTGCTGGCCGCACATGCCGCTGCAGCGCAGACGCCCTCCGACAGTTATAAGCCCGTACCCGGCCAGCCCGGCAAGGACGTGGTGTGGATACCCACGCCGGATGCCACGCTCGACAAAATGCTCGACATGGCGGGCGTTACTCGCGACGACTACGTGATTGATCTGGGCTCCGGCGATGGGCGCATGGTGATCGCGGCAGCAAAGCGTGGTGCGCGTGCGCACGGCGTGGAGTACAACCCGGAGCTCGTTGTGCTGTCGCGGCGCGCTGCGGCCATCGCAGGGGTGGCGGACAAGGCCACGTTTTCGCAGGGCGACATGTTCGAGGCCGATATTTCCAAGGCCACGGTGATGCCCTTGTTTTTATTGCCGAATCATTTGAACACGCTGGCGGCAAAGTTTATGCGGCTCAAGCCCGGCGCGCGCGTGGTGTCGAACACTTACGAAATCGGCGGCGGCTGGGAGCCGGACGAAAGTGTGCGCACCGAGCACTGCCTGAGCTGGTGCATCGCGCATTTGTACGTGGTGCCGGCGCAGGCGGCGGGTACCTGGCGGTTGGCGGAAGGGGAAAGCCTGACGCTGGAGCAGTATTACCAGCAGATGTACGGCACCTATCAAATCGACAACGTTGCCGTGGCCATCGAGAACGGGCGCTTGCGTGGTGAAGAAATCAGTTTTACCGTCAACAACGTGACTTATAGCGGACGCGTCAGCGGCAGCAGCATGACGGGCACGTCCAGCGGGCGGGTGAAGCGCGAGTGGCGTGCGACATTGGTACGTGATTAGCGCGCAGGCGGATTAGAATACCTGCGATTCAACTTTAACAGGGAGAACAGCTATGACCATGAAACGCATGGCGATAGAAATCGGCATGGGCACGGATATCCGCGGCGCGGATTACACCAAGGCGGCGGTGCGCGCGCTGCGTGACGCGCTGTGGCACAACTCGCTTAACGTGGCGGACGCCATCGGCAAACCCGTCGATTCGATGCAAGTCGAAGTGCTGATCGGCGTGCCCAAGCCCGAAGAAGTGGATATGGCCGAGGTGCTGAAAGTGCTGCCGCACGGCACTGGCACGGTCAAGGTCTTTGAAGGCGGGTTGGAAATCGTCAACGACGCGGGCACAGGTTCGACGGTGCTGGCACAGGCGGCAGCGATTGTCCGTCTGGACGTATAGAACGCATAGAACGAATAAGGGAGAACATCATGCCATTGAAACGCTTCATACTCGAAATGGGCACCGGCAACGATTTGCACGGCGGCGATTACACCAAGGCGGCACTGCGCGCCGTGCAGGATGCGCTGCATCATTCGTCGCTGGCGTTTATCCGTTCGCTCGGTCTTAACTCGAAAGAAATGCAGGTTGAAGTCACCATCGGCGTGCAGGAGCCGGCCAAGGTCGATGCGGATAAGGTAAAGGCCAGCCTGCCGCACGGGCAGGTTACGGTGAAAGTCGTCAAGGGAGGCCTCAATGTGCCCGAGGGCGACGGCCATGATCTGGCGGTGATCGCCAGCGCGGCGGTGGCTGTGCGCTTTCAGATGCCGTGACGCAGGAGTCTTCATGAAAGCCATTCGCATCACCGAAACCGGCGGTCCCGACGTACTCAAATACGTGGATTTGCCCACGCCCAAGCCCGGCCCCAATGAAGTGTTGGTCAAGGCGCATTCGATCGGCGTGTGCATGCCGGAAATCTACGTGCGCAAGGGCGTCTACGCGTGGATGCCGAAGCTGCCCGCGATTCCGGGCATCGAGATGAGCGGCACCGTGGTGGAAGCGGGCAGTGCTTGCACCAAGCTCAAGGTCGGACAAAATGTGTTCGCTTGCGCGCGCGAGTTCGCGGAGCGTGCCAAATGCTACGCCGAATATCTGGCTGCGCCAGAGGACCGTATTTATGCCGTGCCCGATGGTGTTGATCTTGAACAGGTCGCGGGTCTGGCGAACTATCAGGTGGCGTGGCACTTGCTCAATTCTGCGACCAAGGGGTTTCACTACGACTCGGTGCTGGTGATTGCGGCGGCGGGCGGCGTGGGTGCAGCGCTGGTGCAGTTGGCCAAGGCGTACGGCAAACGTGTGATCGGCGTGGTGAGTTCGGCCGATCGAGGCGCGTTTGCGCGCGCGCAAGGGTGCGACGAAATCATTGACCGCAAACAGGGCGATGTGGTCGAACAGGTGCTGAAGTTGACCAACGGCCGTGGCGTCGATCTGATTCTCGATTGCGTGGGCGGCCCGCACATGATCAAGCTCTTTGATGCGCTGGAGCGCTTCGGCCTGCTGATGCTGTATGGACGCATCGACGGGCCGCCGTCGGGTGACATTTATGACGCAATACAAAAGAAACCGTGGCGCAGCGGTGCGTTTCGTTATTTCACCATTCACACGCTCGACGATTGGCCCGAACTGCGCGCCAAATGCACGCACGATTTGTTGCGCATGCTCGCCGACGGCAAATTCACCGTGCCGATTTATGACCGCATTCCACTCGCCGAAGCGCCGCGCGCGCACCGCGTGTTTGAATCGGGTGTGGTGATGGGTAAGTTGTTGATGAAGCCTTGAAGAAGCCTTGATGCGCCGTGTCACCCCTACAACGTTGTTCTGCGCACGCGCAACGCCAGTTTCCGCGTGCGCGTTAGGCACCCTACGAATGTAATTGTAACTATTTGTTTTTATTGATTTTTATTTGACTTACTTTGCCTCTACCCCCGAGACTATTACCAACTCGGTCAAGCGTTTGGTTTGATCCGCGCGAAACGCATCCATCTCCGCACGTGAACTGCCGACGATTTCGATGCCTAGGCTTTTGAGCTGTTCGCCGAAGGCGGGGTCTTTCACCGCCTTCATGACTTCCGCGCTGACCTTGGCCAGGATGTCCTGCGGCGTGGCGGCGGGTGCCACCAACCCGTACCAGCCATAGGCTTCAAAGCCCGGTACGGTTTCGGCAACTGTCGGCACATCGGGCAACAACGGTGCGCGTTTGCGCATGGTGACGCCCAGCGCGCGCAGCCGGCCGCTTTGCACAAAGGGCATTGCCACCGGCAACACTGCATGAGAGAAATGCACCTCACGCGCCACGGTGTCGGCCAATGCTTGCGGTATGCCTTTGTACGGTACATGCAAAAAATTCGCGCCCGTCATATGACCCAGCAGGAAACTGGTCAGATGCTCCGCACCGCCGGCGCCTGCTGAGCCGTAGCGCAAGGTGCCTGGCGATTTTTTTCCGATCTCAATCAGCTCAGCCACCGTCTTCGCCACCGATGGATTCACCGACAACACGTAGGGTACCGTGCCGATCAAACTCACCGAGGCAAAATCGCGCGCGAGATTGATCTTGTGATTGGTATAAACGGCCGTGGCAACAAAAAGCTGCGAGGTCATCATCATCCAGGTGTAGCCGTCCGCCGCCGAGCGTGTCACCAGATCGGCGCTCAACAAACCGGCTACGCCAGGGCGCGGATCGACCACGATGCGCTGTCCCCATGCGGCATACAAACGGTCCGCGATCAGGCGCGAAATAATGTCCGGGCCGGAACCCACCGCGCTGCTGACGACCAGCCGGATCGGCTTGTCGGGCTACGCCGCATTTGCCGAAGGTGCCATGAAGTTTAATGCCCCTGCTAGGGTGGCCAACCATCCGATCGTACGCATGCCTTGTTTCTCCGATTGAGTTGTGCATCGGCGCGCTGCTGCAAGGCGGATGAGAGTCTTCAAACATCGCAACGTTGCCGGGCGCCGACGCGCGCAGTTTCTCACAGTCGCGCGGTGTGCGACAGGAGCGTTCGCCCTGTTTTGATGGCCATATGATAACTATATGATTTTATTGGTTATTTTTATCTAAACGCCGCGGTCTGAAGATGCCGTTTGTGGCGGACCATCCCGGACTTGTTGCCTATAATCATGACGCCGAATCATCAAACACTCTTTTCAAAAGGATGAGCAATGAAGTTTCCCATTTTGTTGACACTGTGTTTAACCCTATTGCCGCTGGCCGCCACCGCCGCTGACGTACGCGAAACGCCCTGCAAGACCACGCAGGAATGCGAGCAGGAATCCAATCGCATCCGTGGCGTGATCACGCAGGACGCCACCAGCGCGCTGGCGAAGGCGCAGGACACGTTCTACTGGTTTGGGCGCATCAACATGGCCTCCACCGTGATGCTGCTGGAAGAGGGCATCATTCCCGCGCGCTTGGCCAGGCCCATCGCCGAGGGCGTGCAGTATTCGATCACGCAGGCGCGCGAGCCGGGCGGTCGGCGTCCCACCGATGTGATGCAGGTGGAACGCATCATCTCCGACAAGGCCGGCGCGGATGCGACGCTGATACACAGCGGCCGCAGCCGCCAGGACATGGGCGCGACCGTGCGTGCCATGCGGCTGCGGCG
>CAMBGJ010000243.1 GCA_945865805.1 Bordetella parapertussis
GCTGTTGACCTTGTGCTCATCAAGTACTTGCTGCACCAACTCTGACGGATAAACTCGTGCCAGCAAACTGGCGCTGAGGAAGTCACTCAGCCGAGCGCCTGCACCCAGCACAGCCTTGGTTCGCGCCATGGCTTACTCCGTAGTAGCGAAGCCTTATCATGACACATATTTCACTAAACGAACAGTATTGTGACCTGACCGGGCAGGTGATTCAGCGCGTCACCCGGCTCGCACAGTCATTGGAGGAGCAACTGGTGAAACTGCTGCTCGACGCCAGTCCGCCAGTTCTGCGCAGGGAAGTCCTTGAAACCACGCTTGCAGGCCCGGTGATCAATGGCGCGGGGCGCGACGATGTGGTGACTGATCAGGGACAGGTTGATGATTTGCTGGAAAGTCTGGGATTTTAGTCCCGTGTCGAACAAAGCCGCGCGATTATTGCAATGTCATATAAGGTGGGTAAAACGGTCTTGTTTTGCCCACCCCGCCGGACACACGCCCCACTTGCTAACCGCGTGGGCACAAAAACCGCGCCCACCCTACAGGCAGTTTGGTTCCAGCATGGGAACTGACGCGGGTTTCAGCCGCTAATTCATCGATGATCTTCATATCCCATGCTAAACAATAGGGCACGATTTGATAGCAGCACGAGCCAACGGGAGCGGGGCGACATGGTGAATGCAGGTCATTGGCAGGCGCAGCGGCGCGGGGAGGATGCCGAAGCATCGATCGCGCGCTATCTGCAGATTCACGACGCGCAGGCACGCAGCGCACGAGCTGAACTGGAGCGCTTGCGCGGACTGATTGAAGACGCCTCCGCGGGTGCGCGTTACGGCACCTACGCGATGGAGCTGCTGATCAACCATCTGCTCACGCGCGGCGCCAAGCGCGCGAACCTCGAGGCCAAGCTGTTCGGCGGCGGCAATGTGCTGGCGAGTCTGGTGCAGGCGAACGTCGGCCACAAGAACGCCGCATTCGCCGAGAATTATCTGCGTACGGAGCAGATTCGCATCGTCGCGCGCGACCTCGCCGACGTGCATCCGCGCAAAGTGTATTACTTTCCCGCCACCGGCCGCGTTCTGGTCAAGCGGTTGCGCCTGCTGCATAACGACACGCTGATCCAGCGCGAGACCGAATACCGCTCGCGTATCCAGCAGGCGCCCGACAGCGGCGATGTGGAATTGTTTACTTGTTACACATGAAAATCGGAAAAAAGAATCATGCAATCACTTACGAAACCCATTCCCACCGGACGCATCAAGGTCTTAATTGTCGATGACTCGGCGCTGATCCGCCGTATGTTGAGCGACATCATCAACCACCAGCCGGACATGGTGGCGGTGGGCGCGGCGCCGGATCCGCTGGTGGCGCGCGAGATGATCCGCAATCTGAATCCCGACGTGCTCACGCTGGACGTGGAGATGCCGCGCATGGACGGCATCGATTTCCTCGAGAAACTCATGCGCCTGCGTCCGATGCCGGTGGTGATGGTGTCGACGATGACGCAGCAGGGCGCCGAAGTGACGATGCGCGCGCTGGAGCTGGGCGCGGTCGATTTCGTCGCCAAGCCGAAGCTGGAGGTGGCCAAGGGCATGGAGGCCGGCGCGCGCGAGATTGTGGAAAAAATCCGTCTCGCCGCGGGCGCGCGCGTGCGCAAGCCGTCTGCGCCCACTGCGCCGGGCAAGGTGCATCCCATGCTTGCGCTGCACTCGCGCGCCGGCACGGAGAAGCTCATTATCATCGGCGCATCCACCGGTGGCACCGAAGCGATCAAGGATGTGCTGCTGCCGATGCCGCCCGACGCGCCGGGCATTGTGATCACGCAACACATGCCGCCGGGGTTCACCAAAAGTTTCGCGCAGCGCCTCGACACCCTGTGCAGGATCAGCGTAAAGGAAGCCGTTGACGGCGAGCGCATCCTTCCCGGACACGCCTATATCGCACCCGGCGACTTTCATCTGCTGGTGCGCAAGAGCGGCGCCAACTACGTGACGGCGCTGTCGAATGGAGAGCTGGTTAACCGCCATTGCCCGTCGGTCGAGGTATTGTTCCGCTCCGCCGCGCAATGCGTGGGGTCGAACGCGATCGGCATCATGTTGACGGGCATGGGCAAAGACGGCGCCACGGCGATGCTGGAGATGAAGCGCGCCGGCGCGTTTAACGTGGCGCAGGACGAGGACTCGTGCGTGGTGTTCGGCATGCCGAAAGAAGCCATTGCGATGGGCGGCGTGGATGAGGTTCTGCCGCTGGGCGCCATCGCCGGGCGCGTTCTTGGTGTGCTGCGCGAGGGCGGGATGCGGCACAGGATTTAACGAACATAGGGTGGGCACTGTGCCTACGTGGACAGTGTGGCGCGTGGGCACAAAAAGCGTGCCCACCCAACTAAGACGAGAATTTTGCTCACGAACGCGATGAGGATAGGTCAATCCAGGCTAGCCCGTCGACCTCGCCGAAATGGGCATCGAACGACAGCAAATCCGCGCCGGTCTCCATGGCGTGAGCCGCGATCCAGATGTCGTTGGTGGGAATCGGGCGCCCCTTGGCGCGTAGCGCTGCGGCGATGCGTCCGAAACGATCCGCAGTGTCAAGAGAAACCGGCACCACAGTGACATGAGCGTTGTCGAGAAACGCATCGAACTCGTCGAGGTTCTTGCGCAGGCGCATGCCTTGGCGGAAACCGGACAACAATTCGCCCGCGACGACCGTGGAAAGAAACACCGTTTCGGCGCGGGTCACCTGCCTGATCACGGCATCGACGCCGCGCTTCAGCGCCGAATAGGCATTCGTGTCCAGCAGCACCTTCATTTCCAGAAATCCGCATCGACTTCTTCGAACGGGCGCACAGCACGGCGGAATTCATCTTCCTCTTCCTGCGACCAGGTGCCGATCAGCGCCTTCATTGAGTCGCCGACGCGCGCCGAAGGCTCGGCGGGCGCCAGTCCGGCGCCCTGGCGGATCAGCAGCACCGCTGCTTGATTGAGCGACAGGCCGCGCACTTTTGCCACTTCGCGAATGCGGCGCGCGAGTAATTTGTCGAAACCGCGCAAGGTCAGTTGATTCATGTACGCCTCACTTGTGAGTCACAATTGAGGATTGTAGGCAAGCGCGCATGTCCCGTCAACGGCAGCGAAAGCGGCGGGTACGATTCAAACTGATGTGTAGATAACCGTGCCGGCGCCACCGGCACTATCGGCGCGGAACTCACCCTGCTGGCGCCGCCTGACGGCTATACCCTGCTGATGGGCCATGTGAATTCACACGCTCTCCCACCCGGGCTGTTCAAAAAGCTGCCCTACGATGCCCAGCGCTGGTGGATTTGCTCGCCGGCAATGTCAGCATGAGCTTTGGCAGCATGGTGGCGATGCCTTTGCTCTTCAAGGTGATGATTGCGAAAGCAGGCGTGTCATAATCCATCATGATCGCGCGTATGGCGCTGTTCTTCGGATGGTCGCGATACTTCACCAAAACGCTCGTGCAATCAATTATGATCGGCCACTCGTCGGTCCGGGGATATAGTTCCAGTTCCGATCTGTGCCGGACCTTTCCGCCGCGCGCATAGCAATGCCATGAAAATCATATTGATCGAGCGGAACGCCGCGGCCTGTGCGCTCGTGACAGACGCCCTGAAGGGGCTCGGGCACGAGATCCGAACGGCTGCGAGCGAGCGCGAGGCGATAGCTCAGGTCGCGGCGGCGCCGCCCGACGTGTTCATCATCGGACTCGACGTGCCTCAGGCCGCGACCATCATCCGCAACCTGCGCAAGCAGCCGGCGCGTCATTACCAGTACATCCTCGCGGTCGCGGCGCCGACGCAGCAGGATCTGCTCAATGCCGCTTATGAAGCCGACTGCGATGGCGAGACGCGCGCGCCGGTGCAGCCGACCGACTTGCGGGCGCGGCTGCAGGCCGCGGAGCGGCTGATCCGGGTTGCCGCGGTTTCCGGCAGAACCGCGCCGCAAGGTCCGCAGGGCGGGGTCGCGGCGCCGGCGCCGCCGAAGGCTGGCGCGTCGCTGGGGGTCGCGGCCCTTGCGGTTCTGCGTTCGCCGGCGTGGGGCGGCCTGCGGGAGGAGCTGCGTTCGACGTGCGGGACGCTCTTCGGGCTGGAGGCCGTGCTCGGCCAGGCGGGCGGCATGGCGCCCGATCTCAGCGTGGCGTACGGCGTGGTCCTGGCCAACGTCGAGCGCGAGATCGAGATCCGCTAGCGCTTGCAGCCGATGCGCCAAGCGCGGGCGCACTCGCGATGAAGCTTTTCGGCGAAACGTCCGCAGACCTGGCGAGGGATCTGCTGGGCGAACTCGCGAACATCCTGCAAGGCGCCCTTACGGCCTCGTTCGATCGGGCCAAGCTGGCTTTCAAGGGAAAGACCCCTCAGGCGCTTGCCGGCGACAAGCTTCAGCAATATCTGGCGGACTGCCCCCGCACGGAGTCTTTCGTGCTGGCGATGCCGAATGCGAAAATCCTTGTCACCGTGGGTCTGGCGCCGAGAAAGAACGTGAGCGTCGCGCTGGCGGGTCTTCGCGAGGGCATGGTCGTCGCGAAGGACATTGTGAATGCGCAGGGCGTGCTCATGGTGCGCGCCGAATCGTTGATAACCAACGCGATGGCCGATCGCCTGCGCGAGGCTCTGCCGCCCGATCTTCAAATCATGGTGGCGGGGGACTGAGCAAGGGTAGGCAAAGCCTGTCCTGAGCTGTCCGCGTGGGCGCAAAAGCGTGCCCACCCTTCGCTTTCTATTGGGCTGCCCGTCAGGCAAGGTTTTTTGGATTATCCACCAGTTCCTGATAAATCAGGCTTTGCAGCGCCGCGACATCGCTCAATTGCAAGTTCTGGAACTCAACGCCGCATCGCACCGCGCCCTCGACGCCGTCGTGGTCCTGCTTCAAAGAGCGGATCACGGCTTGCAGCGCCAGCGGTGTTTCCGCGCCGTGAATTTTCAGAACGGAGGATAACTGGATGGTAGCGCCTAGCGCTCCCGGGGCGCTGTTGGCGCGCACCTCGGCGCCGGTCGCGCTGAGATTGGAGATCACAGCCGGCGCTGCGTTATCGGCCAGGGTTACTAAAATCCCGGCTTTAATGCGCCGCGATTTTCTGATCACCTTGCCGAATATCTGTTTGGGAAACGACAAGTGCAGGTATGAAAACGGCAGTTTGATTATTTTGTCGACGTAGGCATTGAATCCGAACGCGTTCTGGCCGCTGAACACGCGTATCGCGATCTGGTCGCCTTCCATCGCTGACGGGCGCCACTGGCCGGATGGCGGTGCGCCAACCATCAGCGTGACATCCTCGATATACCCGATCAGTTTTACCATGCAACGGTCCCCGCCCACATTGGAAGGCGGGCTGAGTTGCAGTTTATCGCCCACGGCAAGCCGCATGTCCTTGAACTGAAACCGCAGCGCCTCCGCCTGGGCGGCCGGCGCGGTATCGGTGACAGCAGGCGCCGGCGTGGCCTCCTGCATGCGAAATGTGGGAGCCTCCCCGAGCAATTGCAGTTCGTCGTCGGTATTGATGACATCACCGCGCGCCAGCAACTGCTGACGCTCCTGATTGAACAGATCCCAAGGCAGCGGCTGGCCGATTACAAGATCCGACGTTTTAACCGCTATCAGGTTCACTAGGACGACCTCAGATTCGCCACGCCGTGCGTGGCCGATGCCTTAGCTAAGCCGACGCTGAGCGCGGCGATCAAGCTTGTGCAGCAGAATGGCGATACCCCTGGTGCACTACTCTTTATCCCAATGTATCGTCGTGGTACGGATCCCACCTCGGTCAGCCAGCGGCGCGCCGCATTGATAGGGGTCGTCTATGCGCCGCTAGTGTATGAGGAGTTGCTGAAACATTTAGCAGAGGTTGAATTAGAGTAGTTGGACTTTGAGATCTTCGATGTCGTAGGCAGCACGAGCAAAGAACACCGGGTTTATGATTCCGACGGACATATCTCCCGATTGATGAGTGGGGCGGATCGGACGCTGGGCAGGAAATTATCCGTGACCCAGGTCCTGTCGTTGCCGGGGCGGGACTTTACGCTACGCGTGAACAGTACTCCAGCGTTTGATGCGACTCACAGAAGTTGGATTCCCGAAATTTTGTTCGTTGTCATTTTGCTTGTCACTGTTTTGCTGGGCCGGTTGGTATGGCAGCAGGGCAACGCCAAGCTAAATGCTGAAACAATAGCGCGTCGTATGACGACCGATCTTGAGCGACTTGCGCAGGTGGTGCGCAATACATCCAATGCGGTGATCATCACGGATATCGCGGGCAACATTACATGGGTCAATGAAGGATTCGAACGTATAACCGGCTATAGTTCCGCTGAGGTGCTGGGTATTTCGCCGGGAAAATTACTGCAGTCCGAGGAAACTGATACCCACACCGTTGCGTGCCTGCGTGAGGCACTGCATGCTAGGCGGGAGTTTAGATGCGAATTGATTAATCGCAACAAGCAGGGGCGAACGTACTCGCGAGTTCAAATTCGAAGTGCAACTCTGATTTATAGGTTGGGTGGGCGAGGTGCGATAGCATCCGAGCCCCTCGACCACCAAGTTAAAGTTGCCAAGAATGAACTACACACACCTCACCCAAGACGAACGGTATCAGATTGCGATCCTTTCCAAGGCTGGACATGACCGAAGCGGCATTGCCCAATTGATGGACCGCCACAAATCAACCATTGACCGTGTGGGACTCTTTGGCGATCACAGAGTATCTGGCGGAAAGCTGGCTGCGCGTCTGGCCGGAGGACAAAGTGGCGAGAGCGTGGGCGCGCTGCGCCAGCGCCGAGATGCACTCGGGGTTTCAGCGTATTCGCGACACCTGCTCAATGAATTGCGGCATACGCGTGCGCCTCGCTAGTCAACCGGCAGCCTTGATCGCTGAGTGGCAGCGCATCGATACGCTATGGAACGAGGGCTTGCGGCGTTTTGGCGGGCCGTTTCTTGCCGGTGCGCGATTTAGCGCGGCGGATGCTTTTTTTGCGCCTGTGGCATTCCGTGTGCAAACCTATTCGCCGCAACTTTCCGCGCCGGCCACGGCGTATGCACAAACCCTGCTCGCGCTGCCGCCGATGCAGGCGTGGTATGCGTCGGCGTTGGCCGAGACCTGGCGGGACGAACCCCATGAGGCCGAGGCGCGGCAGGAAGGGGAGTGGTTGCAGGACTTTCGAGCTCCGGCAGTTGCTTGACCAAACGGTCGTAGGGTTGGCACGTCCTTTGTGCCCACGCGGACAGAGGCTGACTACAATGCGTTGGGTTCTTTAGCAAGCGTAGGTCGGAACGCGTAGCGGTTCCGACAATGGCGGGATGCCCCAACGCAGCGAGTAAGGGTGAGCACGTTCTTTGTGCCCATGCGGATATGGCATGAAATGACCCAATTTATCGCCGGGCCGCCGCGTTATAAACCGCATTCCGCTCGCGTTTACCCACGGCAACCACGACGACGACTACTTCGCTATCGCGCACTTCATACACCAGCCGATAACCCACGCTGCGCAACTTGATTTTGTAGCGGTCTTTGTGGCCGCTGAGCTGGGCCGACGGCACGCGTGGCATTAACAACCGCTCGGCCAGTTTTGCTTTGAACTGCTCGCGCGTGGCACCGTCGAGTTTTTTCCATTCTTTGAGCGCGGCGTCCAGAAAGCCGAGCTCAAAGCTCATCGAGCTTTACTTTGATGACCGGCTGGCCCTGGCGGGCATCGGCTATGGCGTTGAGTTCGAGGTCTTCGAGCTTTTCGATCAAGGCCTCATAGGCCTTCGCGGGGATGCAGTAAAACGCGGGGACATTCC
This sequence comes from Bordetella parapertussis, assembly GCA_945865805.1. Lineage (GTDB taxonomy): Bacteria > Pseudomonadota > Gammaproteobacteria > Burkholderiales > SG8-41 > UBA5216. Next base: position 7,782 of record CAMBGJ010000243.1, read on the forward strand.
GGTTGAGGATCGCCACCGGAAAGCCTTCGCCGGATGCGACCGTGCCCATCGGATTTTTTTTCAGTTCCGACACGCTTGCGGAAGTTTGCGCCAGTATCTGGTTTGCCATGATTACTCCATGATCTAATAAGAGTGCTAATAATAGCACTTTTATTAGGTCT
>CAMBGJ010000244.1 GCA_945865805.1 Bordetella parapertussis
CGCGGCCTCTGCCTGCGTAACGCCTCGATTCAGAGCGGCAATCACCCGATTGCGGATTTCTGCTTGCGCTATCGCTGGTATTTCTTTCATGCTTTGTGTCTTCATGCCCTAGCAACGTACTAGGACATATTAGGTTGACTTGTTAATAACATCAAACCTAAAAACTTTGGTCGCAACTTTCAAGACGCAGTGTGCGCAGTCGATGTAACTACTCGGCGAACGCCACACCACTTCGCGATTAGCGTAAGCGGGTCACGCCTGTTACTTATTCTGAAACTTAGCCGGCCGCTTTTCGATAAACGCCGCCAGCGCTTCTTTCGCGTCCGCCGTGTAACGCAGCTTGGTGTTCATGGTGTTTTGCATGTCGATGAACTGCTCGGCGCTGATGTCATGCGCGCGGTGCAGCGCCTGCTTGGTCATGCGCACCGCGATGGGCGCCTTGCTGTTTAATTTGCGCGCCAGCGCCATCGCTTCGTCCATCAGCGTGTCGTGCGGCACCACTTTGTTGACCACGCCCCAGGCCTTGGCCTGTGCCGCATCGAAGGGCTCGCCGAGCATGCAGATCTCGGTGGCTATCGCCATGCCCACGAGTCGCGGCAGGTAGTACGCGGATGCCTCCGCCATCAAGCCGCGCTCGACGAAATTGCAGCCGAAAGTGGCCTTGTCACTGGCGATACGAAAATCGGCCGCGAACGCCATGTTGTTGCCCGCGCCGCGCGTCACACCATTGACAGCAGCGATCACCGGCTTTGACAACTCGCCGAACGCGATCGGGTAGTAATACGTGGCGTCGAACATGGGTTGCGTCAGGATGCTGTTGCCGCCACCGGTGTTTTCGGCCTCGGCACGCGCCTTCAGGTCTGCGCCCGAGCAAAAGCCGCGGCCCGTGCCGGTGACGATCAGCGTCCAGATATCCGTGTCGTATTCGACCTTGCGCACCACTTCCGCGATTTCCTCGCGCATGGTGTAGTCGAGGGCATTGAGCCGGTCAGGGCGGTTGAGGGTGAGGATGCCGGTGTGGTCGCGGACTTCCCATAAGATGGCTTTGTACATAGGTAATTTCCAAATTTACAGTTATCGAGACTTCGTACAGGTCAAAACCCTAACCTGTCATTCCCACCTGCGCGGGAATGACAGTGGTGAGTATCGTTCGCTGCCTACTTCCCTGCCGCCTTAAACTTGGGCGTGCGCTCGCGATCCCCCGGATTGTCCCAACCCTTCCAGTTCGGTTTGCGCTTTTCCGCAAACGCCTTGCGCGATTCCACACGGTCTGACAGCGCGCCGTGTTGATGCAGTAGCTTGGCGTAGGCTTCGAGTTCATCCGACACGCGCCCACGCATGGCGCGGGTCATGTGCAGCGTGTTGACGCGCGAGGCGGGCGGCAGACTTAACAGGTGATCGGCCATTTCGCGCGCGGCAGGCATCAGTTGCTCCGCGTCCACCAAGCGATTCAAATAGCCGATTTCATACATGCGCTCGGCGGTAAACCTGAATGCAAAGGCGATTTCGCTGGCGATGGCGTGCGGCAGATTGTTGACGATGCCGTGGCTGTGGCCGCCCAAAAGCCAGCGCTTGGCCTCGGACGATTCAAAGGTCGCCCCACGCACCGATACGCGAAAATCCGCCCGCTCGGTGAGCATAAAACCGCCGCCCATGGCAAAGCCGTTAATGGCGACGATGACGGGTTTGTCGAGCGTGCCTTCGTTGTAGGGGTTGTCGCGCGCGGCCGATTCGGCGGACGAGCCGACGCGGCCTTTTTCCACCGATTCTTTCATATCCTCGCCAGCGCAAAACGCGCGGCCAGTGCCAGTGAAAATCGCCACTTCCAGATCCTTGCTATCGCGAAACTCGCACCAGGCATCGGCCAGCAAGTTGCGTAGTTCCGTGCCCAGCGAATTCATGCGCTCCGGACGATTTAACCGCACCACCATGATGCCATCGTTGCGTTCGATTTCGACAAAACTCATGATCACCTCCTCTTTAATTGATGCAATATCATACTCGTCATTGGCCGCATGCCATCGTTTCAGCGTTTGTTCGCCGGTGCATCGGCACGCCAAATATAATCGCGCCAGTACCAGCCGATCAGCGCCGTGCACATCAGCCCCGACACACAATACAACGTGGCCGTAACGCGGTAACCCAAGTGGGCGATCAGCGGCCCGGCGATCAGCAGGCCGACCGGCACGCCGTAGATCATTAGCGTGCGCGTACCCATGACGTGGCCGCGAAAGCCCTCGCGCGTGGTACGCAGCAGCATCGCCGACAGCGGCACCATGCTCATGCTCTGCGCGCAACCGGCCAGCATGATCATCGGTATACCCGCCGTGAAACCCGGCATCTGCGCGAACAGCAGCGTCATCGAGTACCAGATGCCGCAAAAAATCAGCATGGTGCGGGCGGGCGGCAGCCGGTAGCCGATACGCGACAAGATGATCGAACCCATCAGCGCGCCAAAGGCGAAACTCGCCGCGAGATAACTCAAGCCACGCTGGTCGGTGTGATACACGTCCTTGGCCACCACGGGTAACAAGCTGTTGGTCAGCGGAAACGCGCTGACATTCACCAAAAAGGCAATCGCCATCGCCGCCTGCAAATGCGGCGTGCGCCACACGTAAACGAGACCATCGCGCAGATCGCCGAACGCGGATGCGGGACGCGCATCGCGCGCCGCCTGCGTCACCGGCTTGTTCGTCACTTTAAGGCTCAACAGTAACGAACTGCAATACAGCGTGGCCACCACTATGTAAGTCTGTGCCAGCCCCAGGGTGGCCGCCAGCGCAGCACCGGTGAGCGCACCCACCACGCGTGCCGAATCCTGCGTGGTACGCGAGATGCTGGTGGCGCCGATGATGCCTGACGCGGGCATGGTCTCGCCCAACATCGCGTAACGCAGCACCATGTCGGCGGGCCGCAACACACTCATCGCAGCACCGATAAAAAATACGTGTATCGGCTGCAACGTGCCGGTCACCGCCAATGTCATGGTGACCGCCGACGATAAGACCAGCCCCAGCCGCACGGCGCAATAGGTCGTTTTGTTGCCCACACGCTGGCCGGTCACGCCCAGCACCGGTGCGAACATCGTGCCCAAGTAGGTCAGCGAGCCGAACAGGGTCAGCATCACCACCGACTGCGTTTCGACCAGGATGTACCACGCGAGAATAATGTTCTCCATCTCGATGGCCCACGAAGTCGCCAGATCGGCGGGCCATTGAAAGCGAAAACTTTTTACCTCGAAGGGTGCCAGCGCGGAACGTCGGGGCGTTGCCTCAGCCACGGAGATGCCGTCGGGAGATAAATCGTAAGTATTTATTTTTATTGATTTTATTGCCTACTGTATTTTGATGTCCGCGGCCTTCACCGCGTCGCGCCACATGCCGATTTCTCGGCGGATTTGTTCAAACAGCGCTTCAGGCGTACCGCCGGTCGGTGATACGCCATCGTTGCGCAAACGGTCTTCCATATCCTTGGTGCGGATGATCTTGCCGACTTCGCTGTTCAGGCGTTCGACCACCGCGCGCGGCAAGCCCTTGGGGCCGATCAAGCCGAGCCAGTTGCTGACATCGTAGCCCGGCACGCCGGATTCGGCGATGGTGGGAATGTTCGGTTCTGCAACGATGCGTTCGCGCGTGGTCACCGCCAGCGCGCGTATGCGGCCCGCCTTCGCCTGCGCCAGCCCGACTTGCGGCGTGGCGAACACCAGCGAAATTTGCCCGGCGATCAAATCCGTCATCGCCGGCGCGCCACCCTTGTAGGGCACATGAACCATGGTGATGCCAGCCTGATGCAAAAACAGCGCGTTCGCCAGATGCACGATGGTGCCCTGGCCCGCCGTGCCATAGGTAATTTGCCCCGGCCTGACTTTCGCCAGCACAATCAATTCACGCAAGTTTTTCACCGGCAGCGACGGGTGCACCGAAGCCACCAGCGGCCCGCGCGCCACAGGTATCACCGGCGTGTAATCGTTGACCGGATCGAACTTGAGTCTGTACAGACTCGGATTGATCGAGTAACTCGGCGTGACCAGATTCAAGGTGTACCCATCGGGCGCCGAACGTATGCCGGACTCAATGCCCAAAGTGCCGCCCGCGCCGGGGCGATTTTCGACGAGCACTTGCTGGCCCAGCGATTCGGTGAGTTTTTGCGACAGCAAACGCGCGATGAAATCACTGCCGCCGCCGGCCGCCGTGGACACGATGATGCGCAACGGTTTCACCGGATACGTTTGCGCGCGCGCGTTGCCTGCGGCCGGCAGCAGGATCGCGCATAACGCGATTAGCGGTATTAGAACGTAAGTATTTGTTTTTATTAAATTTTTCAAATCGCTATTCCGCCTTCACGCCCGCCGATTTGATCACCTTACCGAGCATTTCAATCTCGCGCGCGACGAACGCGGCGGCTTCCGCTGGAGTACTGCCCACCAGATCCGCACCCTCGCGCACCATGAACGATTTCATGTCGGGGTGCTGCAGGGCCTTGATGGTTTCGCTGTGCAGCCGTGTGACGATGGCCGCAGGTGTCGCGCTCGGCGCAAACAGCACAAACCAGTTTGAGATATCGAAACCCGGATAAATCGAATCCAGCGTCGGCACATCAGGCAGCACCGCCGAGCGGCGCTTGGTGGTAACGGCAATCCCGCGCACCTTGTTCGCGCGCAAAAAAGGCGTCGCGCTGTTCACGCCGGGAAACGCCATTTCGGTTTCGCCGCCCATCAGCGCGTTCATCGCGGGCGCGGCGCCCTTGTACGGTATATGCACCAGCGCGGCCCCGGTGATTTGCAGGAACATCGCACCCGCGAGGTGGCTGGTAGTGCCCCCGCCATTCGAGCCGAAATTAAGACCGCCACGCGTTGTTTTCGACAACGCCACCAAGTCCTGCACGGTTTTCACCGGCACCGAAGGATGTACCGTCAACAGCGCAGGCACCGAGCCGGGTTGCGTTATCGCGATCAAATCCCGCCGTGGATCGAACGGCAACTTCGGATACAAAGTGACATTCGCGGCAATCGCCGAAGTCGTCATCAGCAGCGTGTACCCATCGGGCGCACTTCGCGCGACGATCTCCGCACCGATGCTGCCGCCTGCCCCCGCGCGATTATCGACCAGCACCGTTTGCCCGAACGCTTCCTGCAGGCGCTGCGCCAACACGCGCGCGAGGATGTCGGTGCCGCCGCCAGCGGCAAAGGGCAGCACGATGCGGATCGAGCGCGCGGGATATTCCTGCGCGCAGGCAACGCCAGCCATCAATGAAACGGCGGCCAATGCGGTGAGGCAGTACGCGATACGCACGGGTTGTCCTCCTGGAAACTTGATGGCTCGATGGATCGGAATGTGCAACAACGCCCGTATCGTAGACCGCCCGGCGCGCGCGCACAATCACCTGTTTACCATGGAAACGGGGTGCGCCTCGGTTATACTGCTACCAGCTTTATTCCAGAACGGCATCGGCGCTTCCACATGCTGCAACATCCATTTTCGCACCCGCGAACGCTTCCATGATCACCGCACTGCGCATCGCACTCGCCACTGCCGTTGTTTGCGCATGCACGGCCACGCACGCGGCAGACTACCCGACACGCCCGGTGCGCATGCTGGTGGGCTTTACCCCCGGCGGCACCAGCGACGTGGTGGCGCGCATCATCAGCAAAAAACTCACCGATGCCTAGGGCCAGCAGTTCGTGGTGGATAACCGCGCGGGCGCCGCGGGCATGCTCGCCGTCGAACTCACCGCGCGCGCCGCACCCGATGGCCACACGCTGATTTTTATTTCGTCCACGTTTTCGATGCAGCCCAGTTCCACGCCCAAGCTGCCGTACGATCCGCTGCGTGATTTCACGCCGGTATCGCTGACTGTCGCCTCACCCTATATCGTGGTGGTGCATCCGGCGGTGGAAGCCAGGTCGATCAAGGAATTAATCGCACTGGCCAAAGCCAAACCGGGCGCGTTGTCGAGCGCCACCGCCGGGCCGGGCAGCGCGATACACGTCACCGCTGAACTCTTCAACACCATGGCGGGCGTCAATATTCTGCTGGTGCCTTATAAAGGCGTGGTGGGCATCACCGATTTGATCGCCGGGCAGGTGAACATGGCATTCGCCGGCTTCGCCCAATCCATCGTGCACGTGAAAAGCGGGCGGCTGCGCGTGCTGGGTATCTCGACATCAACGCGCTCGACGCTGCTGCCCGACACCCCCACCATTGCGGAATCCGGCGTGCCGGGCTTTGACGTGTCGATCTGGTATGGCCTGATCGCACCGGCGAATCTGCCCAAGCCCGTGCTCGCCAAGCTGCACGGCGGCGTAGCGCAAACCTTGAAAGCCCCCGACGTGCGGCAATCGCTCACCGACTTAAGCCTCGACATCATCGGCAGCACGCCGGAGCAATTCGCCACCACCATCCGCACCGACATCGACAAATGGATGAAGCTCGCCAAGAGCGCTAAAAAATAATTCAATAAAATCAAATACTTAACTTCAACCGGGAGCACACATGAAATACGGCAGATTCGAGCAGCAAGGACGCGTCTTCTTCGGCATCGTCGAAGGCGATCAAGTGGTTGAACTCGACGGCTCGATCTTCGACAGCCCGGACAAACCACGAGCCACCAGCAAAAAGCACGCGCTCGCCGCGCTGAAAACCATGGTGCCGTGCACGCCGCCGAATTTTTACTGCGCTGGCATCAACTATCTGGCGCACATCGAATGGGGCAATAAACGCAAGGGCAGCAACACCCAGCCGCCCAAGAAGGCCGACATCGGCTACCGCTCGCCCAGCGCGCTGTGTGCCACTGGCGACACCATCATCATCCCGGCTGACGCCCCTGGCCCGATTCAATACGAAGGCGAGCTGGTTGCTATCGTTGGCAAAAAAGCGAAGAACCTCACCGAGGCCAATGCGCTGTCGTGCATTCTCGGTTACACGCTGGGCAACGATGTCAGCGACCGCGGCTGGCAAGGCCAGGACCGCACGTTGTGGCGCGCGAAAAACTGCGATAACTGGAAGCCCATGGGCCCGTTCATCACCACCGGCCTCGACCCGCTGGCGCTCACCATCAAGGTCAATCTCGATGGCAAGGAAGTGTCGAGCTACACCACCGACAAAATGATTTTCTCCGCGCAACACTACATCGCCAAAATCACGCAGTACACCACGCTGTGGCCGGGCGACGTGCTGTGGCTGGGTGTCGACAACGCCACCATCCCCGATCTCGAAGACGGCATGGTGTGCGAAGTAATACAGGACGACATCGGCGTGCTGCGCAACCCTGTCGCTCGGGCAAAGGCGTAAACACCATGAAAAAACCCACCGCAAAACCCACCAAATCCCCCGTGCGAAGCAAAGCCTTCAAGACCGGCGTGGCCACGCGCAGCAAAGTACTGGGTGCCGAGTACGTCAAGCGCGCCTTCAAAAACGCCGACGAATTCAGCATGCCGTTTCAGGAAGTCGCCACCGAATTCGCCTGGGGCAGCGTGTGGCCCCGCAAGGGCCTGTCGCTGCGCGACCGCAGCATGATCACGCTCGCACAAGTCATCGCGCTAAACCGTCCCAACGAAATCCGCGTCCATCTACGTGGCGCGCTGCGCAACGGCATCAGCAAAAAGGAACTGAGCGAACTTTGCTTGCACTCGTTTTTGTATTGCGGCGGGCCGGCATCGCTTGACGCGTTTCATGTGATGAAAGCGGCGCTGCCGGAGCTGGAGGCGGAGTTGAAGGCGGAGCGGAAGAAGCGTTAGAGGTTCGTAGTGCGTAGGGCGGGAGAAGCGTAGCGTATCCCGCCTTTTGAGGGTGCCTTTGCCACGCGAATGGCAGGTTACGCTGCGCTTCACCCGCCCTACTGCACTGAAAACCCTCGCGAACCCCAACGTTAGGCCCCAAGGAAAATTAACTTGGACAGATATGCCGACGTACAGCC
>CAMBGJ010000245.1 GCA_945865805.1 Bordetella parapertussis
AGAACGCTTCGGCAAGACTCACAGGCTTTTCTGTCTCCATCGCCACTCCAAAAAGACAGAAAACTACACAGCTTTGCGAAAAAGTACAAGCCTTTGACCTTTCTCATAACTATTTCATTCTTATAGGGTTTTGATGCAATTGCCCTGCATGTCCACTGCCGCGCAACAATGGCGCGCTTAGTTGCACTGTGTTACAAAGTAAATTCCCTCCCCTTCAAGGGGAGGGCTAGGGTGGGGATGGGGGGGCGGCTGCGTCCACCCCACCCCCATCCCCGCCTTCCCCCGGAAGGGGAAGGCGTTTCTTTGAAAATTTTCTAACACAGTGCAATTAGGTTCAGGCGAAAAAACTCAACCGCTTGCGTGCTGAGCCGTCATCCACTTCGCCAGCATCACTTTCAAATTGCCCAGGTTGAGGGGTTTTGCCAGCGAATCATTCATCCCCGCAAAACGGCAGCGCTGAAAGTCTTCCGTGTACAGGCTGGCAGTCAGCGCCACGATCGGCACACCGGCGTGGCCGCTGGCCGCTTCCCACTGGCGTATGCGCTGGGTTGCCTCGATGCCATCCATCACCGGCATTTGCACATCCATCAATATCAGTGACAAAGGTTTGCCCGCCATCACCCGGTCCACAGCCTCCTGCCCGTTCTGCACGCAGAAGGCCTCCACCCCCAAACCCTGGAGCATGCGTTCGGCCACCAGCCGGTTAATCGGATTATCCTCGACCACCAACACGCTGCCGGACGGCACGGCGGGCAAATTGAATTTACCGGTGGTATTCAGCGCCTGGTCGACATAAAGGCGCTCTTCATCCGCGCGCAACACGCCGCCGCTGACGCGGAACCAGAAGCGCGAGCCCTGCCCCACCGTGCTTTCAACGCCGGTACTGCCATCCATGAGCTCGGAGAGCTTTTTCACGATGGAAAGCCCCAATCCCGTGCCGCCGTAGCGGCGGGTGGTTGAACTGTCCACCTGGCTAAAGCGCTGGAATAACATGCCCAGTTTGTCCGCCGCGATGCCGTCGCCGCTATCGGCGACGGCAAATTCGAGCACCGCCACGCCGTCTTTGCGTTGCACTTCGCACGCCGTCACGCGCACTGTGCCGCGCGCAGTGAATTTGATCGCGTTGTTAATCAGATTGGAGAGCATTTGCCGCAGGCGCCCCGAGTCAGACCAGTAATACGCCGCCACATCACCCTGCCACGCAAACGTCAGGCTCAGCCCTTTGGCGGCGGCGGTTTCGGCAAACAGCGCCACCACTTCCTCGCACAGCGCGGCCGGATCAACCGCCTCGCGCACCAGATCGATTTTGCCGGCCTCAATTTTGGAGATATCCAGAATGTCGTTCAGCAACATCAACAGCGTTTGCCCGGAATTCAATATCGTCTGCGCGTAGGTTAGGCGATCAGCATCGGTCAGCCCCGGCAGTAACAACAACTGCGCCATGCCCATCACGCCATTCAACGGCGTGCGTATCTCGTGCGACATGGTCGCCAGAAACTGGCTTTTGGCGAGGTTGGCGGCCTGCGCTTCCGCGCACGCGTCGCGCAGTTCCTCGCATTGCATTTCCAGTTCAATCTTGTGCACATTCAACTCGTGCACCAACTTGAGCACGTCTGGCTCGGCGGCAGGCGCGACACCCTCCGTCTTGATGCGTTGCTCGGCGCGCTGGCGCAAGGCCGCAGCGGACTGTCTTTTATCGACATCACTCATGATTTGTCCTGACCAGAAAATTCTACGGTTTGGCGCACCTTGCGCAGTTCGGCTTCAAGCTGTTTGGCCACGGAAATATCGCTGAAGGTGATTACCACGCCGTCGATGACATTATCCACCGTGCGATAGGGCATGATGCGCGTCAGGAACCAGCGCCCGCCGGTGGCCGCGATCTGTTTTTCACTAAACGCCAGGCTGCGCAATACCTCTTGCGCGTCGGCTTGCAGCGACGGGTAGTGCAAATCCGAAACAATGTCCGACAGCGGGCGGCCCGCATCGCCGGGAAGCAATTTGAAAATCCGCGTCGCTTGCGTGGTAAAGCGCCGCACGCGCAGCGCGCCATCGAGAAAGATGATGGCGATATCGGCGCTGTTTAACAGGTTGCGCAAATCGCTGTTGGCGACGGACAGGTCGTCCATCTTGCCCTGCAACTCGGCATTCACCGTCTGCAACTCTTCGTTGAGCGACTGCATTTCCTCCTTCGAGGTGCTCAATTCCTCGTTGGTGCTTTGCAATTCCTCATTGGCCGATTGCATTTCCTCGTTGGCGGATTTGAGGTCCTCCTTGAAGGTTTGCATTTCCTGCGTGAAATCGTGCAGATGGTCGCGCGCCTGCCGCAGCTCGCGCGCCATATCCGCCAGGCGGGTGGTGGCGACCGCGCCGCGCGGTTGCGGCTTTGCCAACGGTTGCAGCAGCGGCGGCGCATCGCTAAAAACAATCATCACCCTGTCGCGCAAGACGGGCGGCTCATCCAGCCGGCGCAGGGTGATATCCACGCTGCGGTCCGTATCACCCGTGCGGCCGCTGATCTTGATACCCTGCAGGGTCACGGTTTTCTTGCTGCGCAAGGCGCTGTGCAAGGCCAAAGCCAGCGCCTGGCGCAAACCATTACGCGCCATCGCATGGATGTTCCAGTTGGCCCTGCCCGCTGCGGCCTCCAGGTAATCCCCCGTGCGTCCGCTGAGATAAAGGATGTCGCCCGCCGCGTCGACCAGCACCGCCGGCGGGGCGAACAGGCTGAGTAAGGCGTCGTCCGCCAGCCCCCGCAGATTGGCGGCGGGCAAGGTCTTCACGGCGGCCACGTCAACACCGGCGCCGAGGCGCAGCAGCGGCAAATGCTGGCGGTCGGGAAACGCCACCACCAATTCGCGACGTGCGCCCCGGCGGCTGCGAAACAACCGCGACACCCGCGATTGGCCCGGCAACGTGTCGAACAAACCGCCATGGCTGCCGAGGGATTCAGCGCTGCCGAGAAACAGTGCGCCGCCGCTGTTCAGGCTGTAGTGAAACAGCGGCAGCAGGCGTGTTTGCAGCTCGGCGGTGAAATAAATCAATACGTTACGGCAACACAGGATATCGAGCCGGATAAAAGGCGCGTCCTGCATCAGATCGTGCGTGGCGAAAACCACCATGTCACGAAGCGCCTTAGCCACGCGGTAGCCGTCCGCCTCTTTGACAAAAAAACGCGCCAGTCGCGCCGGCGTCATTTGCGCGGCAATGTTCGCCGGGTAAAGGCCGTGGCGGGCGTGGGCGATGGCATCCGCGCTGATGTCGCTGGCGAAGATCTGCACGGCAAAGCGTTGCAGCGGAACCAGGGGTGCGGCGAGTGCCGGAGGTTCCAGCGCTTCGTGCAGCAGTATCGCTTGGGTGTAGGCTTCCTCGCCGGTCGAACAGCCCGCCACCCAGGCACGTAGCGTGTGGGGTTTGCCCTGCTTCATCAGGCCCTTCGGCGCCGCGAGCAACGGCGCCAGCACCAGCGACTGCAGATCCTGCCATGCCGCTGCATCACGAAAAAACGCGGTGACGCCGATCAGCAGCTCTTTTAACAACAGATCGAGTTCCTGCGGGTTCTCGCGCAGATAGCGCACATACAGCGGCACCCCGGCGATGCGATGCAACGCCATGCGCCGTTCGATACGGCGGTACAGGGTGCTTTTTTTATACAGCGAAAAATCGCTGCCGCTGTGATCACGCAACAGAATCAGGATGTTGTCGAGGCCGCTGCCGTGTTCAAAACCCGCCGGATCGCGCGCGATGTGCCCGGCGCCGCCTGGCGCAATATGGCCAAAGTATGCGATCAGCCGCGCCGCCAGTTCCGCCGCCGGCGCAACAATGTCCGCCAGCCCGGCGTTGATCACGCTGCCGGGCATGCTGTCGAACTTGGCCGAGCGCGGCTCTTGCGCCAGCACCAGACCGCCCTGCGCCTTGATCGCGCGCGCGCCCAATAGGCCATCGGAACCCATGCCGGAAAGAATCACCCCGGCGCTGCGTTCGTGCTGCTCCTGCGCCAGCGCCAGCATGAAAAAATCTATCGGCAAACTCAGGATGCCCGGCGGCGCCCGCTCGAGCAGATGCAGGCGGCCGCGCAGAATCGACAAATCCTTGTTGGGCGGAATCACATACACCGCGCCCGGCGCGAGGGGCATGCGGTCAGCCGCCTCAACCACCGGCAACGCCGTGCCGCGCGCGAGCAACTCGGGCAACACGCCCTTGCGCGTGGGATCGAGATGCTGAATCACCACAAACGCCATGCCGCAATAGGCCGGCACGGCGCTGAAAAACTGCTCCAGCGCTTCAAGACCACCCGCCGACGCGCCGATGCAAACAATGGGAAACGGTTCAGCCGCAGCACGGCTGCGTACGACCGGCCGTTTGCGCGCGGGCGCGGGTGTTTTGGCGCGCAGGGTTACGGCAGCGGCTTTATCTCGCCGCGCAGACGGCGCGGCAGCGAATTTTTTTTTTGCGCGGAGCAACCGTGCGTTTTTTGGTTTTTGTCACCACGATGAACCCTGATCACAACAAGACGGTCGTCTCGGCTGAGGTGCATCCAGACCACGCGGCCGGTTGTCGCGTGGCTGACGATAGGTATTTTTACAATCATGCCACAGAATTTTGCGCGTGGGCAGGGGGGGACTCCGGCTAAGGCCGCGCTGTGCGGCGGCGGCTTGCGGTAAATCTGTAACTATTTATTTTTATTGGATAATTCTTACTTGCGTTGCGATGTGCGAATCCCTAGAATGTCCATTCAAAAGAGAGCATAGCCATGCAAGCAATCGAATTTGTCAGCAAGGCTCACGACGGCGTGGTGGACCTGCCTCGGGAGCATCAAAACTGGAATGGCAAGGATGTGCGAGTGATCCTGCTGGAAGCGGAACGTAGCGACGCAAATCGCCGACCTTTGTTGTTTAAGGCAGCCACCATTTCCACGCACAACTACCGGTTCGACCGCAATGCCGCCAACGAGCGGTAAGACTTTTCTTGACACCAATGTTGTGGTGTATCTGTATTCCAGCGACGAACCGGACAAAAAGGCCGCAGCGCTTGCGGTAATTGAAAAAGAGCGTCCGGTTGTCAGTACGCAGGTTTTGAGTGAGTTGGCGAATACCCTGAGCAGAAAATTCGCCCTCCCGCTAAACGTCGTCACACGAGCGGTCGAGGAAGTGCGCGATGCCTGCACCGTGGTAACTATCATGCCCGACACCATCTTGCGGGCATTGGCCTTGGCGCAACACTATCGCTACGCCTACTACGATAGCCTGATTTTAGCTGCGGCTTTGTCGACGAATTGCGACACGCTCGCCACAGAAGACATGCAGCACGGCCAGTTAATCGAGAGAACGCTGACGATACGAAATCCGTTCGGTAAAGCGTAGCGATGCCGCGAACTCAGCCTTCTGCGAAGTCTTCAAAAACCATGATTCCTGACCGCATCAAACAACGTCTGGTCAAAGACCGTCGAATGACGTCGATCACACTGCGCATTCCCGTAGTTGCACTGTGTTATAAAATTTCCAAAGAAACTCCTTCCCCTTCAGGGGGAAGGCGGGGATGGGGGTGGGGTGGACGCAGCCGCCCCCCATCCCCACCCTAGCCCTCCCCTTGAAGGGGAGGGAATTTTCTTTGTAACATAGTGCAAGTAGATGTCGTGGACAGCCTCAAAGAACTCGCGCCAAAAACCGGCCATGGCGGCTATCAGGCGCTGCTCAAGTCATACATCAGCGAAGGGCTGCGCCGCGACGAAGCCAAATACACCTTCGCGCCCACGCAGCGGCTGGTGCAGGCGCTGAAAAAACGCGGGGTGTCGGCGAAGGTGCTGGATAAGGCGTTGCACGATCTGGCGGCGTAGCGGCTTTCTTTGCTTTGCCCTGCAAAGATCACGCGCTATTTAACGTCATCGAATGGATTAATTACAGCAACACCGGTTGGCACAAAATGCTTCACGTTTCGCGTAACCACGGTCAAGCCATGCGTGAGCGCGGTGGCCGAAATTAACAGATCAACGCCATCATGGCCGAGCGTGGCGGACAGCTTTCCCCATAGTCGCGCCGCGTTCGCAGACACCGGCAGCACATGATCGTCGTACAGTCTCAATAGCGCCTCCAGCCAAAGCTCAAACTCGGCGGCAAGCGCCGCATCTGTTTTGCGCACCTGTTCGATACCGCGCTCGATTTCGCCGATGCTGACGACGCTGATGAATAACGTTTCCGGCTTTTGTGCCTCTATCCAATGGATGACTTTGCGCGACGGCTTGGCTTTGCGCAACTCCGAGAGCAGCACCGTATCCAGCAAATATTTCACAACGCAACATCACGAAGCGCAAGCTTCGATGGCGGCGTGGCCAACGCAGACTTGGCCGTACGTTGCCGGGGCATAGCCAGCAAATGCGTCACAAAATCCGGTGCATCCTGTTTCGCGCTGTTCTTCAGAGCGACATACGCTTTTTCGGAAAGCACCATCACCGCATCCTTTCCGCGACGGGTAATACGTTGCGGATTACCGCGCAACGCTGCTTCCACGACTTCGCTGAGTTGCGCCTTGGCCGTTTGTAATTGCCACTGAGCTTGCCGCATGATGCACGCTCCTTTAACTAGTCTGTTCATCAGACCATATGATGAAACCCAGGATGCCGCTTGTCAAGGTTTCCGCCATGAAAAGCGTTTATCCCGCGTAGGCACGCTGGCGGCATGCATTCCTGCACATGAAAAATAACCTATTGTTTTTATTGATAATTTTTACTGGGGCTTCAGCCCCAGCCGCCGGGCGATCTCGCCAAAGTCTTTAATCTGCTCGCGCAATATCTTGTCGTGCTCCAGCGGCTTGGTGGGCGCGGATTGATAGCCTTGCGCGGCGAGTTTTTCTTTCACATCGGCTTGATCAAACACGCGCGCGACATCGCGGCTGATTTGATTGCGGATCGCCATTGGCGTGCCGGCGGGGGCGAGCAGCATGTGTGAGCCGTCGCGGCCAAAGTTGGGCACCGCTTCGTTGATCGACGGCACGTCGGGCAGCAGCGGCGAGCGTTTGGGGGTGCTCACACCCAGCGGCAGCAGGCGGTTGTCCTTGATCAGCGGCAGCGCCGAGCCCAGCCCCACCAGGCAATATTGCACGCGCCCGCCGGCGACTTCGAGCAGCGCGTCGGGCGTGCCTTTGAAACCCACATGCACGGCCTTGATGCCAGCAGCGAAGTTGAAGCGCTCGGCCGCGATGTGCGTGGCGCTCCCGCCGCCGCCGGAGCTGAAGAAAATCTTGCCGGGCCGCGCCTGCGCGTAGGCGACAAATTCCTTCAGTGTTTTCGGCCCCAGCGTGGGCAGCACCGGCAGCACGCTGGTGCTGTAGCCGATTTGCGTGACACCGGCGAAATCCTTGATCGGGTCATACGGCAGGTTCGGATGCATCGCCGCACCGATGGGGAACTGCGCGGAGATCAGCAGCAGCGTGTATCCGTCGGGCGCGGCCTTGGCCAGTATGTTGGCTGCGATGGTGCCCGATGCGCCGGGGCGGTTTTCGATCACCACCGGCTGGCCCCACATCTCACTCAGCTTAACGCCGACGGTGCGCGCGAGAATGTCGCTGGGGCTGCCGAACGCACCGCCGAGCATGCGCACGGGTTTGACGGGATACTTCACTGCGGGCTGCGACAACGCCGGGCCCGTGGCCAAAGCCCCCAGGGTCACAACCACGGAAATCGTCATCTTCAAGCGAGAGCACATGGGCAATTCTCCATTGGACTAGTTGCACTGTGTTACAAAGAAAATTCCCTCCCCTTCAAGGGGAGGGCTAGCAGCCTGTCGGACTTTCATTGAAATCACGCGTCATAGCGGCCATGCAATTTGAACGCGGTACAAAAATGGAGGGATTGGGCGGGCTGCGCGCTCGTTTTAGTGCGTACGCACGCTTCCCTGATCGTTTATGCCGCCAATACC
>CAMBGJ010000246.1 GCA_945865805.1 Bordetella parapertussis
CCGCCGTGCGTCGCATGGTGCTCAATATTCTGCGTCTGGATAAGTCCCGCAAGGGCGGAATCAAGACGCGACGCTTGGTCGCATCAACCAGCGATTCTTATCGTGAGCAATTACTTGGGATGGTGGCTATTTGATGCAATTGCCCTGCACGGTAGCGTCATTACCTTGAAATTCGCTGCCAGCGAAGGCACAATCGCACGCACAAATCCACACTGTCGCCACGCAGCCGCGCCTGACTGCAGTGTGACACCCTTGCTCTGCCCCCATGCTGCGACGGCGTGATCAGGCAGTTCTATATCCACGTAAGTAATTGTTTTTATTCATTATTTTATCTTGAACCTGGTGGCACGAACACTGCCGCTAAAGGATTTTGCATGAAACTCGCCACCTTTATGATGCCGCTGCATCCGCCCGGCAAACATTATCCGCAGTCGCTGCGCGAGGATCGCGAGGCGATTATCCTCGCCGACAAACTCGGCTACGAAGAGGCCTACGTCGGCGAGCATGTCACCGACGCCGCCGAAACCGTCACGCACAGCATGATGTTTCTGGCGAGCCTGGCAGCAGAAACCAAACGCATCAAACTCGGCACCGGCACCATTAACATTCCCTGCATGCACCCAGCCGCCATCGCAGCACAGGTGGCGATGCTCGATAACATGCTGGAGGGCCGCTTCATCATGGGTATCAGCCCTGGCGGGCTGATCTCGGACGCGGAAGTGTTCGGCAATCTGAATAATGACCGCAACGCCATGTTTGTCGAAGGCATTAACATGGTGCTGAAAATCTGGGCCTCGGATCCACCGTATGATCTGCAAGGCAAATACTGGAACGTGACCACCGGCAAAACCATGATTGCGGAAATCGGCCAGGGCACCATTCTCAAGCCGTTTCAAAAACCGCATCCGCTGATCGTCGGCACAGTGGTAGCACCTTTTTCCAAAGGCGTGACCGCGATGGCGGAACGCGGCTGGCAACCGATTTCGGCAAACTTTTTAATGCCGGAATGGGTGAAAACCCATTGGCCGAATTACGTCGAAGGCAAAAAAAATATCGGTCAGGTGGCGGATACCGCCGACTGGCGCGTGGCCAAAAGCATCTTCGTCGCCGATGACGAACAAACCGCGCAGCGCTACGGCAAGACTGCCGAAGGCCCGTACCACTTTTATTTCAAACAACTGGTGCGCAAGCTGGTGGGCTTTAGCGGGCGCGGCAATTTGTTCAAAGTCGATCAAACCATGCCCGATGCGGCCATCACGCCGGATTACGTTACCGACAAACTGGTGATCGCTGGTACTGTTAGTAGCGTGGTGGATCAGATACTCGCCTTCCGCGAAAAAACCGGCGACTTTGGCACGCTGGTGTATGCCTGCCATGACTGGATAGACCCGGCGCTCGGTAAACGCTCGATGGAACTGATGGCCGAAAAAGTCATGCCTGCTGTGAATGCGGCTCTGGCAAAATAAGATAACCCTTTAGCGGCTTTAAAGACCCTCACCACAAAGACGCAAAGGTCGCGCAAAGAACGGCTTTTCTTTGCTGGAGTTCTATGCGCCTTTGCGTCTTTGCGGTGTAGATGTTTTCAGTGTTTGCCTGGGCGTATATTTTCCGTAATTTAATAGATGCAAAATAAGGGAGTCAACGATGTTTAATGTTGCAGTAGCTGGCATGGGATGGTGGGGCAAAATCATTGTTCCGCAGCTCAAAAAAAGCAGCAAGATCAGCGTCAGCACAGTGGTAGAACCCAATACCGCCGCTGCTGCCGGGCTGGGTGATTTTGCGCGCACACATGGCGTGGCCGTGGTCGCGGATTTAAATGACGTGCTGCGTGATCCCGCGATTCAGGGCGTGGTGCTGTGCACGCCGCACACGCTGCATGCAGATCAGATTGTTGCCGCCGCCAACGCGGGTAAGCATGTATTTTGCGAGAAGCCGCTGTCGATGACGCGCGCCGACGTGTTGCGCGCGATCAAGGCGGTGAACGACAACAAGGTGGCGTTGGCGGTCGGCCATGAAAAACGTTTTGAGCCGCCGATCATCGAAGCCATGCGCATCATCCAGTCCGGTGAGCTGGGAACGCCGTTGCAAATCGAAGCCAATTTCAGCCAAGATAAATTTCTCTCGCTGGCAGCCGATAACTGGCGCCTGTCAGGCAAGGAAGCCCCCGCGGGGCCGATGACCGCCACCGGCATACACCTGCTGGATTTATCGGTCGGCGTGTTTGGCGAAGCCGAGCGCGTGTTCGCCTCCGTCAAACAACTTGGCAGTCAGCTCGTCAATGGCGATACGCTGGCGATACTGGTGACGTTCAAGAAAGGCGGCCACGCCCTGTTAAGCGCCGTGCTTGCCACGCCGTTTGACGGCCGCTTCGCGGTCTACTGCAACAAGGGCTGGGTTGAAGTGCGCGACAAAACACATCCCGAAGCCCCCGAAGGCTGGGTGCTTACCAAAGTTGTACGAGGCGGTGAGCGCACGGTGACCGAATACGCGCCCGCGCCCAATGTGCTCGCCAATCTGGAAGCATTCGCGGATGCTGCGGAAGGCCGCGCGCCGTATCCCGTGCCGCAGTCGCAAATGATCGCAAATATTTCCGCGCTGGAAGCGATATTCCAGTCGGCGGCTTCCGGCGCCATCGTTGACGTGGTGTCGTAGCATTGGAGTATTCCACCGTGGCGCAAAAGTTTATAATGGTGGTTTATCCCTAATCGCTGATTGCACGCAGGAGCACTCATGAAACTTTGCCGCTACGGAAAAGACGGACACGAAAAACCCGGCATTATCGACAGCCAGGGCAAGTTACGCGACTTGTCCAAGGTGACTGGCGCGCTGGATGCCGAAGCCTTGTCACCACGCAATCTGGCGCGCATCGCCAAGATCAAACCCGAAACACTGCCCGTTGAGCCCGGCGCGCTCCGTTTCGGCGTGCCGTTCACCGGCATCTCCAAATACGTGGCTATCGGGCTGAACTATTCCGATCACGCCGCCGAAGCCGGCATGGCGGTGCCGACCGAGCCGATTATTTTCATGAAGGCCACCACCTCCATCTGCGGCCCGAACGACGACACCGTGATGCCTCGCAACGCCACCAAGCTTGATTGGGAATGCGAACTGGCCATCGTCATCGGCACCAAGGCGCAGTATGTCAGCGAGGCAGATTCGCTAAACTATGTTGCCGGTTATTGCGTGGCGAACGATGTTTCCGAGCGCGCGTTTCAACTGCAATCGTCGCAGTGGGACAAAGGCAAGGGCTGCGACACCTTCGGCCCCATCGGCCCGTGGCTGGTGACCACCGACGAAATGACCGACCCGCAAAACCTCGACATGTGGCTCGATCTGAACGGCCAGCGCATGCAATCGGGCAACACCCGCACGATGATTTTCGGCGTGCGTAAAATTATTTCGTATTGCAGCCACTACATGACGCTGTTGCCCGGCGACGTGATCTGCACCGGCACCCCGCCCGGCGTGGGCATGGGTAAGAAGCCCGACCCGATTTATCTCAAGGCCGGCGATGTGGTAACGCTCGGCATCGAGGGCCTGGGGCAGCAGCAGCAAAAAATCGTGGCGGCTGTTTAAGGCATCACGTAATATACGTAACTATATGTTTTTATTGAATTTTTTAACCCGTTACAACAAGCGGCCGGAACATCCATGATCAACGCAGCCATCATAGGCCTCGGCTGGTGGGGTAAAACCATCGTCAACGCGGTGCAAGGCAAGAGCGAAAAAATCCGCTTCGTGCATGGCGTGAGTTTCGAGCCCGATACCGTTCGCGACTACGCGAAGGAAAAGGGCTTCACGCTTTCCACCACGCTGGAAGCCGCGCTCGCCGACCCGCAAGTGCAAGTGGTGTGGCTGGCCACGCCGCACTCCACGCATCGCAAACTGGTCGAACAAGTCGCTGCCGCTGGCAAGCCGGTGTTCTGCGAAAAACCGTTTGCGCTCAAATTCAACGATGCACTGGCCATGGTCAACACCTGCAAAAAAGCCGGCGTGCCGGTGGGCGTGGGGCAAAACAAACGCTTTTGGCCCTCCATGGTGGCGTTGCGTGAGGTGGTCGCCAGCGGCGTGCTGGGCCGCGTGCTGCACATCGAAGGCCACTACAGCAACGAGAACTCGAGCAACTTCTTTGCCCCGTGGCGCGATCTGCCGAGCGAGACGCCGGGCGCGGGCATGACCGGCACCGGCATACACATCCTCGATGCCTTCACCAATCTGGCGGGGCCCACTGCCGAAGTCAACGCGCAATTCGTCTCGACGCAGAGCGGGCACAATCCACTCGACACGATTTCCGTGCTGTTCAAGTTTGCCAATGGCGTCAGTGGCTTTTTAGGCGCGGTGCGGCCCTCGCCGGTTTACTGGCGTGTGCATGTTTTCGGCGACAAGGGTTCGGCGGAAGCGTTGGGCGAGACCGAAGTCGTTACTCGGCTTTCCGGCGGCAAAACCGAGCACAAGGAATTTCCCAAAATCGATTCGCTGCTGGCGGAGATCGAACACTTCGCCGACGCCGTGGCGGGCAAAGCGCCCTACCCCATTACGCCGGATGAAATTATCAATACCATCGGTGCCTTTGAAGCCATCACCACGTCCATCGAAACCGGCAAGCCGGTGAAGCTCAAAGGGTAGTTCCCGTTCGCAATAAAAAGCCCGGCCCGCGTTACGTGGGCCGGGCTTTTTACTGTACGAAATCCGCGAAAATCAGGCTTGTTTTTGGTGCATCACCTGATGCGGCGCGGGTACCGGCCACACGTTTGTGGCACCGACTTCCTGGTTCGCCTTGTTGGTGTCGAAAAACACCTGCCAGTAGTCGTTGTTGTGGCAATACGGACGCACGCCCAGCAGCGTCCCCGCGGCGTTGAACTCCAGTATTTCCACGTCGGGCGCGGGTGTCGCCACCACGTTGGCAATCTGCGGCAAGCGCATCTTGAGTTTGGCTATCGCTTCGCGCGGATCGACGGTGTGCGCGAGCTGGCATTTCAGATCAACGCGTCGGTACGGGTTGTGGGTATAGTTGACGATGTTGTCGGAAAAAATCTTGCTGTTGCCGACATACACACGCAGATTGTCCACGGTTTTGAGCGCGGTGACGAACAAGCCCACCTCTTCGACATCACCCGTGACGCCGCCCGCAGTGATCATGTCGCCCACCTTGAACGGGCGCAACAGCACCAGAAACGCGCCCGCCGCGAAGTTCGACAACAACCCCGACCACGCCGCGCCGATCGCCAAGCCGGCCGCCGCCAGCAAGGCCGCGAAACTGGTGGTCTCGATACCGAACACCGACAGAATGGCGATCACCAGCACGATACGCAACAGCACGCGTATCGACGAATCCGCGTACTTGATCAACATCAGATCAACCTTGTGCGAATTCATGCTCGCGGTTGATAGCTTGATCACGAAGTTGATAATGATGCCGCCGATAATCCACAGAGCTATTGCACCCAATACCTTGGTGCCGGCATTTAGCGCATAAGCCGTCAATGCTTGGGTACTTAACCAATCAGGCATAGCAAACTCCTCTATAAAAGATTGAATCAGGGATTTGCGGCGAGTGGGTAAGCAACCTACCGCAATTGATGAGTATAGGCGCGTGCGCAGCCACGCACCACCGGCGCAACAAAGAAATTACAAATCGGAATAAAGTGCAGCGTGCTACGCGTGCGTCCCGTACGTAGCGAGAACCCGCTAACTGTCGGCCAAGGCGTTCTTGATTTGCTCCAACGCCGCAGGGTCTTCAATCGTGGTGAGATCCCCCGGATCACGCCGCTCGGCCAGCGCCTGGATCGAGCGCCGCAGCAGTTTACCGGAGCGCGTTTTCGGCAGCAGCGTCACAAAATGCACCCGCGATGGACGCCCGATGGCGCCGAGTTGTTTGTCCACGGCATCCATGACTTCTTTTTCGTGCGCGGCGCACAACGCGGGCGTGGCGATTTTCGCGGAGTCTTTCACCACCGCAAATGCAAGCGGGACCTGGCCTTTGATGGGGTCAGCAACGCCGACCACCGCCACCTCGGCAATGTTCGCGTGCGACTGCACTGCTTCTTCGATTTCGCGCGTGCCAAGGCGATGGCCCGCGACATTGATGACGTCATCGGTGCGGCCGAGAATAAAGTGATAGCCGTCCTTGTCGCGTATGCCCCAATCGAAGGTCGCATAAATCTGCTTGCTGCGAAAACTGGTGAAATAGGTATTCACAAAACGTTCGTCGTCGCCCCACACGGTCGTCATGCATCCCGGTGGCAACGGCGGCACGATGGCGACCACGCCCTTTTCGCCGGCCCCGGCTACGCTGGCATCCGACTCGCGCAGGATTTGCAGATCGTAGCCATACACCGGAAAACTCGGCGTGCCCATTTTCAGCGGCGTTTTTTCCACGCCATGCACTGCCGACAGAATCGGCCATCCGGTTTCGGTCTGCCAATAATGATCGATCACGGGTTTTTGCAGCGCGTCGGAAATCCATTGATGCGTGGGTTCGTCCAACGGCTCGCCCGCGAGAAACACGTGGCGCAACGACGACAGATCGTATTTCTTGAGGTACGCCGGATCCTGCTTTTTCAGCACACGCGCCGCCGTCGGTGAGGAAAACATCACCGCGACTTTATGCTCTTCAACGATTTTCCACCAGATACCTGCATCAGGCCGGATCGGCAGGCCCTCATACAAAATGGTGGTCATGCCCGCGATCAGCGGCGCGTAAACAATGTACGAATGCCCCACCACCCAGCCGATGTCCGAGGTGGTAAACATGGCTTCGCCCGCGTTGCCACAGTAGATATGTTTCATCGACGCCGCCAGCGCCACGGCATAGCCGCCGGTGTCGCGCTGCACACCCTTCGGGCGGCCCGTGGTGCCGGAGGTATACAAAATATAGGACGGCTCGCTCGATTCGAGCCACGTCACAGGCGTGTTGACTTCGGCGTGCGCCTTGCGCAACGTGGCATAGTCAAGATCACGCCCCGCAACTGGTGTGTATTCCTTGTCGATGCCACGGTTAACCACGATCAAATTGCGCGGCGGATGTTTCGCCAGGCGCATCGCCTCGTCCACCAGCGGTTTATAGTGGATGGCGCGCCCGCCACGCATGCCGGCATCGGCGGTGATCATCAGCGCGGGCTGGGCATCGTCGATACGCGTGGCAAGACTCGCTGCGGCAAAGCCGCCAAATACCACGGAGTGTATGGCGCCCACGCGCGCGCAGGCCAGCATGGCGAACACCGCTTCGGCGATCATCGGCATGTAAATCAACACGCGGTCGCCCTTGCCCACACCCAGCGTGTGCAACATGCCTGCCGCGCGATTCACTTCCTTGTAAAGCTCGCGGTAGGTGTAGGTTTTTTCGACGCCGGTTTCGGTCGAAATGTAGATCAGCGCTTTTTGATCGCCGCGCGTGGCGAGATGACGATCAATCGCGTTGTGACACAAGTTGGTTTCGCCACCCACGAACCATCGGGCGAATGGCGGACGGCTGAAATCGCAAACCTGGGTGTGCGGCTGGTGCCAATCGATCAGCGCGGCTTGTTCGGCCCAGAATGCATCACGTTGATCGAGCGAACGTTTGTGGAATTCCTGATACGCGCCCATGAATCCTCCCCGTGATTGTTTTGCCCGGCATTATCGACCGAGGGCCCTTACGAAAGCCTGACCACCGCCCTGCCGCGGATGCCGCCCTTAAGCATGTTGCCGAAGTATGCACCCAGATCATCCAGTGTGATGAGTTTGGCGATGTCGGTGAGGTGACGTGGCTTTAAGTCGGTCGCCAGCCGCTGCCACACCTTGCGCCGTAGCGGCATGGGCGTGGCCGCCGAATCCACACCGATCAAACGCACGCCACGCAAAATAAACGGCAGCACATTGGTTTTGAGCTCAATGCCGCCCGCGTTGCCGAACGCCGCGATCAAGC
>CAMBGJ010000247.1 GCA_945865805.1 Bordetella parapertussis
TACCAAAGCGCGCCCCGGCCAGCTTAATTTTGCCTCGTCGGGCGCGGGTGGGCCGACGCATCTGTCGGGTGAATTGTTCAACCTGATCGCTGGCGTGAAAACGCAGCACATCCCGTACAAAGGCGCGGGACCGGCGATGATCGATCTGATCGGCGGACAGGTGCAGATGTTTTTTTCGGTGCCGGTGAACATCGTCAATCACGTCAAGGGCGGCAAGCTGAAATCCATCGCCGTGACCGGCGCCAACCGCGTGCCGGCATTGCCCAACATGCCGACCTTCGCCGAAGCGGGTCTGCCGACCTTCGATGTCAAAACCTGGAATGCCGTGATGGCACCCGGCGGCACGCCCAAGCCGATACTCGACAAACTGTCCGCGGAAATTGGCGTGATGCTGACGTTGCCGGCGATCAAGGAAAGGCTGGATGCGCTCGGCACCACCACCATGATCTCCACGCCGGAGCAGTTCGGCGCGATGCTCAAATCGGAAATCGCGCTGTATCTGAAGGTGATCAAATCGGCGAATATTCGTATTGATTGAGGCGTGGTGGCAGAGTGCTGCCCACTGAAATATTTTTCAAACAAGAGAACAAACCATGGATGAAGTAAAAATACTGGCAACTGGTCTGGGTTTCCCCGAAGGCCCGATAGTGTGTGCCGACGGCTCGGTGGTGCTGACCGAGATTCGCAATGGCCGCTGTTCACGCGTGACGGCAGACGGCAAAGTGAGCGTGTTTTCCGATTGCGGCGGCGGCCCTAATGGTCTCGCCATCGGGCCGGACGGCTACTTTTACATGTGCAACAACGGCGGCAGCCGCTATGTTGAGGGCCACTCCATGGGCGTCGCGCCGCATCCGGATTATCAGTACGGCTCGGTGCAGCGCATCCACCCGAAAACCGGCGAGGCGACGCTGCTCTATAAGGAAGTGGATGGCCATCTGTTGTCGGCGCCCAACGATCTGGTGTTCGACAATGAAGGTGGGTTTTATTTCACCGACCTCGGCAAGCGTTACGCGCGTCATCGTGATCACGGCGGCCTTTACTATGCGCTGCCGGATGGCTCGAAGATCGTGACGCTGGCGTATCCCATTCTAAGCGCCAATGGTTGCGGGCTGTCGCCCGATGGCAAGACGTTGTATGTCGCCGATACCGAAGGCGCGCGTCTGTGGGCGTTCGAGGTGCGCGGTCCGGGGCAGTTAAAACCCAAGAGCGAATTCGCGCCGCACAGCGGACGCGCCATCGCGGGTCTGGGTGGCAACGCGCGCTTCGATAGTCTGGCGGTCATGGCCAGCGGCAATATCGCGGTGGCGACATTAACTACCGGCTACATCACCGAACTGTCCCCGGCAGGCGACGTGGTGCGCGCCGTAAAAATGCCGGATCGCTACCCCACCAATATTTGTTTTGGCAGCGCGGATATGCGAACGGCCTACATCACGTTGTCGGACAGCGGCAAGCTGGGCGTGATGCAGTGGCCGGAGCCGGGGTTGAGACTTAATTTTACGTAATAACGTAAGTATTTGATTTTATTGAATTAATCGGATCGGCTAATGCGCACTGCAAAGCAATACTGTCATTCCCGCGCAGGCGGGAATCCATAGGGAATGCCCTATGGCACTGTGTTATTGATTCCCGCCTGCGCGGGAATGACAGGATTGATGGTGCGTGCTTTGCTTGCGCGCAGTTTATTCGCAGCTGAGATGGCGTAACTTCAAAAGCATTACCCGCGCCGAGCCCGCGGCATCTCCAACCCGCGCCGCGCCACCTGATCACGCATCACCTGCACGCTGCCGTGATTAATGCCCGACTGAAACGACCCCATGACGTTATGCGCAAACAGGCCGCTGCGCACCGCGTGATTCGAACCGTTGAGCAATTGGCCATAGCTGCCGAGCATTTGTGTGATGGCTTCGGTGGTGCGCACGCCGTGTTCGGGTGCCCACACTTTTTCAGCAGAGCCTTCGTAGGTGAACTTGCCGCCGCGTTCGACTATCGACATGCTGCGCATGGTCATCAGGCGGCACACCTGCGCTTCCGTCCATAGCTCGGCGATTTTGTCGCGCATGGCTTCGTCGTTGGCGGGGCAATAGTCGCCCATGTCGCGTGTGCTCTTGACGTAGTTGACGATGTCTTCGTCCCGCCGCACGGAAATCAGATAACGCGCGGCGCCCACGCGGTCGAGGTTCAGCCCCATCGAGCCTACGCGCCAGCCTTTGTTTTCCTCGCCCAGCAGTGTGGATTTATGCACGCGCACGTTGTCGTAAAACGTTTCGTTGGTGCGCGCGTGGCCGTAGGTGGTGGTCTGCGGCGGGCGCGGGTTGTTCTGGATCGTCCACAGCGGACGGATGGTGATGCCGGGGGTATCCATCGGGATCAGGAAAATCGAAATCCCCTCGTGCTTGGGCACGTCGCGGTTGGTGCGCGCCATCAGATAAATGTGCGTGGCCGTTTCGGCATTCGAGGTGTAAATCTTTTGCCCGTTGATGACGTAATCGTCGCCTTCGCGTATCGCGCGGCATTGCAGCGAGGCCAGGTCGGCACCGCCGCGCGGCTCGGTAAAGCCCTGCGCGAACATGATTTCGCCGGTGATCAACTTGGGAATGAAATGGTGCTTTTGTTCTTCCGTGCCGGCCGCCATGATCGCGGGCGCGCCACTGCCGCCCAGCGAAATCGAAATATTGATGCGGTAAAACTCTTCCTCGACGACGTATTGCGAAATGCGGTCGCCACCTTGCCCGCCGTATTCCTTCGGGTAGCTGATGCCCACCCAGCCGCGATCGGCGATTTTCTGAAAGAACTGGCTGAAGTGCGGCGTGTTGATGGCGGTGCGGTGATACGGACGCCCCTCGTTATGCTCCTCCATCTCTGCATACACTTCCGGCGTGAATTCCTTGGCGATGAAGTCGAGCACTTCCTGGCGCAGCGCTTCCTGTTCCGGGGTATAGGCAAAGTTCATGGTTGGCGCTCCGTTACGTTGGTTCTAGTGGCGATGCCGCGCAAGCTACATTCTGGGCTGGCAGCGGATTATTTAGGGAATTATCCCACGCTGTGAAAGGTAATGCATGGCTGGTGGCGCATGTGTGATGATCGTTGTGGCGTCCGCAATGAGGAATGCCTTTGAGAAATGCCAGCCATTTCGCGCGTTTACGTACCGCCTAAGCCGCACGCTTTAAGCGCGTTCGCTTTGATATGGCGTCTGCGCTTCGTTTTTCTCGCGTCACGGAAAGCTCTTCTTTAACTACCTGCCGAACCGCATCCAGCATGGTTTTTTGGTGGATTTGAGCGAGCAAAGCATCGTTGATCAACGTTTGATAATTTCCGCCGCCAGACTGCTCCACTCGTGTGCGGAAGTAATCCAGGATCGCATTGTCGAAACGAATCGAAATTTTGGTCTTGCCCGGTTCAGCTTTAACTACGGCTCCGCGCTTTGCGTCGGAAAAATCAATGGTGCGATACGGTTCAGCGGCGGCGCTTTTCATATTGAGTCCTTTGGGCTTTATTGGCCTTCCATGCCGAGATCAAACGAACGATGTCGGGTTCGCGATATTTATAGACCACGACTAAAAGTGTGCTTGCGGCATTGATTCCGAGCGTCACGTAGCGTTGTTCGCCTGCGGCATCGGAATCCTCTTGCGTCAACGCAAAGTCGTCCTCCAGTACGGATATAGCGTCGGCAAAGCTGACGCCATGCTTCTACGGTTGGCCTCGGCTTTGTGGGGATCCCATTCGTATCGCACGTTGCTATTGTATGGACAATTGTATGCCGACGCAAGTTCCAGTATCGTAGGGCGCAATCTCTATTGCGCCGGATGGCTGCACGGGGCACCAACACATTCGGCGCAATGCGCTTCGCCCTTCGACAAGCTCAGGACAGGCTTATTGTCGTCTTACGTGTTGCCGGTTAAGTGCGTTGTAACGAAAATCGTCCCCTTCACTCCGCCTTCGCCCCCGATGCCTTAACCACCTTCCCCCACTTCGCAATCTCACGTTTCACAAACGCCGCGAACTCAACCGGCGGCATGCTGCGCGCTTCCATACCCGCCGCAGCAAAGCGGTCGCGTAGCTCTGGCGATTGCAGCAGTTTGGTCACATCGCCGTAGATTTTGTCCGCGATCGGCGTGGGCAAGCCGGCGGGCGCGAAGAGCGCGTACCAGTTGTTGGCTTCGTAACCCGGCATGCCTTGATCGGCCAGCGGTGGCACGTCGGGCGCGGCGGGTGAGCGTTGCAGCGAGGTGACGCCGATCGCGCGCAGGCGTCCCGCGCGGGTGTGTTGCAGCGTGACGTTGATGGTGGGCATGGCCATTTGAATTTGTCCGCCCAGCATATCCACTAATGCGGGCGCCATGCTCTTGTAGGGCACGTGGATGATGTCGACGCCTGCGGTGACTTTCAGCAACTCCATGCCGAGATGGCTGCTGGGCGCGCCAGAGCCCGACGAGCCATAGGTTAACGTGCGCGGCTTGGCCTTGGCGAGTGCGACCAGGTCTTTGAGGTTACGCACCGGCAGCGAAGGGTGCGTGACCAGCATGCTGGGGCCGAAGGTGACGGTGGAGACGGGCGTGAAATCGCGGATCGCGTCAAACGGTAATTTGGGATAGAGCGTGACGTTGATGGTGAAGCCCGCCGAAGGCAGCACCAGCGTGTAGCCATCCGGCGCGGCGCGCGCGGCGACTTCACTGCCGACGATACTGTTGGCGCCCCCGCGGTTGTCGATGACGACCTGGTGTCCCCAGATTTCCGACAGGCCCGGCGCAATGAAGCGCGCCACGCTATCGCCGGGGCCGCCTGCGGCAAAGGGAACGATCAACCGTACGGGTTTGACGGGAAATCCCTGCGCCCACGTCGTGCCGGAGAAAAGCAATGCGGTCGCAAACAGTGTGCCTGGCATTACGCTCAAACGCATATGCCGCCTAGGGGTTTTCGTTGCTGACGGCACGCAGTTTTTCCGGCAAATGCGCCGGGCGTTCGACGTTGACGGTTTCGATTTTGCCGGGCACGGAAACCTCGAGCGCCTCTTTGTCCGCAGACACGTAAATCTCATTGTGGCGCACGCCGCCGGGCACGAAGAACGCGTCACCCGCTTTGAAGGTGCCGACAGTGCCGTCCTCGAATTCGATGATCAGCTCGCCCTTGAGCACATAGACAAACTGCATTTCGCAGATGTGATAGTGCCAGCCGGTGGGCTCCGTCATGCCCACGATGGAGCTGTTTTGATACGCGCGCATGCGTCCGCCGGTGGCGCCCTCGATGCCGAGATCGCGGTATTTAAAGAACGAACGGCGGCCCGGTGAATACGGCGTGTTGCTGACAAACGATTTTTGCAGCCTCATGCCTTTTTGCACGGTGTTTGCGGTGACTTGCTCGATGGTATCCATGGTGTTTTTCTCAGTGCGCAATCGGTTAATAAGTGTGTTCGCCTTCAATGGTGATGCGATGCATGACTCTACGGTAGCCGTAATAATCATTCACCGGATAGTGCAGTGCGCGGCGGTTATCCCACACCGCGAGCGAGCCCACCTGCCAGCGGAAACGGCAGGTGAACTCGGGGCGCGTGGCGTGATCCAGCAGGTATTTCAGCAGCGGCTGGCTTTCTTCCTCGCTCATGCCGGCGATGTGACGCGTGATGCCGGGGTTGCACAGATACAGCGCTTTTTTGCCGGTTTCCGGGTGTGTGCGCACCAGTGGATGCTCGGCGGGTTCCGCATCTTGCTCCGGCGCGGTGGGCGTCATGGCGGCGGGGCGCTTTTTCTTTTTGTTGTAGAGGTTCACCGTGCGCAGATTGGCGATCACCGCTTTCATGCCGTCGGATAACGTGTCGTAGGCCATGTAAAGATTGGCATACAGGGTGTCGCCGCCGACCGGCGGCACTTCCTTGGCGTAGAGCAGGGTGACGCGTGCTGGTGTCGGCGTGAACATCTGGTCGGTGTGCCAGTTCTGGCCAAAGACGGTGGTGTCGGTTTCTTTTTTCAGGATTTCGATCACGCCCGCCTGTTCCGGCAAACACACCATGTGCGGATGCAGGTGCACGCTGCCCCAGTGCAGGGCAAAGGCCATCTGCTGCGCCGGGGTGATTTTCTGCTCGCGGAAAAAAATCACGCCGTGATCCAGCAGCACCTGATTGATGGCGCCAAAGCCTTCGGCGTCGAGCGGCTGGGCCAAGTCGATACCGAAGATTTCCGCACCGAGGCCGCCGGTCAGTGGCTTCACGTCAAACGCAATTTGGGGTCTGGCAGTCATTTGGACCTCCCTCGCTGAAGTTGCAGTATGAGATGCACTGCGGCAATGTAGTCCCACACCGGATTGCGGTCAACTGTCGGCGAGCGGCAGGCGGGGTGCTTGCGTCCACGACCGAAGCCGGACTATGCTCTTGCGCGCTTACAAATCGTCATCAGGAATCCACCATGGGAAATGCAGCAGTTCAGAAACAGGCGCTACCGTTAAAGGGCGTGCGTGTGCTTGAATTAAGTCACATTGTGGCCGGCCCCAGCGGCGGCATGATGCTGGGCGACCTCGGCGCGGATGTGATCAAGGTCGAACATCCGTCCACCGGCGACACCGCACGCAGTCAGGCCAACGAAGGCAACACGTTTTATACCTACAACCGCAATAAGCAGTTCCTTGCGCTCGATCTGCGTCAGGCCAAGGGCAAGGCGATCTTCGAGAAGCTGGTGAAGCAATCAGACATTGTGCTCGACAATTTTGCGCCGGGTGCATTGCAACGCCTGGGTCTCGACTACAGCTGGGGCAGCAAGATCAATCCGCGCATTATTTATTGCTCGGTCAAAGGGTTCTTGCCGGGGCCGTATGGTGACCGGCCGTTTCTGGACGAACTCGCGCAGATGGCCGGCGGCATCGCCTATTTAACGGGGTTTGAAGGCAAGCCCATGCGCGCGGGTGCGTCGATCACGGATATCGGCGCAGCCACTTACGGCGTGATGGGCATACTCGCCGCGCTCTACCGGCGCGAGCAAACGGGTGTCGGTGATTGCATCGAAGCCGGTCTGTATGAAACCGTGGTGTTCTGGATCAGCCAGTACATTACTGGCGCGCAGTTGAGCGGCAAGAATCCGCCGCCACGCGGCGAACAAACCAGTGGCATGGGCAAGGCGATGGGCTGGGGCGTGTATCAACTGTTCCCCACCAAGGGCGGCAAACCGGTTTTCATCGCCGTGACCGGCAATCGCCATTGGGTAGGGCTGTGCGACGTGCTGGGCTTTGACGACTGGAAGAATTCGGCGGAATTCAACACCAACCGCAAGCGTACCGCCGAAAAGTGGCGCATCGCCGAACGCATCACAGCCGCCACGCAGTTGCTGACCTACGATGACATTACCGCGCGGCTTTACAAGGCACTGGTGCCTTACGCGCCGGTGGGCACGCCGCTGGATATCCTGGCGGACAAGCACATGGGGGAAGCGGGGCGTTGGATGCAGCTAAAGGTGGGCGACAAGCAGCTCAAGGTGCCCAAGCTGCCATTCGCGATGGGCGGCACAGAGGATTTCGAGGCCGCCAAGCAGCCGGCATTCCTCGGTGAACATACCGATACGATACTGGCCTCGATCGGTTACACACCCGCCGAGGTGGCGGCGCTGAAGGCGGAAAAAGTCGTGCTGCGCTCGAACAAAATGCTCAATATTGAGGGGCAGTCGGAGTAGCTTGCGCGCGGTCGGGGCTATTGCATCGGGATACCGGCCGCCTTCACGATTTTTGTCCACTTCGCGGTTTCGTTGCGGATGATCGTGCGAAATTCATCGGGCGTATTGGCGACCACGTTGGAGCCGTCCTCCGCCAGCCGCTTGACGAGCTCCGGTGCGCGCAGGGCGGTGACGATAGCGCCGTGCAGTTTGCTCAACACCTCTTTCGGCAAC
>CAMBGJ010000248.1 GCA_945865805.1 Bordetella parapertussis
GATGCAATTGCCCTGCTGCCCAACCCGCCGCCGCCTTCCGACTTAATGGGTAGGGTAGACTGCGCTTGTCGTTCTCAAATGCAGCGATTTCAATTCCACATGATGTCAAACGCTTGAGAGAGGATTGTTTATGCAACATTCGGGCTAGTAGATATCATGATGCCCAAGCTCGACGGCTACCAGATGTGCCAGATCGTCAAGCAGCATCCCGCCTACGGAAAAACGCCGGTGATCATGCTCTCCAGCAAAGATGGCGTATTCGACCGCGCGCGCGGTCGCATCGCGGGCTCTGACCAGTACCTCACCAAACCGTTCACGCGCGACGGCTTGCTGGCCGCCGTCAATGCACAATTGCAACCAGCGGGTAAATCATGAGCCAACCCGCCACCGATCGCGCCAGCCTGCTGGCAATCGTACGCCAGCAGATAGAAATCGCCCTGTGCCAGGTGACCGACACCACCGCGCGGCACGGCACGGGCGCTGAAAACGCCGCCCTTACGCCCTGCATCGCGCAATTGCATCAGGCCGGTGGTGCCTTGCGCATGGTGCAATATCCCGGTGCCGCGCGGGTGTGCGCGGAAATCGAAGCTGCACTGCGCGCCGCCTTGCGCAGCTCGCCCGCCGACAAGGCCGAAGTGATCGCCGTGGGCAGCGCCGCCGCGCGCATGCGTGAATTTGTCAACGATGTGGCGGGCGGCGGCGTCTATCAGCCTGCGCAGTTGATTACGCTCTACCGCGAGCTCGCCAAAATCGCCGGCAACGATGCTGCCTCGGAAAAAGATCTGTTTTTCCCCGACCTGATTGATAACGCGCCGGCGCACCCGAACCCACGTGCCATCACCCCGGCGATTCTGCCGCCGCTGGTCAAAGACCTGCGCGTGCGCTACCAGCGCGGCCTGCTCAACTGGCTGAAAAACAGCGCGCAGCCCGATGGCCTGAAGCAAATGCGCGACGAGCTCGATCAACTGCATCAGATCGCAGCGCAAGTGCCCGAACCGCGCGGCGTGTGGTGGGCCTCGGTCGGCCTCACTGAGGCGGTGATGGAACTGCTGCCCGACCCCAAAGCCGCCGAGTGGCTGGCACGCGTCAAACCGGTGTTAAGCCGCATCGATTTTCTGTTGCGCGATCTGGCCGCCAAGGGCACCGCCGACACCGCCCCCGCGCAACGCGATGTGTATTACGCCATCGCCAGTTGCCGCCAGGCGACGCCGCGTCTGCGCGAGGCGCAGCAGTTACTCAATCTCACCCGTGTGATGCTCGATGGGCCCGCCGCCACAGGTGCCGCAGACACCCACAAGCCGCAACTCGACGACGCCCGCGCGCGGCTCGAAAACATCAAGGAAGTGTGGACTGAATACGTCGCGGGCGAACCCAAACGCCTGGGCCGTTATCGCGAACTGCTCGCGCCGCTGACGCAAAAAGCGCGCGAGCTGGGCAACGTGCATCTGCTGCAACTGCTGCTTTCGATCAACGCTTCGACGCAACAATTGCCCGACCCCTATCCGCTCGACGGCCAGGTGATGTCGCTGGAAATGGCCTCGGCCCTGTTGATGGCCGAAAGCATCGTTCATCATTTCAACAACCTGCCGCCCGATCTCGAACAGCAGGTGTCGATCATGAAAGCGTGGCTCGCCGAAGCCGTCGCCGGCAAAATCGCCACCAGCACGCCGACGGGCCTGCGCGCCGATATCGTGCAAAAGGCCAACGACGAAAAACTGCGTATCGCCACCGCACGAGAAATCATCAAAAGTCTGCAGCAGGTCGAAAAAGCCGTGGAAGCCTACGCCGGTGGCCCCGCCGATGATGCCGCCAAACGCGCTGCGCTCACGCCGCTAAAAGGCGCGATGCGTCAGGTGCACGGGGTGTTTACCGTCTCCAATCAAAAACGCGCTGCGCGGCTGGCCGACGCCTGTCAGAAACTGCTGGAACGCTGCGCTGGCACGCCCGACGAAAACACACCGCACTACATTGAATGGCTGGCCGAAGGCCTGGGCAGCCTCGGCTTTTACCTGGAACCGTGTTTGCACGGCAAGGAGCCCGCCGAACGCGCGATCAATATTTTCTTTGCGCGTTACGAAAATCAGGCAGGCTTTGAATCACTGCTGGAGCGCTCGCAAAAAATTGCCGTGGCCCTACCCGCAGCAGCAGTGGCAGCAGTGGCAGCAGTGGCAGCAGTGGCAGCAGTACCGGCGGCCCCTGCGGCCGCCCCGGTCAAAGCCACGGCCCCCGCCGCCGACCGCGAGATGCTCGAAATCTTCCTCGAGGAAGCCAACGAAGTGCTGACGGCGATGGAAACCAGCATCGCGCAGGCACGCGGCGACAGTGGCGGCGGCGATGCGCTGATCAACATCCGCCGTGCGTTTCACACGTTGAAGGGTAGCGCACGTATGGTGGGCCTCAATGCGTTCGGCGAATGCGGCTGGGAACTGGAACAGGTGATGAATCACTGGCTGGCGCAAGGGCTGTCCGCCACGCCCGAACTGCTTAACCTGTGCGCCGATGCGCGCGACGTGCTGTTCGAGTGGGCGCACGCGCTGCAAGGTGAAGACTCGCCCGACATCGACGCCAGCGCGATCCAAAAACGCGCGCGTACCTTGCGCGGCGAAACGCCGGTTGCTACGCCCGTCGCCACGCGCGCACCCGCGGCCCCTGTTGCTACTGCAGCACCCGAAGCAGTCCCCGTGGCCGAGACGCCACTGCCATCACCGCAAGCTGAGCCTGCGGAATTAATGTCCGTGCAGTTGCCGGTCGCGGATGCGGCCACCGATACAGCGCCTGGGGCAACCGCGCCGACCGACGCGCCCGCCGAAGCCGGATTCATGACGATGGCGATCCCGGTCGAGACGGCATTGATAACTACCGCCAGCGCACCGGCTTACGAAACCACGCTCGCCGATCTGGGCGACCGGCTGTCTTGGCTGACCGGGCTGGTGGAAGAAATCCAGGAACAGGCTAACGCCGGGGCCGCTGGCAATGCGCGCATCACCGAAATCGCACACATGATGGCCGAAAGCATGAGCGAAGCTGCCGCGCTGCATCTGAGTCTGCAAACGCAACTGCAGTCGCTGAAAAAATAAACCCGGCGGCACCGGGTCTATTTCTACCATCCTCCCACGATTCTCAGTGGTCGCCCGGCGGATGCGTCAGGCGTTCGGTGAAGGCAATCGCCACCGCCGATAACACAAAGGTGAGGTGAATGATCGTCTGCCACATCTTGGGTTTTTCATCCAGCTTGGCGGCATTAATAAACGTCTGCAACAGGTGGATGGACGAGATGCCGATGATGGCCGTGGCGAGTTTCACCTTGAGCACACCGGCATTCACGCTGGAAAGCCATTCCGGCTGATCCGGGTGATCTTTCAGATCCAGCCGCGACACGAAAGTCTCCCATCCGCCCACGATCACCATCACCAGCAGGTTGGAAATCATCACCACGTCGATCAGGCCCAGCACGATCAGCATGATCTGCGCCTCGGTGATGTTGTTGGCGGTCATCTCATGAATCAGGTGCATCAATTCGCGCCAGAACTGCCAGACATACAATGCCTGCGCCGCGATCAGGCCGATATACAAGGGCGCCTGCAACCAGCGGCTCATGAATATCCAGCGCGGCAGCGGTCGCAGCGAATCGCTCCTTCTGCGCTGATGGGTGCGTGGGGGCGAATTCTCGGGGTGGCTCATTTTTAGGCGGATTCCTGTTGGCGGCAATGTGAGTGATGCGATGCGCGTAGATGTAACACGCTGAGCAAAACGCGCTATATTCTCTACACTTTGCGAAACAATGCAACCCTATTCGTCAGTTCGCATCGCCGGAATAGTCCGTTTCGTGATTTCATCACCTTGTAATAATTTCTTTCACGCCTTTGTCTGTTGATAATGCCCCCCGCGACTTCCACCGCTTCGTGCACCACTTCGTACACTGCTTGGCCCCTGTTGTTATTGGCCCTGTCTACCACGCCAGCAGCGGCACAATCCACCCCGGCATGGCCGGTAAAGCCGGTACGCATTATTTCGCCATTCGCCCCCGGCGGCGGCAACGACACGCTGTCGCGCATCCTGGCGGCGGCGCTGACGCCACGCCTGGGTCAACAGGTGGTGGTGGAAAACCGGCCCGGTGCCAACACCATCGTCGGCACCGAACTGGTGGTGAAATCGCCGTCCGACGGTTACACCCTGATCATGCTGCCCAACGCCATCACCATCAATCCGCATCTGTATCGCAAGATGCCGTTCGACGTGGCGAAAGACCTCGCGCCGGTCACGCAAGTCGGCGTCAGTCCGCTGATCCTGGTGGTGCATCCGTCGCTGCCAGTGCGCAGCACCAAGGATTTGCTCGCGCTGGCGCGCGCGAAACCGAATGAATTGACCAACGGCTCGTCGGGCAACGGCTCGCTGGGGCATCTGGCGGGCGCGCTGCTCGGATCGATGACCGGCACGTCGCTGGTGCATGTGCCGTACAAAGGCACTTCGCTGGTGGTGACTGACTTGATCGGCGGGCAAATCGTACTGTCGTTCGCCTCCGCGCTCACCGTGATTCAGCATATCCGCAGCGAGCGCCTGCGCGCGATTGCGGTCACAGGTGCCAAGCGCTCTGCTGCGCTGCCCGAGGTGCCCGCCATCGCCGAAACCGTGGCGGGTTTTTCCGCCGACCTGTGGTACGCGCTATTTGCGCCCGCCAACACGCCCGCTGACATTGTGAACCGCTTGCACCGGGAAGCGGGCACGGTGCTAGCGCAATCCGATATCAAAGCCAAGCTTTTCGATCAAGGCGTCGATGCGCTCGCCCGCACACCGCAAGATATGGTAAAGCTGATCACAGCGGATCTCGATAAATGGGCAAAGGTGGTCAAGGTAACCGGCGCGCAAATCAATTGATCCTGCTGCGCCCTGCCCTTATTTTATGTAAGCATTTGTTTTTATTGACTTTTTTATAATCTACCGCAGCGCTATCACCGGATAGCGTGTGCTACACACCCGCCTGCGCCCGCACACAACCCGTTCACACGCCAGAAAGCCAGATCATTCATGCAAGCCGAAACCACCCACGCTCCCGCCCAAGCCCTGCAATCCATCGAAGAAGTCGACGCCTGCCTGGGTGCCGCAGGCTACATCGCCAGCCGCCAGATTTCCACCGCGATCTATCTCGCGCACCATTTGCAAAAACCGATTCTGGTCGAAGGCCCCGCCGGGGTCGGCAAGACCGAGCTCGCCAAGTCTGTGGCAGCCTGGCTCAAGCTGCCGCTGATCCGCATGCAGTGCTACGAAGGGCTGGATGAATCCAAGGCGCTGTATGAATGGAAATACGGCAAGCAACTGCTCTACACGCAAATTCTCAAGGAGAAAATCGGCTCGGTCATCGGCGAAACCGATAATCTGGCCGGCGCGCTCGACAAGCTGCATGCGTTTGGCGACATTTTCTTTTCGCGTAATTTTCTCGAACCACGCCCGCTGCTGCGCGCGCTGGAGCAGCCCGGCGGCGCGGTACTGCTGATCGACGAAATCGATAAATCGGATCAGGAATTCGAGGCCTTTCTGCTGGAAATCCTCTCTGACTACCAGGTCACCGTGCCGGAAATCGGCACTGTTTCGGCAACAACGCCGCCCATCGTGCTGCTCACCTCCAACTCCACGCGCGACCTGGGCGACGCCTTGAAGCGCCGCTGTCTGCACCTGCACATTGGCTTCCCGGATGAAAAACTTGAAGCACGCATCATCGCCTCGCGCGTGCCGGGCATCGACGCGCGTCTGTTAAAGCAACTGGTGAGCTTTGTGCAGCAGTTGCGTTCATTGGATCTCAAAAAGCTGCCGTCGGTGAGCGAAACCATCGACTGGGCGAAAGTCATGGTGCTGCTGCACACTGCGGTACTGGATGTCACCATCGTGCGCGATACGTTAAACGTACTACTCAAATTCGAGGCCGACATCGAGGCCGCCGGCAAACAACTCGCTGGCTTGACGCAAAAGGCGCGGCACGAGGCCGGCATCGACTGATGCCTGATAGCGTGGACATTGCCCCGCCATCG
Organism: Bordetella parapertussis; assembly: GCA_945865805.1. Classification (GTDB taxonomy): domain Bacteria; phylum Pseudomonadota; class Gammaproteobacteria; order Burkholderiales; family SG8-41; genus UBA5216. Next base: position 6,024 of record CAMBGJ010000248.1, read on the forward strand.
GCGGCCAGCGAACCGTTGCGCCGCTTCCTGCAAGTGGCGCGCGGCGCGGGCTTACGCATCTCCGCGTCCGAAGGCATCGATGCCGCGCGCGCGCTGGATGTCATCGGCTACGCCGACCGCGCCGCACTCAAAGACACCCTTGGCCTGGTGCTGGCAAAAACCCCGGATGAAAAGGCGCTGTATCACGACGCGTTCGAACTCTACTTCCGCCACGAAGCGCTGACCGGCAAAGCACACGATGAACAAGACAGCGATGATGCAGCAGATGGCCCTCCCCTCAGCGAGGGCAACGCACTAAGCGAGCTGCTCACCGCAGACGACCGCGCCGGTCTTGCCACCGCGATGGAAGCGGCCGGCCGCGACGCCGGCATCCAGAACATCCGCTTTTTTACGCAGAAGAATCTCTACACCCGCCGCATCCTGGTACGCATGGGGCTGCGCGAGGTGGAAACCAAAATCGAAGCGCTGCGCGGCAGTGGCGCACAGCCGGATCAGGATCACGCCGCGCTGCTGGAAAGCCGCATCGCGCGCCTGCGCGAATCCGTGCGCGATCTCGTCGAACGCAACATGCTGCTCTACGCGCGCGGCGAAAGCGAGCAGTTCCGCGAGGAGCTGCTGCTATCCGCGCGTTTATCCAACATCGACCGCCGCGACATGGATCGCATGCGCATACTGGTGCGGCAAATGGCGAAAAAACTCGCCGCACGCCATGCCAAAACGCGCCGCCGCCGCTTGCGTGGCCAACTCGATGTGCGCCGCACTCTGCGTAAAAACATGGGCTGGGATGGCATACCCTTCGTAACGGTGTGGAAGCAAAAGCGCATCGAAAAGCCGCGTGTGATGGTGCTGTGCGATGTCTCCGGCTCGGTCGCCGCGATGGCGCAGTTTCTGCTGATTTTTTTGTACGCGTTGAACGAAGCGCTGTCGGACATTCGTTCGTACGCCTACGCCGGCTCGTTGATCGAAGTCAGCGACATCCTCGAAAAAGAACCCGTCGAACAGGCCATCGGCAAGATCATGGAAGCCATCGGCTACGGCTCGTCGAACTATGGCAACGCCTTCGCCGATTTCGAGGACGGCTGGATGCAGTACGTCACCAACAAAACCACCATCATCATTCTGGGCGACGCACGCGGCAACCACAACGATCCACGCACCGAAATTCTCTCGCGCCTCGCGCAACGATCCAGGCGCATCATCTGGCTCAACCCCGAGTACCGCACTATGTGGGGCACCGGCGACTCCGACATGCTCCGCTACGCGCCGTTTTGCAACCTGCTCACCGAGTGCAGCACGCTACGGCATCTGGAGCGGGCCATCAGCGGGATACTGGAAGACGCTAGTTGATAGGTTGGCAATGATTTTCGGCGCAGCCAACCGACCCTGATCGTTTGCTATACGCTTACTCGTCTCCAATCGATCAATTCAGGGTACGAATACGACAGCGATCGCCACGCTCTCAAGGAAATACCAGATATCCATCCCCAAGGCCGTGCGCGACGAGCAGCACTGGAAAGCCGGTCAGGAATTCGTATTCATTCCTAAAGGAAACGTTGTCCTGATCATGCCCGTGCCAGAACTGGCGCAGTTGTCCGGACTGGCCAAGGGCGCCAAAACCACAGGCTAACGTGATCGAAAGGATCGCTACTAATGCGTGTTGTCGATACCTAGCAGCCTGTCGGACTTTCATTTAAATCACGCGTCATAGCGGCCATGCAATTTGAACGCGGTACAAAAATGGAGGGATTGGGCGGGCTGCGCGCTCGTTTTAGTGCGTACGCACGCTTCCCTGATCGTTTATGCCGCCAATACCGCCATCCTTTTGATGTTCCATGCCATCG
>CAMBGJ010000249.1 GCA_945865805.1 Bordetella parapertussis
GAGAACGCTTCGGCAAGACTCACAGGCTTTTCTGTCTCCATCGCCACTCCAAAAAGACAGAAAACTACACAGCTTTGCGAAAAAGTACAAGCCTTTGACCTTTCTCATAACTATTTCATTCTTATAGGGTTTTGATGCAATTGCCCTGGTCAATTCAAGGCCTTACACAGGATTTGCAAAAAATTTACAATCGTCCAGAGCACGCCCGCGGAGGGTAACAGGTGCGCGGCTACCCCGGCGCTCTCAACAGGGCACCCAAATTAAAGTCTTTAAAACAAATAGTTACTAGCAATTCATTGGCGACGCGCGAGGCGGCAGGGCGTCCGGGCGCATTGTGGCATTATCCCAAAATGATGAATGACGGGTCAGCAACAACGTGGCACAACCGGGAGAGGCGCGAATGAGCGAATGCGTGGGTATCGTTGGCATGGGATTGATGGGGCAGGCGTTTACGCACCATCTGTTGCAAAGCGGCTTCAAGGTGCAGGGTTTCGACGTTGACGAACAGCGCGGGCGTCAGTTGCACGAACGCGGCGGCACGCCCGTGGATTCGCCTGCGGCTGCGGCGCGAGGGGCGCGCTGGCTGATTACCTCGCTGCCCAGCAGCGACATCGTGCGTGAAGTCACGCTGGGCGCCAACGGCATCGTGCAAGGTGCTGCCCCCGGCCTGATCGTCACCGATGCCTCCACCTCGCGGCCCGAGGATTCGGAAAAACTCGGCGCGGAACTTGCACAACGCGGCATCCGCTTTCTCGATGCCTGCGTCAGCGGCACCAGCGCCATGGCGTGGAAAAAAGATCTGATCGTGATCGCTGGCGGCAGCACCGAGGATTTCGAAGCGAGCAAGCCGCTGTTTGCCGGCTTCAGCCGCGCGGCCTATCACATGGGCGCGGTCGGCTCGGGCGCGATGGCCAAGTTGGTGATCAATCTGGTGTTATTCGGCAATCGTCTGGCGCTGGCCGAGGGACTGGTGCTCGGCACCAAGGCCGGCATGCAAACCGACAATCTGCTGCAAGTGCTGCAGGACGCCGCCTGCAGCTCCAAAACCATGATCGACAAAGGCCCCAAGATGCTCAACGGCGATTTCTCGCCGGAAGGGCATGTGCGCACCTCGCTGAAGGATGCACGTCTCGCGTTGGAGCAGGGCGCGCGCCTCGGCGCTCCGATGCTGGTGACGAGCCTGTGGACCCAATTGCAGCAGGCGGCTTACCAACGAGGTCTGGCGGATGTGGACAGTTCCGCGTTTATCGAGGTGCTGCGAGGCATGGCAGGGTTGCCCAAGCGCGGATGAGAAGGCCGTGCCGGGCTACAACTTCTGGATGATGTTCTTCGCGTAATCGCGCACCATCTGGTAGCCACGCTGCAGCGGAAAATTGCACATCAACTGGCGCACACCCCGGCGCTCCAGTTCGCGCACCTGCTCCAGCACTTCGGCCGGCTGGCCGACGATGCAAAAGCGCTTGATGACCTCGGGCGTGACGAAGCGCCGCTCGTCGGGCGCGACATAGGCGTTGTGGCTTTCGTGCATCGTCTTCTGGCGGGTGGCGGCCGGACGCGCCATGTGAAAGTCGAGATAGTCGTTCCAGATCGGCCGCAAAAACTCGGGCGGATCTTCGCCGTATTCAAGATGCCGGTCCACGCTGGAGTGGATGGAAGTAGTGATGGCTGGCCCGAATTCATTGACGATGCGCTCGGAATCCACCGCTTCGCCAGGGTCGAGCACGGCGAAGTTCACCCGCACTGACAGGTGAAAGTTGTCTAACGAGCGCCCACCTGCCGCCACGCCCTGTTTGACATTGGCAAGGATGCTATCCAGTGTTCCTCCGCGCGGAATGTTCGTGGTAAGTCCGTCGGCGACGCGCCCGGCCAACGCCTGCGCCTTGGGGCCATAACCGGCGAGGTACATCGGGATAGGGTCGTGCAGGTTGCGGTACCCCTTGTCGTTGAGCATGAAGCGGATGTGGTGTGTCTCGCCCTCGTGTTCGTACTCCGCGTCTTTGCCGTCGAGCAGATTACGCACGGTGTGGGCGTAGGCCTCGAAGCGCTTTAACGTCATGGGCTTTCTGCCGAGCAGACGCATGCCCGTGTTGCCAGTGCCGAGTGCCACGAACACGCGACCCGGTGCCACCTTGTTCAGCGTCGCCATGCCGCCCGCCAGTGTCGGCGCGAGACGCAGGCCGGGCACGGCGACACCCATGCCGAGCTTCATGGTTTTGGTTTGCAGCGCGGCGGCGGTCAGAAACACGAAGGCGTCGGAGCGGATCAGCGGGCTATCGGTCACCCACAGATGCGTGAAGCCGAGTTTCTCCGCCTCGGTGACGTACGCCATTTCATCGAGCTTCGCCCAGGTGAGTCCGAATTCCATGCTGCTGTTTCCTTTGTTGAAGGGCTGCCACTCAGTCTGGTTTTGCGCCGGAGTCGCGCACGACCTTCGCCCACTTGGCGACATCCGTCCTGAGCAGTTGCAGAAATTGTTCGGGCGTATTGCGCACCGGGTCGAAGCCGAGCGTGGTCAGGCGATCACGAATGTCTTTTTGCTGTTCGAGTTTTTCGATCTCGGCATTGAGCCGGCTGATCACGGCGGGCGGCGTGCCGGTTGGCGCAAACAAACCGAACCACACGTTGGCCTCGTAGCCCTTAAGGCCGGCGGCCTCGTCCACTGTGGGGTAATCGGGCGCGAGCTGCGAGCGTTGTGCGCTGGTGACCGCCAGCGCGCGCAGCTTGCCGACCTTGGCATGCGGCAGCGCGGTCGGCAGGCTGCTCGCCAGCACCGGCACCTGCCCGCCGAGCGACGCAATCACCGAGGGGCCGCCGCCGTTGTACGGAATGTGCGTGACCTGAATGCCAGCCATGTGGCGAAACAGTTCCATCGCCAGATGCTGCGGTGTGCCGCCGCCGGGCGAGGCGTAACTCAATTCGCCGGGCCGCGCCTTGGCCAGCGCCACCAGTTCCTTCAGCGTTTTCACCGGCAGCGAGGGATGTGACGACAGCATGTTGGGCGCCGCCGATACCAGCGACACCGGCGCGAAATCGCGTACCGGATCGTAGCCCACCTTGCCGCCATACAGACTGACATTGATGGCGTGCGCCGCAGTCGTCATCAGCAGGGTGTAGCCATCCGGCGGCGCCTTGGCCACCAGTTCGGTGCCGATGTTGCCGCCAAAGCCGGGGCGGTTTTCAACCACGAACGGCTGACCGAGCGCCTCGGTGAACCTCGGCGCGAACAGGCGTGCCATGACATCGGTGCCGCCGCCCGGCGCGTAAGCGACGATGATGCGCACCGTTTTGACGGGATAGGTTTGCGCCTGTGCTGCGCCTGATGAAAATAACGCCATGATTACCACAGCGGCTAGACTTGCTTGCAAGATGTGTCCTCCGTCATTTGCGGAATCCGCGAGATACGCTTTGGTTTATTGGGGGGGCCCAAGAATGACATCTACCTGATCGCGAATCTCCAATGTATCCCGGCCCCGGCGTAGGGTCAATTACCCGCCAGCGGTGAATCGCGAGTGCCCGGTTGATTTTGTGGTGATTGCACGCTTATAGTTGCCGATCCAACCAAAAGAACCCGAAGAACCCGAAGAACCAAAAAGGATAAAAAAATGCCACCGAACCCATTCATCCGTCCCACGCATTCGATGCCACCGGCGATCCCGCCGCTGCTACAGCCGCAGCCGCCGATCGCGCCTATGGTGCCGCCAGTACAGGTTATTGATTTGATGACTGATGCCGGATCTGCGGCGTTCGGCGCGGTGTGGCGCGCGAAGGAAGCGAAGCTGGTCGAATGCCCCGCGCTTACCGACTCACGCCCGGAATTCAAAACCACCTATGACGTTGATCCGCATGCGGAGCTGGTGGGTTTCGACGACTCGGGTTGGGAATTGGTGCGGCCCACCGATCTTGATGGTCGGCGCGGTGGCGGCATGGCGTCGTTTTTCTGGTTCCGCACGACGCTGACGATTCCAGCGAATGCTGCAGGCTTCGACACCAACGGCGCCAAGGCGGTACTGCGCGTGAATGTCGATGACTACGCGGAGGTCTGGGTCAACGGTGTGCTGCCGCGCGCCGCTGGTCGGCCCAGCCCCGCCGCGATTCAGGGCTTTAACATGCCCAACCGCGTGGTGCTTGGCGACAATCTGGTGTCGCCCGGCGACAAGTTTGAAATCGCCATCTTCGCCATCAACGGGCCGATTTCAGCGGTACCAGCGAATTTTCTGTGGTTCCGCGAGGCGAAGATCGAGTTTTTCCGCTAACCACTCAGGTAAGCGTGCTACTCACACTTCGAGCTGCGCCGCGATCTTGCGGCCAATCTCGGCGCGCCATTCTTCCATCGGCTTGAAGCCCGGCTTGGCGCGGCACAGCGCTTCGGTCTCGCGGTAGAGTTCGTCCTCGGATTTGTTGAGATCGATCTCGTAGCCGTGTGGCTGCGGCACGTACCATGGCGTGTCGCAGAACATCTCGATGCGGTTGCCTTCCGGGTCGCTGAAATAGATCGACCAGGCATTGCCGTGACAGCGTGGATCGATGACCTTGCACGCCGCCGCGCACACTTTGCGGTAGACGCGCTGCACGTTGGCCAGGGTGCCAACGTTGAACGACACCTGTTGCACCATCGGTTTTTCGTTCTCCGGGCTGCGGCCGCGCACCAGCACCAACTGGTGGTGGTCGCTGGGGTTGCGACTCAAAAACGTGATGCGACCGTCTTCCGCGTGATCGCTGACGACAAAGCCGAGTACCCTGGTATAAAAATCAGTCATCTTGGGCACATCGGTCACATAAATCCCGACATGGCTAAGGCGTGGTGCTTGTTCCTGTGGCATGGCAAATTCCTCCTAAACGAGTCCGGCGATCAGTATAGCAGTGCGCCGTCAACGATCAAATCGCGTGATGCAAGGACGGCCCGGCGAAAGATCAGGTGATTTGATCGAGCGGAGTGGGTTTGGCGGCGTGCAGGGCCGGCAGCAATTCCTCGGACATCAACCGCATGCTGGCCAGCGCGCTGGACAGCGGCATGCCGAGAAAGTGCGTGCGGAACACAAAGTGGGTAATGCCGAGTTCCCGGATATAAGGCTCCAACTGATTCCAGCAATCCTCCGGCGAGCCGATCACAAAGCGATCCTGCATCAGCTCTTCAAACGACTTATTGATGCGCTCGTGTTCCGGCATCGCCTTGTCGCTTTCCCACTGTGCGTAGGCTTTGTACTTCTCCGAAATATACGGCCCCGCCAGCGCCATCGCCGCAGCGCGATCCTTCGCACAGTAAATCTCGATGCGGCACGGGTTCTCTTTGGGCAACGGCTTGCCGAGCTTGGTCAGTTCTTCCTTATAGAGCTTCAAGCGTTCCTTGTGCGTGGCGAAAGTGGCCTTGGGGCTGTGGTAGAGACAATCGCCCAGCAGCGCCGCGCGGCGGATCGCATTGGCATGCTTGGCGGCAAACCAGATCGGCGGGTGCGGCCTTTGCACGCACTTTAGCGACAGATGCGCGTCCTTGAGGATGCAGGTGTCGCTTTCGTAGCTCACCTTGTCTTCCGTCCACAACCGCTTGGCGATGGCGACGCATTCTTCAAAACGCTGCACCCGATGCCCCTTGCGCACGCCAAAGGCGTCGAACTCGACGGTGCGGTAACCCAGCCCCACGCCAAACACCATGTTGCCCTTGGCAATCACATCCAGCGTGGCTATGGTTTCCGCCGTGTAAACCGGGTTGTGCAGCGGTGCCAGCAACAGCCCCACGCCCATGGTCATGTCGCCCGCGTCGGCGGCCAGACGTGCCAGATAAGGCACGACCTGCAGTCCCTGATTGCCGCCCTCGTTCAGATAGTGCTGCCCGGCGAAATAAGAATCCCAGCCGCGGTCGCGGGCGAGCCGCACCATCACAATTTGCTCTTCGAGGGCGCTCACCATATCCGTGCCTTCGAACTGCTGGTTGCTGACCATGATGCCCGCTTTTACGCCATTCATTGGTATTTCCCTTTTACTGTTACCCATCGATGGCCAATGTATTCTGCGGCCCGCTCGCCGTCAAATTCCGCCACGCCGCCATCATGTGTATGGGTGACACATTGGAATCGCCCCAAGGAAAGTCCATGGTTAAAGCCGCAAACGGCGCTACGCGCTCAACCATCCACCCGAATATTCGCCGCCTTAACCACCTTCTTCCAGATTGCAATCTCACGCGCGAGCACCCCACGCACACGCGCCGGTTCGCCGCCCGCGATTTCCATACCCAAGCCCGTCAAGCGCGCTTCGACATCGGGCATTTGCAGGATGCGGTTGATCTCGCTGTTCAGCCGCGCAACGATTTCCCGAGGCAGCGCCTTGGGGCCGAGTATCGCCGCCCAGGTTACGGCCTCAAAGCCGGGCAGGCTTTCCGCTACGGCGGGGATGTCGGGTATGGCCGGTGAACGTTTGGCGGTGGTGACGGCGATGCCGCGCACGCGGTTGGCTTTGATCGACGGGACCATCGCCGACAGCGTGCCGACAAACACCTGAATTTGTCCGCCGAGCAGATCGTTCAGTGCCGGACCGCCGCCTTTGTACGGCACATGCGACATTTTTGTGCCAGCCGTCAGGTTGAAATATTCGGTGACCAGATGGTTGCTGCCGCCGGTGCCGCCCGAACCGTAGTTAAGTTTGCCGGGATTCGCCTTGTCATAGGCGATCAACGTCTTGATCGTGGTGACCGGCACCGCCGGATGCAGCGACACCACAAAGCCGCTTTCACCGATCAACGAAATCGGCACCACGTCCGTTAGCGGGTCATACGGCAGGTTGTAGAGTGCGGCGCTGGTGGCGTAGGCCGCCGACACCATCACCAACGTATAGCCGTCAGGGTTGGCGCGCACCGTGGTTTCCGTGCCGACGGTGCCACCGCCCGCTGGACGGTTGTCGACGACGATGGATTGCTTGAGCGACTCGGTGAGTTTTTGCGCCATCACGCGCGCAATGATGTCGGATTGCCCACCGGTGGCGAACGGCACGATCAGCCGTATCGGTTTGTTGGGGTAGCCCTGTGCGGCAGCGTTGCCTGCGGTGATCAGCAGGGCTAGCGTGCCGAGGATTGTTTTTCCCTGTGCGTTCATCATCACTTTCGCCCGCTTGTGATTACGATGCGGTTGATTTTATCCGAGTGGAGTAGTTCGGCGTAATATCGTCGTTTGACTAACGGCAGGCGGAGGGTTTTGCAATGGCACAGCACGGCAGCGGCGACTACGTTTACAAAAAAATCACGGATTGGCCCAAGATGCCCAAGGGCCAAGCCCTCGGCGTGGTCAGCCGTGTGGCCACCGATTCACAGGATCGCGTGTATGTATTCCAGCGCAAGGATCCGCCGGTGGTGGTGTTCGACCGCGATGGCAATTACCTCGGCGCGTGGGGCATCGGCGCGATCAAGGAAGCGCATGGTTTGAAAATCGTCAACGACATCGCCTATACCACCGACCGCCCCGACTCGGTATGCGTGTCGTTCACGCTAGACGGCCGGCCGCTGATGGTGCTGGGCCAGCGCGGCGTGCATTCCGACACCGGCAACGTCAAATCGCCATGGCTGGCGGAGCGCGCGGGCGGGCCGTTTAATCATCCGACGGAAATGATGCCGCACCCGAATGGCGACATCTACGTCACCGACGGCTACCGTAACTGCCGCGTGCATCGTTTCAGCGGCGATGGCCGGTTGAAGGAATCGTGGGGCACGCCGGGCAAGGCCGACGATCAATACCACTTGCCGCACAGCATCGCCATCGACGCCAACGGCACGCTGTATGTCGCCGACCGCGCCAACCGCCGCATCAAGCTGCTGACGCCCG
>CAMBGJ010000250.1 GCA_945865805.1 Bordetella parapertussis
ATCCTTCCCAATCACCGCTCAACCCCGCTGCCGCCTTCCGACTTAATGGGTAGGGGAGACTGCGCTTGTCGTTCTGAAATGCTGTGATTTCAATTCCACATTCCGTCAAATGCTTGAGATCCGATTGTTTGTGCAACATTCGGGTTAGAAACTTATCGGTGACGGTAATTTTCATGGTAAACCATTGTAAAACATCTGGCAGCGGTAAGCTCGTGCCTTGTGGCGCAACGGCTATGAGCGGCACCGAGTGTGTAAACTGATTGAAATCACCAATAAGGGAGCACAGCCGCCATGAGTAACCCCGTTCGAAGCATCAGCGCCACAGCACTTAAAGCCGCACTGCACGATGGCGGTGAGATCGCCCTGCTGGACGCGCGCGAAGAGGTGCCGTTTTCCTACCGCCATTTGCTGATGGCGGCTGAAATACCGCTCAGCCGTCTGGAGTTGTTGGTCGATGCCTGCGTGCCGCGCCGGTCTGCGCGCGTGGTGTGGTGCGACGATGGCGAGGGCCTGGCCGAGCGTGCCGCCGCGCGCATGACCGCTTTAGGTTACACGGACGTATCCGTGCTGGCGGGCGGAATCGCCGCATGGGAGGGCGCCGGGTTTCGCATTTACAGCGGTGTGCACGTGCCGAGCAAAGCGTTCGCCGAGGTGGTGGAACACGCAGCGGGCACGCCGTGGATTACCGTGGAACAGTTAAAAGCCTGGATCGATGCCAAGGCCGATATCGCGCTGTTCGACAGCCGCTCTTATGAGGAATACCACGGTAACAGCATACCCACCGCGATCAGCGTGCCGGGCGCGGAACTCGTCTATCGCTTCGCCGACATGGTGGCGTCAAAGGCCACCACGGTGGTGGTGAATTGCGGCGGACGCACGCGCAGCATTGTCGGCGCGCAGTCGTTAATCAACGCGGGTGTGCCCAACAAAGTGGTGTCGCTGAAAAACGGCACGCAGGCGTGGCATCTATCGGGCTTCGAGGTATTAAAAGGCGCGACGGCAAGGCCGCCGCAGGTGTCGGCGCAAGGGCACGCCGCAGCGCGCGCGGCGGCGCAACGCGTGGCCAGCCAGTTTGATATTCCGTGTATCGACGAGGCCACGCTGGCGCGATGGGCAGCAGACGTAGCCACCCGCACCCTCTATGTCTTCGATGTGCGCACGCCCGAGGAATATCAAGCGGGCCACGTGCCTGGTATGAAAAACGTGCCCGGCGGCCAACTGGTGCAGGAAACCGACCGCCACGCATCAACCTGGGGCGCGCGGGTGGTGCTGGTGGATGATGACGGCGTGCGCGCCATGATGACCGCGCACTGGATGAAACAAATGGGCTGGGACGTGGCCGCATTGACTTTGGATATGGCTGCAAAAGGTCGGCAGCAGGGACCGTGGGCGCCGCGCGTGCTGGGGTTGGATGCCGCCGCCGTGCCCGCCATCGACGCGGCGTCATTGCATCAACTTATGCAGGCTGGCAACGTCAGTGTGATCGATCTGGACTGGAGCCGCGATTACATCGCCGGGCACATCCCCGGTGCCAGCTATGCGATGCGCGCGCAACTGGGTAGCGTGATCCCCACGTTGCCGACGGGCAACGCGATCGTGTTCACGTCGGGCGATGGTGTGTTGGCGAAGCTCGCCGCGGCCGAGTTCGTTGGTAACGGTTCCCGCCAGATCACCGCGTTGGCGGGCGGAACGGCGGCTTGGCGGCAGGCAGGTTACGCGATCGAGCAAGGCGCTACGCGTATGGCCACCGCACCCGACGACATCCGCCTCAAGGCCCGCGAGCAGAGCGAAAACGTCGAAGCGGCGATGCAGGAATACCTGTCATGGGAAATCGAACTGGTGAATCAGATGGCGACCGATGATGATCAGCGGTTCAAGATTGCCCACAAACATTGATGAGGAAGTCTGCAGGCGATATCTGATCGAATTATTTGATCTATTGCACTCGCACTATCTTCACGTCTTTCATATTTGACCCTGCGGTGCAGCAGCGGTACATTCTGTGCCCTGCGGAAAATATCGCCACAACCCTGAGGATCAAATAGCATGTTCCAGTCATTTCATATCAAGCGCGCCGGTTTGGGCATAGTCGTTATTGCACCCATGATAGTGGCGCTTGGTAGCACGACCGCTGCCCACGCGGCGTCGCCGGTGGATAATTTCTCGACCAAGCCGGTGCGTCTGATTGCGCCGTTTTTAGCAGGTGCGGGAACTGACATCACCGCGCGCGCGGTGGCGGCGCGGCTGACTGAACGTTGGGGGCATCAGGTGGTGGTGGACAATCGCCCCGGTGCCGCCGGCGCCATTGGCGTGGAGCTGACCGCCACGGCCAGTCCCGATGGTTATACGCTGTGCCTGATTTCGGCGTCGCATGCGGTCAACTCGGCCACCAACGCCAAGCTGCCGTTCGATCTGACGCGTGACTTGCAGGCGATTTCGCAGGCGACCTCGTTGTTCTATGTGGTGTACCTGCATCCGGCGGTACCGGCCAAATCGGTGTCGGAGCTGATTGCGTATGCCAAGGCCAATCCCGGTAAGCTTAACTTTGGCTCGTCGGGCACGGGCGGCTTGCAGCATCTGGCCGGCGAAATGTTCAACTATATGGGCGGCATCAAGACTACGCATATCCCCTACAAAGGCGGCGCGGGCGTCATCACCGATGTGCTGGGCGGCAATATTCAAATGGGCTATGGCACGATCCTCAGCCTGCGGCCGCATTTTAAATCTGGCCGACTGCGCCCGCTGGGCATCAAGGCGGCAAAACGCTCCACTGCCGCGCCGGAGTTTCCCACCATCGCCGAAGCCGGGTTGCCGGGTTACGAAGTCGATCAATGGTACGGCATCATCACCTCGGCCAAAGTACCGCGCGCGTTGGTGGACAAGATCGCGGTAGCCATCTCGGAAGGCGTGAATTCACCGGATACGGCCAAGCGCCTCGCGGGTGAAGGCTCGCTGCCGGTCGGCAGTACGCCCGATCAGTTTAGCGCACACATCAAGAACGAAATCAATAAGTGGCGCAAGCTGGTGAAGGATGCGAAGCTGGCCTTGCACCAGGGTTAACTCTCCGGTTTTTCTGGCCGAAGAGATTTAACGTAACTACTTGTTTTTATTGATATTTTTATCGCCGCTGCTTGCGGCCAACCCTTTGGGATAAGCCGCCGCGAGTTTGGTCCGGGCGGTCACGGTCAGATGCTGCCGTAGCGCGGTTTCCTGCGTGTCATCGGATTCAAACACGCAGTGGCGGATATCTTGCGCGAGGCGTTGATTGCGTTGACGCAGGTTTAAACCATCGGCGGCATTGCCGTAGAGCGCGTCGAGTCGGCTGGCTTCGGCGGTGGCATTGGCTTCTTGTGCTTCCAGTTCGCGTGCGGCGATGCCCAGCGCGTTGGCGATCATGCGCAGGGTGTAGAGGTGTTCCGCCTTGGCATCGGGCAATACGTTGTTGGTCAGCGTGTCGTTGGCGATGCGGATCAGTTCCAGTGGCGTGGGCCGGTCGTTCATGATGACACCGTGTGATCGGTCAGTTGCAAGATTTCCCATTCCAGCTCGGCGACGATTTTAGCGGTGAGCGCGAGTTCCAGCGACGGTTCCACGCCGGATAAATGTCGTTGCGCCTGCTGCAGCGCGATGATCGCCCAGCGGATGTGCGCCATTACCTGCCAGTAGCGCAGTGCCTCGGGCGGCACCTTGCGTCCGGACGCGGCCTCGTATGCGGGGATAAAGTCATCGAGATCGGCCACGCCGCCGACGATGTGATGCTCGTGACGAAAGCACCAGCACTTGGCGCAAATCCAGCCGATGTCTTCGAGCGGATTGCCGATGGCGGCAAATTCCCAATCCAGCAGCCCGGCGAGTTTGCCCTCGTGCACCAGGTAATTGCCGGTGCGAAAATCGCGATGCACGAAGGTGGTTTCTTCATCGGCGGGCGCGCGGCGTTCGCACCAGCGCAGGCCCCATTCCAGCACCGGGTGCGACTCGTCCAGGGTGTCGAGCCAGGCGCGGCAGGCAGTGATGACATCGCGTGCGTGATAGGTCTTGAGAAACGGCAGCGCGGCCTGTGCTTGCGGCGGCGCTATCGCATGGATGCGGGCAGCGGTCTGGGCGAGTTCGCGGGCGAGTGCCGCGCGATCCAATGGCAAACGCACGACTCTATGGCCGGCCGCCACGCCCGGCAGTTTTTCCATGATGAAAAACGGCTTGCCGAGGATTGCGGCGTCATGGCACAGGAACAACGGCTTCGGCGCGCGCAGGCCATGCGCATGGGCAAATTCGAGGATGGCGTGTTCGTGACCACGCGGCAGGCTGGCGGCCACCGTCGCGGGTGCGTCGGTGCGTAACACCCAGACGTGGGAACCCGCATGCGGGCCGCCGGTGATGTTGACATCGATTTGCCAGTTTTGCTGGATCGCACCGCCGGAGAGGAGCTGCAGGTGGCTGATACGCACGTCGAGGGCCGCGCATGGTTTGACTAAGAACTGCGCGATAGCGCCGGTGTCGGGTTGGCGTGTGTTGGCGGACGTGGCAGACATTCAAGTATCGAAGTATCGTAGAACGGAAATTTCCTCCTCTGTCATTCCCGCTTTCGCGGGAATGACAGTTTCTGGGAGGATGCTCTTGGGTAACGGGTTAGAGCTATTGTCCCGGTCATCACCTACAAAGCCTGTTAATTCCAAGTTAGGATGCTCTTGGGTAACGGGTTAGAGCTATTGTCCCTGTATCAGCGCCAACCCACAACCATCGCCAGTGCTATGATTGATCTTTCTCCCACGCAGCAGGAGTTTTCATGATCAAGGATTTCGATCACGTGGTGCTCACCACGGCCGATCTCGACCAATGTCTGGATTTCTATACGCGCGTGTTGGGCATGCGCGTTGAGCGTTATGGCTCTGGGGGGGCCGAACGTATCGCGCTGCGTTTTGGTGACCGCAAGTTTAATGTGCATCCGCCCGGTTTCAAGGCGAGCCTGGTTGCCGATAAACCCACGCCGGGTTCGCTGGATTTTTGTTTTCTGGCAGATAAGCCCATGGCCGAGGTGATCGCGCATCTGAAGGCCTGCAACGTGACCATCATCGCCGGGCCGGACAAACGCCAGGGCGCGCGTTTCGATCTGCGCTCGGTGTATATGCGCGATCCGGACGGTAATCTGGTTGAAATCGCCGAGCCGTTTTAAACCGTGCCTGTCGCGCAAACCTGGCAGGACATACTCGACACGCCGCGCGAGCAGTTGAATCTCGCCGAAGCCGCGCTGGTGATCGCGCGCGAGGCGTATCCGCAGTTGAATATCGCGGCGACTATCGAGCGCCTCGATGACCTCGCGTCGGTGTTGAAGCAACGGCTGCCCGCCGATATCGCCGCCACCGAAAAGCTGGCGCGGCTGAATCATTATCTTTTCACCGAACTGGGTTTTGCCGGCAACAGCGATGATTACTATGATCCGCGCAACAGCTATCTGAATGATGTGATCGACCGCAAGCTGGGTATACCGATCACGCTGTCAGTGCTGTACATCGAGGTCGGACGGCGACTGGGGTTGCCGCTGGCGGGGGTGTCGTTTCCGGGGCACTTTCTGGTGAAGTGCGCGCTGCGCGACGGCGCAGTAGTGCTCGATGCCTATGCCAAGGGCGCATCGCTCGGCATCAAGGATTTGCAAAAGCGGCTGCGTGTGCTGAGTGGCGGCAGGGATATCGCGCCGGAAGCGGTGATGCGGCTGCTGAATATCGCGCCGCCGGTGGACATACTCGCGCGCATGCTGCGCAATCTCAAGGCGATTTACAGCGAGCGCGGCGCGCGCGAAGACAAGGCGCGTGCGTTGACGATATCCAACCAGGTGATTGATCTGTGCCCGAACGCCGCCGACGACTATCGCGCGCGTGCACGGCTGCTTGAAGAGATGGAATGTTTTCGCGCGGCGCTGACGGATTTTGAAACGGTGATGCGGCTCACACCTGAGGCACCTGATGCGCAGGCCCTGCGCGGCAAAATTTCGCTGCTGCGCGAACGCGTGTCGCGATTGAATTAAATTATCTAAGTAGTTGTTTTAATTGATATTTTTTTAGTTTGCCTTGTGTCTGCTTGCACCAGCCAACGACGCTCTATAATGGTCGCAACGAGGTAAATAACGGGGATGCGATGGAAAACTATGTGTGGTGGGCGGTGGCGGGCATCGGTCTGATTATTGTCGAGATGATGTCGGGCACGCTGATCTTGCTGGTGCTCGGACTGGCGGCGTTCGCGGGCGCTATCGCCGCGTGGCTGGGTACGTCGTTTGCGGTGCAGGCCGTGGCGGCGGTGGCGCTGGCGGCAGTGGGCATGATCGCTGCCAGCAGTCTGAAAAAGAAAAAAGCCGCCGGTGACAAAAGTAACGATGCACTGGATGTGGGGCACACCGTGATCCTCGAATCATGGGTAAGCGAGGTCGATGGCGTGGCCAAGGTGCGCCATCGCAACGCGACGTGGGATGCGCGCGTCGACGGTGAGCGCACGCCCGGCGGCACGGTGTTTTATATCGTCAGCACCGACGGTAATACGCTGCATATTTCCAGTAAAAAACCTTAAACTCAGGGAACGAACATGATCGCAAAAGTCATTGGTGTAATTATCCTGACCGTGGTGCTGGTGGCCATGGAGATGGGCAAGCTGGCCATTCCGTTTTTCCTCATCGGCCTGGTGGTGGTGGCAGGGTGGGAGGCGATGCGCCAGGTGCCGCAACAGCAGGCGTGGGTGGTCGAACGGCTGGGTAAATTTCATAGCGTGCTGGAGCCAGGGTTGAACTGGATCACGCCGTTTCTCGATAAGGTGGCCTACCGCCATTCGCTGAAAGAAACGCCGCTTGATGTGGCGGAGCAGGTGTGTATTACCAAGGACAACACGCAACTCGGCGTGGACGGCATCATCTATTACCAGGTGACCGACCCCAAGCTGGCGTCGTATGGATCCAGCAACTATATCGACGCGGTGACGCAACTCGCGCAAACCACGCTGCGTTCCGAGATCGGCAAGATGGAGTTGGACAAGACCTTTGAGTCGCGCGACGAGGTTAATCGTCAGGTGGTGTCGGTGCTCGATGAAGCGGGCCGCACCTGGGGCGTGAAAGTGTTGCGCTATGAGATCAAAAACCTGACGCCGCCGGAAGCCATTCTGCGCTCGATGCAGGCACAGATCACCGCCGAGCGCGAAAAGCGCGCCTTGATTGCCAAATCAGAAGGGCAGCGGCAGGAGGAAATCAACCTCGCTGAGGGTGTCAAGCAGGCGGCGGTGCTGGAATCCGAAGGGCAAAAAATTGCTCAGGTCAACAAGGCGGAAGGCGAAGCAAAGGCGATTACCACTATTGCCGAAGCCACGGCAGGCGCGGTGCGCACGGTGGCCTCGGCGGTCAACGAGCCGGGCGGCATGAACGCAGCCAATCTGAAGGTGGCTGAACATTACATCACGGCGTTCGCCAATCTGGCCAAGACCAACAACACCATGATCGTGCCGGGCAACGTGGCGGATGTGGCAACCATGATCGGCACCGCGATGAATACGCTGAATACGATCAAGGCGGGCAGCGCGGCGGCACCGGTGCAAAAGTAGGGAGCAGGCCAGCGCTGAACAGCTACGCAATAAAAAAACGCCGCGCTAGATATTTTGCGCGGCGTTTTTTATTGGGGGAGCAGGTCTGCTTAGTCGTCGGCGGCTGGCGTTGCTTCTTCGGCGACTGCAGGCTGCTGCGGCGACATTTCGGCCTTGGGTTCGGCGGGTGCCGCTGGCGCTGTTTCTGGGGCCACAGTTACATGGTTCATAGCGGGCTGCGGCGCA
>CAMBGJ010000251.1 GCA_945865805.1 Bordetella parapertussis
AATCTCCGGCAGAGGTCCTACCGGGACTATTCCACCGTAACGGATTTCGCCAGGTTACGCGGTTTGTCCACGTCGTTGCCGCGTTCCAGTGCAGCGTGGTACGCGAGCAATTGCAACGGAATGGTGTGTAATATCGGCGACAACATGCCGGCGTGATCGGGCATGCGGATTACATGCATGCCGTCTTCAGGCGTGATCTTGGTATCCTGATCGGCCAGGATATGCAGCTCGCCGCCGCGGGCGCGCACTTCCTGCAGATTCGATTTGAGTTTTTCCAGCAACGCGTCTTTCGGCGCGATCGCCACCACCGGCATGTATTTATCCACCAGCGCCAGCGGCCCGTGCTTTAACTCACCTGCGGCATAGGCCTCGGCGTGGATATAGGATATTTCCTTCAGCTTCAACGCACCTTCCATGGCTATCGGCCAGTGCACGCCGCGCCCGAGAAACAGCGCGTGATGACGGCCCTGGAATTTCTCTGCCCACATTTTGATTTGCGGCTCGACCTGTAATACCGTGGATAACGCGGTGGGCAGGTGACGCAATTCATTGAGCAGCGTTGTTTCGCGTTCGACGGTAAGACGCCCCTTAAGTTTGGCGATCACCAAGGTCAGTAACGCCAGCGCCGCCAACTGCGTGGTAAACGCCTTGGTGGACGCGACGCCGATCTCCGGCCCGGCGCGCGTCAAAAACCGCAGGCTGGATGCACGCACCAACGCCGATTCGGGCACGTTGCAGATCGACAGGCTGTGGGGCTGGCCTATCGCTTTCGCGTGTTGCAGTGCTGCCAGCGTGTCGGCGGTTTCGCCCGATTGCGAAATGGTAATTACCAGGGTACGCGGATCGGGCACGGATTCGCGATAACGGTATTCGCTGGCGATCTCGACGTTACACGGCACGCCGGCGACACTTTCCAGCCAATAACGCGCCACCATGCCGGCATGGTAGCTGGTGCCACAGGCCAGTATAAGTATTTGATTTGATTGAGAAAATATTTTCTCCGCGTCAACGCCAAACAGATTCGGCGAAAGCGTTCTGGCGCTGGTGACAAGCTCCAGCGTATTGGCCATGGCCATCGGCTGCTCGAAAATCTCTTTTTGCATGAAATGCCGATACGCGCCGAGCTCCACCGCTGCCGCCGTGAGTTGCGACACATGCACGGGCCGCGTAATGGGCTTGCCCGCGCCGTCGACGATACGCGCGCCTGCCAGCGTAATCTCGGCGCAATCGCCATCCTCCAGGTAAATCATGTTTTGCGTCACTTGCACCAGCGCCGAGGCGTCCGACGCGGCAAAGGTTTCGCCCTCGCCCATGCCCAGCAGCAACGGCGCGCCGTGGCGCGCGACGATCAGTCGCGAGCGGTCTTTTTCACTCAATACCGCGATGGCGTATGCCCCGATCAGTTCAGCGGTCGCACGCCGTACCGCATCGAACAGGCTGCCGCCGCCCGCGCAGTGCGAATGCACCAGATGCGCGATCACTTCGGTGTCGGTGTCAGACACGAATTCGTAGCCTTGCGCGCGCAGTTTTTGCCGCATGGTTTCGTGGTTTTCAATAATGCCGTTGTGCACCAGCGAAATCCCGCCCGAAATATGCGGATGCGCATTGCGCTCGGAGGGCACGCCGTGCGTGGCCCAGCGCGTGTGAGCGATGCCCACCTCGCCAGTAACGCCCTGCGACTGCGCGGCTTTTTCCAGCTCGGCGACGCGACCGGTGCTGCGCACACGTTGCAGCGAACCGTTCAATACCGCGATGCCGGCGGAATCGTAGCCGCGGTATTCCAGCCGCTTCAAGCCTTCGATCAAGATGGGAACCACATTGCGCTTTGCAACCGCGCCGACGATGCCGCACATGGGTGTTATCCCTCTTTTTTGATTTTGAGCGGGCGCTTCCAGCCCGGCACAGACATCTGCTTCGCGCGCGACAACGTGAGCTGATCTGCCGGCGCTTCGCGGGTGATGGTCGCGCCCGCGCCGATGGTGGCACCTCGGCGCACGGTAACCGGCGCGACTAACTGTGTGTCGGAACCGATAAACACATCGTCTTCGATCACCGTGCGATGCTTGTTGGCGCCGTCGTAGTTGCAGGTGATAGTGCCGGCGCCGACGTTAACGTTGCGGCCCACGGTGGAGTCGCCGATGTAAGTGAGATGACTGGCCTTGGTACCGTGGCCAATGTCGCTCGCCTTGATCTCGACAAAGTTGCCAATATGCACTTCGGCTGCAAGCACAGTGCCGGGGCGTATGCGGGAATAGGGGCCGATGCGGCAGTTGGCGCCGATGTTCGCCTGCACCAGATGTGAAAACGGTTCGATGACGGTATCCGCCGCGATGGCGATATCGCTTAACACGCAGTGCGCACCGATACGCACGCGGTCGCCCAGCGTGACTTTGCCTTCGAAGATGCAGCCCACGTCGATGGCGACATCGCGCCCGCACGCGAGCTCACCGCGTACGTCAAAGCGTGCCGGGTCTGCGATAGCAACGCCGTTTTCGAGCAACCGCGTGGCTAACCGCTGCTGATACACGCGTTCGAGTTGCGCCAGTTGCGCGCGATGGTTGACGCCTTCCACCTGCGGGGGATCGGCGCAAATGACGCCTTCGACCGGCACCTTATCTTTTATCGCCAGCGGCAATACGTCGGTGATGTAGTACTCGTTTTGTGCGTTAGTGTTTTTCAGGCGCCCCAACCAACCCGCGAGATGCGCGGTGGGGTAGCAAAAAATGCCGGTATTGATTTCGCGAATTTTGTGTTGCGTGCGACTGGCGTCTTTGTGTTCGACCACGCACTTCACTTTTTTGCGCGCGTCGCGCACCACGCGGCCATAGCCGGTGGGATCATCGAGCAGCGCCGTCATCATCGTCACGCGGTTGACCGGCCCTTCGAGTAACGGTTCTAGCGTGGCGGATTGGATCAGCGGCACGTCGCCCAGCAGCACCAGGGTTTTGCCGCCGGGCAGCAGTTCCGCTTGCGCTTGCTGCACGGCGTGGCCGGTGCCCAGTTGCGGCGACTGATTGACAAATACCACATCGGGCGCGGCCACGGCTTCGCGCACCAGCGCGGCTTCGTGACCGGTGACGACAATGATTTTCGCAGGCGACAGCGAGCGTGCCGTATCCAGCACGTGCGCCAACAACGGACGCCCGGCGAGTTTATGCAGCACCTTGGGCAGGTTGGAATGCATGCGTTTACCCATGCCCGCAGCCAAGATGACGATATTCAGACTCATGCAGGTCATTATCGCACAGCGGCGGCACGCAAATTTGTGACATAAGTCACAAGCGCTTGTTTTTGCACGGGATTTATGTGCAAGCCGCATTTGGTCCGGCGCCACAGTATGTCGTCTGCCGTGAGCGCCCACTCGCGCTGGACCAAGTAATCTACTTCATTAGCGTAGAGGGTGTGGCCAAAGTGTTCGCCACAGTCAGATAACGCCGTGGCACTGCCCAGAACCTCGCGGATGTCGGCACCGTGGCGGCGCACCAGTGCAGTGAAGTGCTGCAGCGGAAACCCTGGCCGTTCGTCGTGCAACTGCCAGGTGTAGTCTGCGAGCGACTTGTTGCCCACGTTGCCGCCCGGTAACGGCGCGCGGGCTGTCCATGGGGCTTGCATGGACGGGAACCACGGCGCAAGTTTTTCCAGTGCGTGTTCCGCCAGCTTGCGATAGGTGGTGATTTTGCCGCCGAAGACGGACATCGCCGGGGCGTGAGCGCGGTCGCCATCGACGCGCAGAGAGTAGTCACGGGTGATCTTGGACATATTTTCGGCACCATCGTCGAACAAGGGCCGTATGCCTGCGTATCGCCACAACACGTCGGCGGGCGTGATGGCGCGCGCGAAATAACGATTTGCCACGCGGCACAGGTGGTCGATTTCAGGGGCGCTGGCCTCGCACTCGCCGGGGTCACCGGTGTGCTCAACATCGGTGGTGCCGATCAACGTGCGGCCTTCGTAGGGATACAAGAAAATCACACGCCGGTCGTCGTTTTGCAAGATGAAAGCGTGGTCGCCGTCGTACAGGCGCGGCACCACGATGTGACTGCCTTTCACCAGCTTGAGGCCGAACGTGGTATCCATGCCCAGGCTTTGATTTATAAATTGTTTTGCCCATGGGCCTGTCACGTTAACCAGCGCGCGGCAGGTTATGGCCATGGGTGCTGCGTCTTGCGGCTGCAAAGTGACTTGCCAGCGTGTTCCATCGCGCGTAGCCGCCGTACAGGCTGTGCGTGTGTGGATAGCTGCGCCGAGATCCGCGGCAGCGCGTGCGTTGGCGATTACCAAGCGTGCGTCGTCCACCCAGCAATCGGAATAGATAAACCCTTTGGCGAGACCGGGCTTCAAACCGTTGTTGTAGGGCGCCGCACACAGGCTGATGCCATGCGAGCCGGGCAAAGTATCGCGCCGCGCGAGGTAGTCATATAAAAACAATCCCGCGCGGATCATCCACGCTGGACGGAGTTCCGGCACATGCGGCATGACAAAGCGCATTGGGTGCACGATATGCGGGGCCGCGCGCAACAGTACCTCGCGCTCGTTGAGCGATTCGCGCACCAGGCGAAACTCGTATTGCTCGAGATAACGCAGCCCGCCGTGCACCAGCTTGCTGCTGGCCGACGAGGTGTGCTGCGCGAGGTCGTGCTGTTCGCATAGCAGCACTTTCAGGCCACGGCCAGCGGCGTCGCGTGCGATTCCGGTGCCGTTGATACCGCCGCCGACAATCAGGAGATCGAGTTCATCTGGATGAGTGCTCATGGTGTGATCGTAGCGCAGTGGCGTTAGCAACTATGGGTTCACCAAAGCAAACGAGGCAGCGTATAGCTGCCTCGTTTAATAAAAGTTCTTTTGAATCAATGCTTTCCGCGCAGCTTGCGGATCGCCGCCAATTGCGCAGCGAGCATAGAGAATTCGGCTTCGAGGGTAGCGATTTCTTCTTTGCTTTGCGCGGTCTTGCGCGCTTCTTCGGCCTGTTTCAAGGCTTCGGTAGCCTTGGCTTCATCGAGGTCTTTACCACGGATCGCGGTATCGGCCAGCACCGTGACCAGTTTGGGCTGCACTTCGAGTATGCCGCCAGCGACGAAGACAAATTCTTCTTCGGCCTGCCCTGGTACTTTGATGCGCACCGCGCCCGGTTTGATGCGGGTGATCAGCGGCGTGTGGCGCGGATAAATACCGAGCTCGCCCGCTTCGCCGGGCAGCACCACGAACTCCGCTTCGCCGGAGTAAATTTGCTCTTCGGCGCTAACGACGTCTACGTGCAGGGTGTGTACGGCTTCGGCCATGATTTATCTTGCTTGTGAGTCCAACATTCTCGAGTTGGAATTTACAGCGTTCCAACACTCCCCCATCCCCCTCCTAACCTCCCCCTTGAAAGGGGAGGGACTCCTTTGTTCCCTCCCCTTCAGTGGCAAGGGCACACTTGAAGCAGAGCAGAGGGTTAGGGTGGGGGTGGGGTATCTAGAAATCAAATTCCCTAATTCATTGTCTTTGCTTTTTCAAACGCCTCTTCGATGCCGCCAACCATGTAGAACGCCTGTTCCGGCAGCGCATCGCATTCGCCGCTGACGATCATTTTGAAGCCTTTGATGGTGTCTTTGAGCGACACGTATTTGCCCGGCGAGCCGGTGAACACTTCGGCCACGCTGAACGGCTGCGACAGGAAACGCTGAATCTTACGCGCGCGAGACACCGCGAGTTTGTCTTCGGGCGAGAGTTCGTCCATGCCCAAAATTGCGATAATGTCGCGCAGTTCTTTGTAGCGCTGCAGCGTGGCTTGCACGGCGCGCGCGGTGTTGTAATGCTCTTCACCCACCACGTGCGGGTCGAGCTGGCGGCTGCTGGAATCCAGCGGATCGACCGCCGGGTAAATGCCGAGTGATGCGATGTCACGCGACAACACCACGGTCGAATCCAAATGGCCGAAGGTGGTGGCGGGCGAAGGGTCGGTCAAGTCGTCGGCGGGCACGTACACCGCTTGAATCGAGGTGATCGAACCTACTTTGGTGGAGGTAATACGCTCTTGCAGACGGCCCATTTCTTCGGCTAGGGTCGGTTGGTAACCCACCGCCGACGGCATACGACCGAGCAGCGCGGACACTTCGGTGCCGGCCAGGGTGTAACGGTAAATGTTGTCGACAAAGAACAGCACGTCGCGGCCTTCGTCGCGAAACGCTTCGGCCATGGTGAGGCCGGTCAGTGCCACGCGCAGGCGGTTGCCCGGCGGCTCGTTCATCTGGCCGTATACCATGGCTACTTTGGATTTCGACAGATCTTTGGCATCGACCACGCCGGCTTCCATCATCTCGTGATAGAAGTCGTTGCCCTCACGGGTGCGCTCACCCACGCCGGCGAACACCGACAGGCCCGAGTGCGCCTTGGCGATGTTGTTAATCAGCTCCATCATGTTCACGGTTTTACCCACGCCCGCGCCGCCGAACAAGCCAACCTTACCGCCTTTGGCGAACGGACATACCAAGTCAATCACCTTGATGCCGGTTTCGAGCAAGTCTGTGGAAGGCGACAGGTCCTCAAACGACGGCGCCTTGCGGTGAATCGACATGGTTTTTTCAGCCTTGACCGGACCGACTTCGTCGATCGGGCGGCCGAGCACATCCATGATGCGCCCGAGGGTGCCGGGGCCAACGGGCACCATGATCGGGCCGCCGCTGTTGGTCACCATCATGCCGCGACGCAGGCCGTCGGATGAACCCAGCGCGATGGTGCGTACGATGCCGTCGCCCAATTGTTGCTGCACTTCGAGGGTTAACTCGGTGCCGTCCATTTTAAGCGCATCATAAATATGCGGCATCTGGTCGCGTGGAAATTCCACGTCGATCACCGCGCCGATACATTGAACGATTTTCCCTTGGGCCATGTTGGTTCCTAACTCGATAATTAAACCGCTGCCGCACCGGCAACGATCTCGGACAATTCCTTGGTAATACCCGCCTGACGCGTCTTGTTGTAGATCAGCGTCAGTTCGTCGATCACTGTTGCCGCGTTATCTGAGGCGGCTTTCATCGCCACCATGCGTGCCGATTGTTCTGACGCCATATTCTCGGCCACAGCCTGATAAATCAGTGCTTCGATGTAGCGGGTTAGCACTTGCTCCAATACCACTTTGGCATCGGGTTCATAGATGTAATCCCAGTTTCCTTCGGGCGCGCCCAGGACCTCGCCTGACAAGGGCAGCAATTGCTCCATCGTCGGCTCCTGCTTCATCGTGTTGATGAAGCGGGTGTTGAAGATCATCAGCCGGTCGAAACGATCTTGCGTGTAGCCGTCGAGCATGATCTGGACTGCGCCGATCATCTTGTCCATCTGCGGACGGTCGCCGAGGCCGGTGACGTTCGACACGAGGTTCGCACCAAGGCGCTGCATGAATCCGAGGCCCTTGTTGCCAATAGCGCAGACTTCGATTTCTTCGCCTTCGGCTTCCCATTCCTTCATCTTGTTCAGCGCCAGACGCAGGATGTTGGTGTTCAAGCCGCCGCACAGGCCTTTGTCGGTGGTGATAACGATGATGCCGATGCGTTTGACGCTGTCGCGCGGCACGAGGAAGGGATGCTTATATTCGGGGTTCGCCTGCGCGATATGCGCGGCGACGTTGCGGATTTTTTCCGCATACGGGCGCGCGGTGCGCATGCGCTCCTGCGCCTTGCGCATCTTGGAGGCCGCGACCATTTCCATAGCCTTGGTGATCTTGCGCGTGTTTTGCACGCTCTTGATCTTGGTGCGGATTTCCTT
>CAMBGJ010000252.1 GCA_945865805.1 Bordetella parapertussis
TAAGCCGCCGCCCGCAAAGTCTGCGCGAATGGTACAGCCCGGAATCGAAGCAAATCGCAGTTGTTCTGGCGTAGAATCCATGGAGGGCAAAGACCTGTTGGCGTTAACGAGTGGGGCAGTCAATAATCCTCATTGTATCAAGCACTTGCAGTATTTTTTACCCTTTTTATGCAAAATTCAGGCTATGGAATTTGTCATTATTTATCAGCGTGGTAGACTGGAGTTTCTTCGAACGCTGTGTGTTTAAGCAATAATCTAGTATCGCAGCTATTGCCACGCGAATGTCGTTGGACAGGTTATCGCGAGATGCGGCCGCCAGACTGAACAAATCCTCGATATTTTCCAGCTCAATGCTGACGCGATATCCCGCCGAGGTGGCTTTGAGCCGATAAGCAAGCACTTTCTGGATTGCATCTGCCTCAGATTTTCGCCCATTCTCGACAAGCCAATGGTGTGCGTCCCGCATCGTTACCATAAAGTCCTTCATCGTTGGCAATCCCCGATCAGCAGAAAAGCCAGCTCCCAGAATGTAGACGTTGTGGTCGTTCTCCAGAGTGCTCATGAGGAAGCCTTATATGATGTGCAATCGTAGTCAGCGATGGAGGTGCTACGCCGCGCGCTTGATGTCATAGCCGCGTATCAGCACATCGGCAGGCAGGGTCAGCCCCTGCGCCAATCGCCGGATCATTTCCAGACTTAACGGGCGTACGCGATTCAGCACTTCGAGCCGGTCGGCCTTGGGCGAACCTTCGGGCGCGTCCCAAAGTGCCTCGGCTTCCTTGAGGGCGGTCTGGTGTTCGCGCTTTGTGCGGATTGGGCGTAGTGGCATTTTCTTGGGCGCGAACAAATGTTCGACTCGGTAGCTATTTTAAATGCTGTACTCTCGTGCTGCTTCTCCGGTATTTGCCCGCAGCGCCTGCGCAATCACCGTCCGCGTCAACGTCGGCGCAAATAATTCAATAAAATCATAGATATACGATCTAAGTGCAACGCCACGGCGGATCGCCAGCCGGGTCACGTTGCTGGCGAACAAGTGTGAGACGTCGATGGCGATCAAGTCGTTGTCGGCGCGCGTATCGAAGGCCATGGCGGCGATGATGCCGATGCCGAGGCCTTCGCGTACATAGGTTTTGATGACGTCGGAATCGAGCGCGGTGAGTACGATGTCGGGCGTTACGTTGGCGCGGGCGAAGGCTTCGTCGATGTGCGGGCGGCCGGTGAAGATGACTTCGTAGGTGACGATAGGGTAACGCGCCAAATCCTGCAGCGTGGGCCGCGCCACGTTCGCCAGGGGATGATCCGGCGGCGCGACGACCACGTGATTCCACGTGTAGCATGGAAAGCTCAGGAGATCGGTGGCGCGCGCCAGCGATTCGGTGGCGATGCCAATGTCGGCCTCGCCGCTACGCACAGCATCGACGATGCGCTGCGGCTCGCTTTGGTGAAACGCCAGTTTCACCTGCGGAAATTTTCTGCGGAACTGCGCCACCACGCGCGGCAACGCGTAGCGCGCCTGGGTGTGGGTGGTGGCCACCACCAGCTCGCCCGCATCACGGCTTTTGAAGTTCGCGGCGGTGGTGCGCAGGTTGGCTTGCTCTTGCAGCAGCCGTTCGACGATGGGCACGATTTCGCGGCCAGCGGCGGTGTGGCCGGTCAGCCGTTTGCCGTGGCGGGTGAAGAGTTCGACGCCAAGTTCTTGTTCTAATTCACGAATTTGTCGACTGATCGCGGGTTGGGTGGTGTGCAGCACGGCGGCGACAGCGGTCAGGTTGAAGGCCTGATGCGAGGTTTCGCGCACGGCGCGTAGCTGTTGCAGGTTCATATATCTGAAAAACGCATAATCAAGCTCAAAAATAGACTTTTACAGAATATAAGAAATCAGAGACTATCGCAACCCCGCCGAATAAAGGCAGAAAAGTCATATAAAACAAAGGCTTTCAGCATGTATCGATACGACGACATAGACCAGCAGATCGTAGCGGAACGCATCGAGCAGTACCGCGACCAGACGCGGCGTTTTCTCGCTGGCACGCTGGCCGAGGACGACTTCAAGCCGCTGCGCCTGCAAAACGGCTTGTATGTGCAAAAGCACGCGCCGATGCTGCGCGTGGCGGTGCCCTACGGCCTATTGTCGTCGGCGCAGGTGCGCATGTTTGCGCATATCGCGCGGCATTACGATCGCGGCTATGGCCACTTCAGCACGCGGCAGAACATCCAGTTCAACTGGCCCAAACTGGCCCAGGTGCCGGACATACTCGCCGATTTGGCCAAGGTCGAAATGCACGCCATTCAGACCAGCGGCAATTGCATCCGCAATATCACCACGGATCATTTGGCGGGCGTGGCGCCCGACGAAATCGTCAACCCGCTGGTGTGGACGGAAGTGCTGCGCCAGTGGTCGACATTTCATCCCGAGTTCGCGTTTTTGCCGCGCAAATTCAAGATTGCGGTATCGGGCGCGACCGATGACCGCGCGGCGATTCAGTTGCACGACATCGGTTTGCAAGCCGTGCGCAACGCCAGCGGTACGAACGGTGAAGTCGGCTTCAAAGTCTACGTCGGCGGCGGCATGGGCCGCACGCCGATCATCGGCCAGGTGATCCGCGAATTTTTGCCGTGGCAGCATCTGCTCACGTATCTTGAAGCCGTGCTGCGCGTCTACAACCGTTATGGCCGCCGCGATAATTTGTATAAAGCGCGCATCAAGATTCTGGTGAAAGAGCGCACGCTGGCGGTGTATCGTGATGAAGTCGAAGCCGAGTGGGCAAGCCTGGTGGATGGCCCCGGCACGCTGACCCGCGAGGTGGTCGATGGCATTGCGGCGCGTTTTACCATGCCGCCCTATCGCGCGTTGCTCACGCCGGATGGCGAACTCAAAACCTTCCTCGATGCCGATCCGGTGTTCGCGCGCTGGCATGGCCGCAACGTGCACGCACACAAGGTGCCGGGCTACGCGGCGGTCACGCTGTCACTCAAGCGCCCCGGCGTGCCGCCGGGGGATGTTACCGATGCGCAACTTGAAGCCATCGCCGAATTGACCGATCGCTACAGCTTTGGCGAACTGCGCGTGACACACGAGCAAAACGTGGTGCTGCCGGATGTCGAACAGCGCGAACTGCACGCCCTGTGGCGTGAGGCGCGCGCGCTGGGTTTTGCCACACCGAATATCGGCCTCATCACCAACATCATCGCCTGCCCCGGTGGCGATTTTTGTTCGCTGGCGAACGCGGTGTCGATCCCGGTGGCGCTGGCGATCGACGAGCGTTTTCAGAATCTCGATTACGTGCACGACATCGGCGAACTGGATTTGAATATTTCGGGCTGCATGAACTCCTGCGGCCATCATCACATTGGTCACATTGGCATCCTCGGCGTCGATAAGAACGGCGAAGAGTGGTATCAAATTTCTATCGGCGGCGCGCAGGGCAACCACGCCTCGCTCGGCAAAGTAATCGGCCCTTCGTTCGCACGCGCCGACGTGCCCGATGTGGTGGAGAAACTCATCGAATGTTATCTGCAACACCGCGATTCACCCGAAGAGCGGTTTATCGACGTGGTGCAGCGGCTGGGCATCGAACCTTTTAAGAGGCATATCTATGGCGACTCTGATAAAAAACAAGCGCATCGCGCCCGACAACTGGCAACTACTTAAGCCTGCCGCCGATGGTGCTCAGTTAGGTAAATCGCCTGAACTGCCAGTTACCGGCGACTGGATCGTGCCGCTGGCGATCTGGACCGAACAGCGCGCGCAACTGAGTCAGCGCTCAGGGCGCAACGGCGTGTTACTCGAAAACACCGAAGACCCGAGCGTGCTGGCGAACGATTTCGACCAGCTCGCGTTGATCGCCGTGCGCTTTCCGAAATTCACCGATGGCCGCGGTTATTCGATCGCACGCCTGCTGCGCCGCCTGGGCTGGAAAGGCGAGCTGCGCGCGGTGGGCGATGTGCTGCGCGATCAGTTGTTCTACATGACGCGCTGCGGCTTTGATGCTTTTGCGCTGCGTGACGATCAAGACCCGCAAGTGGCGTTGACGGCGTTTAGCGATTTCACCGTGCCGTATCAACCGGCGATCGATGATGGTGTGCGGTTGGGTGAGGCGCGGGTGCAAGGCAGCCCCGTAGTTGGCTCGCTCAGTCCTTGGTAACACGTTGAGCGGCGCTGTCTACCTGGTCGGCGCAGGCCCCGGAGCGCCCGACTTGCTCACGCTGCGCGCTGCGCGCCTGCTCGCACGCGCTGACATCGTGTTTCACGATGCGCTGGTGCATCCCGACACACTGGCGCTGGCCGCCCATGCCGTCAAAGTCGCCGTGGGCAAGCGCAGCGGCAAACTCTCCACCGCACAGCGTTTTATCAACAAGCAGTTGATCGACGCGGCGCGTAAATATCAAACCGTGGTGCGCCTCAAAGGTGGTGATCCCATGTTGTTCGGCCGCGCGCAGGAGGAAATCGACGCGCTGGTGCAGGCAGGCATCACGCTGAACATTGTGCCGGGCGTGAGTGCGGCGTTTGCCGCCAGCGCTGAATTGCAGTGCTCGCTCACGCGCCGCGCCCTGTCGCGCAGCGTGGTGTTCGCCACGCCGCGTGAAGCCGCCGGCAGCAAGCCCAACGATTGGGCCAAGGCCGCCGCCGCCGCCGACACCGCCGTGCTCTACATGGCGGCGGGCGAAGCGCAAGCGGTCAGTGCGGCGCTGATCGCCCATGGCGTGCCGTCCACACGCCCGGCGTTGATTGTCGAAAATGCCGCCAGCGGCGAGCCGACGCAACGCCAGGTGATGGCCACCACCGTCGGCCAGTTACCCGCCGCCGCGCGCGACGTGGGCGACGGCCCGGCGCTGGTGATGATCGGCGAGGTGTATGCCGGGGCAATGTCAACAACCTCGGCCACGGTCGAGATCACGGTGCTGGGCGCTATCAGCCGCTGAAATTGCCGTAGCTTTTGTGCGTGCCCGTGCGGCTGCTATGATGGCGCAGTGCGTCCCTTGCCGCCTGCCAGAGCCGGTGCTTTCCGCCGCGCCTTTTTATAACTACCTGATTTTATTGAATAAATATGCCAGCTAAAACCAAACGCCCGACCCAGGAAGAAATGAAAACGCGCATCGCGCGCTTCAAGGATTTGAAATCCACCAAGGCGCAGCACGGTGCCAACAAAGGCATACCGCCCGAGGTGCTGGAGCTGATTACCGCCAAGACCACCTACAACATCATGTCACCCGCCGGCCTCGGCGGGCAGCTCGCGCCGACGCCCCCTGTGGTGGGCGGTGACGCGGGCGTGTTCCGTCTGGGTATCGTGACCTGCCCGCCCGGTAACGGCGCGGGGCTGCACGTGCATTGGAAAACGCACGAAACCTTCATGGCGCTCACCGGTAAATGGGAAATGATCTGGGGCGACAAGGGCGAGGAAAAAACCGTTCTCGAACCGTTTGACCTGATGGCCGTGCCGCCGGGTGTGACACGCACCTTCAAGAATATTTCTGAAGCTGACGCGCACATGCTGGTGATCATTCAAGGCAAACCCGGCGAGTTCGACGACGTGGGCCGCGTGCCGGAGACCGCCGACAAAGTCGCCCAAAAATTCGGCCCGGAGATGGTGGATAAATTAAAAAGCATGGGCTGGCAGTTCACGCTCGATGCAAACGCACCGCCCGAGGCGATGTAAAGGCGTGATGGTTTGAGGCGAGTGAGCGTTAAGATGCGGCTTAAGCCATCTTGTGATTCCCGCGCAGGTGGGAATCAAACAGGCGCTGAAAATGCCCACACGCACCGCCGAACAAATCACGGAACTGCGAGGTTGATCAAGCCTTCGGTGACGAAGCCGGTGGTCACGACGATTGAAGCTTCGCTGGTGTTGCGTCGGCTGGAGCGCAGGAGCAGCAAGCGCTGCGCGTGGTGATCGGCACTATCGTCGGGTGAACGTCAGCAGCTAAGGTGATTACCAGAAACCCCTACGCCCGCAACTGCGGGCGTGGGTGAGATTTTGTCGTTACAAATAACGCAATAAAAACAAATGGTTATGAATGGCTAGGCAAAAGGCAAGGCCTGATGCTGACGTTACGTTTTGTTATTGTTCGCGTTGGCGTTGCTTCTTTAGCAGCTAAAAAAGACGGGCATCAGGATTTACTCGTGGTCTGTCCCTGATTGCTGCTGATTGTTGCTTCGCCGTTGAATCGTTGCTACCGTGGCTCGCCACCAATCGCCCGCAATTATTCAAAGCGCCAGAACCAGCCGCAATCCGTCGTTGATTCGGGAAATGATCTGGCCCGGCAGCATCTTCACTCGCTGCGTCAAAAGCTCACGATCCACTGTCAGTACTTGCGACACGTTGACCACCGAAGGTTTGGAGAGGCCGGATTCGGACTTTGCTATGCGCACATTGCCTGGCGCATCGGCAAGATGCAGATTCGATGTGACGACGGCGACGATGACCGTGGCAACGCGGCTTTCGTTGAACGGATTCGACTGCACAATAACCACCGGACGGCGCATGCCGGGGCCGGATCCAATCGGTTCCGGCAGTGATGCCCACCAGACCTCACCACGTTTCACGTTTCAGGCCGCGCATTTGTACCTTAAACAATACACCATCGAGTTTGGAAGGCTCTTTCGCATACACCTCGTTAAGACGTTGCGTCACGTTATGCGCTGAATGTACGCTGACATAGCTCGCCAGCGCCTCGGCGTAAAGCTGACTGCGCGACTTGCGCAAATTGGATGCCAGAATTTCGGCGGCACGAAACACCGGATCAGGGAGGGAAATGGCGACTTTCATGAAGTTATGGTATCACTGCGGTATAACCATGCGCAAGGGGCAGTGCTGGCGCTCTTAATCAAGGCATGCGCCAGGCGTGTGCTCTTGTTTGCGTATGAACGCCCCCATCATGGGCAAAAGGCAAGCCCCGAAAAATCGCCACTGTCTAAAATAACTCAATAAAAACAACCTCTTATGCTCTATAGCAATTATCTCGACCACGGCCCCTTTGATTCGTTAAGTTTGTGCAGGACTTGAATATCCGGTGAACATTTGAATTTACGGGAGTCGGGTCAACCAATAGGCGGGGCGACTCTGAGCCAACACTTAGCTCGTATTTCGGAAGAGTAGTGTGACCCGCGAACCCTCATAGATTCGCAGGAGCATAATGGTCGCCACAGACGCCCTGCCGTTGGCGACCTGAGAGCAGAAGACTTCCGGGTTTGCACCGTGCCGTGGTTCGGACTTAACCAGTTCTTCCGCACATGCATCCATTTCTGCTACAGGTTCATTCAACTTTTCGGCGTCAGGCTCGGTTAGACACAACAGAAAGTTGGGATATGTAACGACTGTGCCATGCCACTGCGTCTTGAAGTGGTGATAGTACAAGGCTCTGCCGATCATTTCCAAAGACAGCTTGAGTCTCTTGTCATCAACCTGCACAGCGACGGTCTGATGAAACTCACCTGTATGAGTGTCCTCAACCTGAACGGGCAACTGAGTCTGTGCAAATGCCTTGATGAGCGCAGGATTGCGCTGAATCGCGCGCTGCACCTTTGTGAAGAACTGGTTCTTCGCAGTCTGATTATTCGGAATATTCAAGAGCAAGGCCCCCTGGTGTCAGACTAGTTGTCGCCTCAGAATTTGAATTTTAAATATCGAGGCGAAAGTGAGATCCACGTATCCTGAAGGTCTGATTGAGCAAGCATTGGTTAAAGTATTTTCTCGCGGGAATCGCAGCGTGCGGTCGGTCGCGGAA
>CAMBGJ010000253.1 GCA_945865805.1 Bordetella parapertussis
CAGCGACCGACCGTACTGACCGATCTCCACGAGAAAATACCTTGACCAGCGCTTGCTCGATAAAGCCTTCAGGATACGTTGATTTCACTTCTGCCTCGACCATTTAAGATTTAAATTCCGAGGCGACAACTAGTCTGACACCGGGGGAAACCATCGGCGACACTTTGCTATTGACGCGCAAGCCACGAGATGCCGCGCAATTCATCGCGTTTCCGTTGGGCAGTTTGCCCGTTGAAGCGCGTGAATTTCTGCAAGCACGGTTTGGCTAACCCGAAGGGCGGGGGAAGCGTAGCGTATCCCGCCATCCCCGGGCCGCGCGCAAAGACCGGCGGGATGCGCTCCGCTTCTCCCGCCCTACGGGTTGGCTACGAAATCACTTCGCCCGCCCCGCCCGAGCAATCTCCGCCGCACTTTTCAATTTCCCCACGCCCCAGCACAACGCTATCAATTTCTCCACCCGCGCCGCCGACAATAACCCCTTGCACTGCGCGCGAAGCTTGGCTTCAAGATCGGCATCGCTCATCGGGTTGCCCACGCTGCCCACGCAGTGCTCGACAGTTTTTTCCAGCACTCGCCCATCCTTGAGCGTTAGGGTGATGCGCACCTGATCTTCGGCGATGCCCCGCTGCGCCACGGCATGAGCGTTGTCCCTGACGCGCACCACCGCCGGATTACGCACGATGACGTCGCTGTACGCCGCTTCGCCGCCTTCGCCCAGCAGGATCGCCGCCGCGCACGAATGGAAAATGCTGAATTTGCCTTCCAGCCCGGATTTCGGATCGCGTCGGCTGCACAACTCAACCACCAGCGGATGCACTTTCAAATCAATCTTCGCGATGTCCGCGAGCTTGAGTTTATGTTCGTTGCGCAGTTGCACGCAGCCGTCGATGGCCGGGTGGATCACCACGCCGCAGGCGTAGGGCTTGTAGCTGTTTTCCGCAATCGCCCAGGTTTTGCCCAAGCCTTCGGTGATCGCTGCCGCATCGAATTTGGTGGAAGCCACCTGCGCGAAACCGCGTCGGCCATCGATACCCTGCTCCGGCCCGACGACGTTTTTTTTCGCTATCAACGCCGCTGTCAGGCCATTGCGTGCGGCGATGCCGGGGTGAAGCGGTTTCGCCATGCTGCCAAAGGTTTCGCGCACACCGCAGGCATGCGTGGCGGCGATGCCCAGCGCCCATACCATTTGCTGTTCGTTAAGCTTCAACAATCGCCCCGCCGCCGCTGTGGCGCCGAACACGCCGGCCGTTGCGGTGATGTGCCAGCCGGCGTCGTAGTGGTTGGGCATGATCGACGCGCCGATGCGGCATTCGGTTTCAACGCCCAACAAAAACGCATGCAGAAAATCACGCCCGCTGACGGCCTTATGCTCAGCCAAAGCAAGAATGGCAGGCAGCACCGGCGCGCTGGGATGTATCACCGTTTTGATGTGCGTGTCGTCAAAATCAAAGGTATGCGAGCTGGCGCCGTTGAGTAGCGCCGCCTGAAAAATATCCACACGCTCGCGGCGACCGAGTATCGTGGCCTCGC
This sequence comes from Bordetella parapertussis, assembly GCA_945865805.1. GTDB lineage: Bacteria > Pseudomonadota > Gammaproteobacteria > Burkholderiales > SG8-41 > UBA5216. The sequence goes on from CAMBGJ010000253.1 coordinate 1,531, forward strand.
GCGGGCCGGAAAATTCGTTCAGCGCCGCCAGCGCGCGATGGATGGTTTCGTGCTGTGACGCGCCGACCGCGCAACCCGCCCAGTTGAGCAGTGCACGCGCGCCTTCGTGACGCACGGCTTGCGGCACGGCGGTGGGTTTGTGGGTGACGAGAAATTTGGCGAGAGTGCGGGTGACTTGCATGGTGTTATTCCTTCAAGCTATGCAGTTGTTATGTAACCTTTTGTTTTAAAAGAACTTTATTTAACGTTCGCCTGCAACCACTGATCAAAGTAACGCGCAATTTCCAGATTATTTTTCTCCAGCATCATCATATGCCCGTTGCCTCGCAGGCCCACGTCGGCGAGCCGTGCAAATGTGTGTTCAACACCCGCCTGACGCAAAAACTGCGAAGTGCCGTGATCATACGGCGCGTGATAAGACGCCTCGCCCGTGACCATCAGAATCGGCACGCCCATGAGATTGACGAGTTGCCGCGCGGGCTCGGCCTGCAGCCAGCAGCGCACGAGGCCAGGGCCATCGGCCTTGGCTTGTTTGACAAATTTCATCTCGCTCGCAGCGGCGGCAGGCGGGTCGAATGTCAGCGCGTTGCGCGTGATGCCCCACGGGCGGCCGATGCTTTCATCGGCAAAATAATCCGGCGCGCCGGTGAATTGGATTTCGTACAACGGCGCGCCATTCGGTTCAACAGCAACAATACCTTTCACCAATTTCGGCCGCGCATCGGCAATCGTCCAGCCGAACGGCCCGCTTTGCGAGTGTGTGAGCAGGATCGCTGGGCCAATACGGTCGAGCAAGGCGCTGCCCGCCTCCCGCATCATGCGTTCGCCCGCGCCCACGTCCGCCATGCTCTCCACCTGCGAACTGTAGAATTGGTCAAACGCTTCATCACCCGGCGTGCCGCTGCCCGGCCACTGCGTGTGCAAGCGCGCCTGTGGCCACAGGTTGACGCGTTCCGGCGCGGTGAAGCGATCAGCAATCGCCTCGGCGCTGCGGTTCGCCGCCTCGCCATAAATTTTGCTGATGAAGCCAGAACGCCCGCGCCCCGGCTGATCGACCACATAGACCGCGTAGCCGCTGGTAAGAAAATAATCCGCCCAGCCGCGGCAGCCGTCGGGCGTGCCAAGAAAATTCACGCCAGTTTGTCCGCCGCCGTGAATCATCACCACCGGATACGGCTGCGTCTGCCGCGCGGGAATTTGATACTGCACGTACATCTGGCCGCCGCTGATGCGCCCGGTCGGCGATTCGACATAGTTGCCGCCTACAAAAAAGCAGCCTTGATCGGCGATGGCCAGCGGTGCATCTTTGTTGAATAAGTGTTCGTTCACGAATCATCCTTTGGTAGATATCGCCCATCACAGCATAACAAATATTATTCAATAAAAACAATTACTTACATCATCTTCATCGCCACCGCACCCGCTGCGATGCACGCCGCCGCCAGCCAGCGCAGTCGGCCAAATTTCTCATGCAGCAGCAGTGCCGCGATCGCAGTGCCGAACAGCACCGAGGTCTCGCGCAGGGCCGCCACCAAGGCAATCGGCACCAGCATCATCGCCCACAACGCCAACCCATACGACGCTATGGAACACGCACCGCCCACAAAACCTTTGCGCCACACCGCGAAAGACAACGCTGCCATCGCCTTGCCGCGCATCACGCAACCCACCGCCACCATCGGCACGGCGATCAGCGCGAACAGCCACAACACATAGCTCCACGCGTTGCCCGACAACCGCACGCCCACGCCATCAACCACCGTGTAGCTGACGATGATCGCCGCGTTGGCGAGCGCCAGCACCCACATGCGACCCGGCACGCGGGCCGAGCGATGGCCATCCAGCGCCAGCGACGCCACACCCACGCACAACAGCACAACGCCGATCCAGCCACCCACCGACACCGATTCTCCCACGACAAACACCGTGATCAGCGCGGTGAACAACGGTGCCGCCCCGCGCATCAGCGGATAAATAAAACTCATGTCCGCGTCGCGATACGCCAGCGCCACCAGGCAAAAATACACCACGTGTATCAGCGTCGACGCCACCAGGTAACCCCAGCTCGCCGCCGCTGGTGCGGGCAAAAACGGCAAAACCATCACGGCAATCACCCCGGCCGCCGCGCACAGCATCACGGCATCGAGTAATTTGTCGGCTCCGGATTTGATCAGCGCGTTCCACGCCGCATGCAGCATCGCGGCGAACAGCACGATCAGCATCACGTCAAACGGCATTATCGATGTCCCGGCTGGTCGGTCGGAACACGCAGTAGTTCCGACCCAAATTTCGCAACACAACCTTTGCTGTCGGAACCGCTACGCGTTCCGACCTACAAAGCCATCGCGAAAACATACCACCGCATCTTCGATCCGCTCCACCGCCATCACGGTCAGCCCAGGGATCATTTGCTTGGGTTTATTCGCCACCGGAATCAACGCATGCGTGAAACCTAATTTAGCCGCCTCACGTAAGCGTTCTTGCCCGCGCTGTACCGGGCGCACCTCACCGGCAAGGCCCACTTCGCCGAACACCACCAGCTTCGCCGGCAACGGTTTATTTTTCAGCGACGACACCACCGCCATCATCACCGCAAGGTCAGCCGCCGGTTCAGTGATGCGCACGCCGCCCACCGCGTTGATGAACACATCCTGATCGAAACACACAATGCCCGAGTGCCGGTGCAAAACGGCAAGCAACAACGCCAGCCGGTTTTGCTCCAACCCCACCGACAGCCGCCGCGGATTGGGCGCATGTGCCTCGTCCACCAGCGCCTGAATTTCAACGAGTATCGGGCGCGTGCCCTCCTGCGTCACCATCACGCACGAGCCGGCCACTTCGCCGCTGTGCTGCGACAAAAACAACGCCGAGGGATTGGATACACCCTTCAAACCTTTTTCGCTCATGGCAAACACGCCGAGTTCGTTTACCGCACCATAGCGGTTTTTAAACGCGCGTATCAGCCTGAAACTCGAATGCGTATCGCCCTCGAAATACAGCACGGTATCGACCATGTGCTCCAGCACACGCGGCCCGGCCAGCGCGCCTTCCTTCGTCACGTGACCGACAAGAATGATGGTGGTGCCGCCCGACTTGGCGACACGCGTCAACTGCGCCGCACACTCACGAACCTGCGCCACCGAGCCTGGCGCCGAAGTCAACGCCGATGAATACAGCGTCTGAATGGAATCGATCACCGCCACATCGGGCTTTTCGTGTTGCAGCGTGGCCTGAATTTTTTCGAGATTAATTTCAGCCAGCACGTGCACGTGTTTCGCGTCGGCATCCAGACGCTTGGCGCGCAAGGCAATCTGCTGCGCGGATTCTTCACCGCTGACATACAGCACCTTGCGCGTGGCGCCGAGTGTGGCCAACGATTGCAGCAGCAACGTCGATTTACCGATGCCTGGATCGCCGCCGATCAACACCACCCCGCCCGGCACCAACCCGCCGCCCAGCACGCGATCAAACTCCGCCACGCCCGAAGGAATCCGCGCTTCCTCGCGCGCCTCCACCTCGGACAAGCGCTGCAGCTTGCCCGCCTCGGCGATCAAGCCAAAACGATTACCGCCAGCGGGCGTTTCGTTGACGCTTTCCACCAGCGTGTTCCACTGCTGGCACGCCGGGCATTGCCCTTGCCACTTGGACGATTGCCCGCCGCACTCGTTGCAAACGTAAATGGTTTTTGCCTTAGCCATTAAATCGCTCCCATTAACTGGGGCCAGACAATGCGCCAGACTGCGGAGAAGGTGTTCGCCTGTGGGGTCAGCACGGCAGCAATGCCGGCAAATATCCACAACGACACCAGCACGGCCATGAACGGCAGCCACGTCGCCTTGAATACGCTGCCGATCCAGCCCGGCTGCCCCATGCGGCGGCCGGCCTTGACCAAACCACCGGTCAGCAACGTGCTAAACGCGGCATCAATCAGTATTTCCGGCCCGAGGCTGACGACAAAAAACGCCGCGCCTATCGCGGCCAGCAGCAGCCCGGCCACAATCATCACCGCGAAAGCAATCAGGCAGCCGTCGCCATCACCAGCGATGTCGCCGATATCACCCAGGCCCTTGATGGTATCGCCGATGCCGCTCGATCCGCCGCCCGCATCACCGGTAGCAATACTGGCACTGTCGAGCGCCAGCAAGTTTGAAGGGGGCGAGGCCGAGGCGTCGAAACTACTGCTGGCCCCACCGCCGCCGCTGCCGCCACCCTTGCCGCTGAATATCGAGCCGCCTGATCCACTGGACCCGCCCGACCCGCGGCCCAGCGAAATGTCTGGCAGGTCGAGCGATCTCGATTTGCAGTTGTCTTTGGACTGGCGCGCGGACCGGCCGCCGCCCATGCCGCCTTCGTTGCCGCCCGCCGGTACGCCGACATACGCGAGCCAGATGCGCACGCCTATCATGAACGCGCCATACGCCACCACCACGGCGAGCGTATAGCGCCAGAACATCGATTGCATGCCCAGCGCCAGCAAGCCCTTGGTCGTCAACAGACCGGCGCTGAACGACCACAGCAATAGTATCGAGGTGTGGATGCGCAGGCCGAAATGCCTGCGCAACGTGCCTGCGATGCGATCACGTGTAGTGTATACGCCGCCGCGCGGCCTGACCGGGATCGAGGTGCCAACGCTCGCCTTGGTTCCTTGGATCCCTTTGGTACCTTTGTCCATTACGCGGCACCCCGCTCCACCACCGGCACGCGCGGCGTCAACGCGCAGAGCAGTTCATAACCCACCGTGCCCGCCTTCGCGGCCACATCGTCCACCGGGTTGCCCTCACCCCACAGCGTCACCGCCGTGCCGATACCGGCATCGGACAGCGCGGTTATATCCACACACAGCATATCCATCGACACACGCCCGGCGGTGGTGGTCATAACATCCCCCACGCGCACCGGTGTGCCGCTGGGCGCGAGCCGCGGGTAACCATCGGCATAGCCGCAAGCCACCACGCCGATGCGTGTTGCACCCACCGCCTGGTACGCGCCACCATAACCCACGGTGTCACCGGCCTTAAGGTTTTGCACCGCGATGATTTTCGCGGAGAGCGTCATCACCGGCTTTAGCCCCAGTTGCGCCGCGCTGACATCGGCAAAGGGGCTTGCGCCATACAGCATGATGCCGGGACGCACACTGTCGCCGTGGGTCTGCGGATAACGCACGATGGCCGCCGAATTGGCCAGCGTGCGCGGCAAATTGACACCCGCCGTGACACGATCAAACGTGGCCATCTGCCAATCGACGCCGCGCGCGTCATCCGAATTGGCAAAGTGGGTCATCAGCGTAATGTCGCCCGCCGCGCGGCTGGCACGCAGTGACGCCAGCGCCTGCGGGAACTGCGCCTCGGCAAAACCCAGCCGGTTCATGCCGGTGTTGAGCTTTAACAGCAGATTGAGTTTTACATCGGCGGGCGCCTCGGACAGCAGTGCGATCTGCGCGCGGCTGTGTATGGCGCTATCGATCCGATGCCGCGCCAGCAGCGGCAGTTCGGCGGCGTCGAAGAAACCTTCCAGCAGCACGATGCGTTGCGTGAAGCCCGCTTCGCGTAGCGCGATCGCGGCATCGAGTTCGAGCAACGCAAAGCCATCCGTGCCGGCATCGGCCAGCGCGCGCGCCACGCGCATCACGCCGTGCCCGTAGGCGTTGGCCTTGATCACCGCCAACACACGCGAGCGCGGCGCATGGCGGCGCACCACGCCGAGGTTGTGGCGCAGCGCGGCCAAGTCAATGACGGCCTGTAGGGGTCTTGTCAAAATATTGTTTAAAAACAAATACTTATAAAATTATTACCGTATCCCGCTTGCAGCGCCCCGGATCACATATTCTTGCTTCGCGGCGTCAGTGTTCAAAAATTCACACGCTGCTCTCGCGCTGTTCATACTTATGAAGGCAATCAAACGCAACTTACTTCAGCGGTGTTCAACTATCCTGTAGTGTGCCTTTTTCGCCGCTGCGGTTAAGGCGGTGGTTCCTGCAAAAGCGCTGGCTATTCAACCACAATTCGCCGCTTGCGAGGAGGCGGCGAAACGCGGCTGCAGGGCAATTGCATCAAATAGCCACCATCCCAAGTAATTGCTCACGATAAGAATCGCTGGTTGATGCGACCAAGCGTCGCGTCTTGATTCCGCCCTTGCGGGACTTATCCAGACGCAGAATATTGAGCACCATGCGACGCACGGCG
>CAMBGJ010000254.1 GCA_945865805.1 Bordetella parapertussis
CGCCTCTCGGCGGCAAACGCGGTGATCGATCGCGCGGTCGATCACGGCATGTCGCTAAGCGTTTATTTTCATGATCCGGATGGCATCATGATGGAGTTGTTCTGCGACACTTTCGACACCCAGGCCGAAGGTTTGGCGTTTATGAAAGCCACCCCCGGTCAGGCCAAGCCGTTCGACCTGACCGCTGCCGCGCCCGCGCTGCCGACCGTACCGCAAGCGGATTTTAGCCACGCGAAGTAGTGCCGCACGCGGTGCCAGAGGGAACCCGTGTGGAAAATCCACGGGCATCACGGCCACAATCGCAAAGGTAAACATCTTCGCTATTGCAAAGGCATGGCGATATGCGACCTCCGCTCCCCGGAATACGCTGCGCTTCTTCCGGGCTACGACACTTTTTCAAGTATTTGTTTTTAAACACTTTTTATATACTCATGGATACGCCCTGCATGCCCGCCTTCTTCGCTGTGATGATGGCTTCCGCCATGATTACCATAGGCGCCCGCCTCCGGCTCAAACGGCGCACGCATCGCTGTCAGTGTCGCGCCCAAACCCTGCAACATTTCCGCCAGCACATGATCTGCGGCGATGCGTAAAAACCCATCGCCCACTTGCACCGGCACATGACGATTGCCCAGGTGGTAGGCCGCGCGTGCAAGCGCCATGGCATTGGCGCATTCCACGTGCAACACGTCTTCAATCTCGGAGACGACTTCAACGATGCGCCCGTCGTTCGCCAGCAGTTTGTCGCCGCCGCGCAAAATGTCGCCGCGCGGCAACAGCAGCCACGCATCTTCGCCATTGACGAGCTTGGTGCGCAAACGGCTTTTCTGGCGCAGGTCGAAGGGCAGTTTCAGTTGCGCCTGTGCGTTGCCCGCATCCGTGCCTATTTTGGTTTTAATTTCGATCATCAGAACAGAAAATAGCGTTGCGACATTGGCAGCACTTTCGCAGGCTCGCATACCAGCAGTTCGCCATTGGCACGCACCTCATAAGTCTCGGCATCGACGTCGATTTTCGGCAGCCAGTCGTTGTGGATCATGTCTTTTTTGCCGATCTTGCGCACGTTGTGGATGGCTTCGAGCGGCTTGGATAACCCCAGCGCTGCAACGGCGGGATTCTTCAACGCGGCCTTGGACACAAAGGTGAGCGAGGTGCGCAACGCTTTGCCGAAGCTGCCGAACATCGGCCGGTAATGCACCGGCTGCGGTGTGGGGATCGACGCGTTCGGATCGCCCATGGCCGCCGCTGCGATCATGCCGCCCTTCAATATCAACGTCGGTTTCACGCCGAAGAACGCTGGTTTCCACAGCACCAGGTCGGCGAGTTTGCCGGCTTCAATCGAGCCGACTACGTGCGACACGCCGTGGGCAATCGCCGGATTGATGGTGTACTTGGCGATGTAACGCTTCACCCGTGCGTTGTCGTTTTGTTTCGGGTCACCCTGCAGGCTGCCGCGTTGCACTTTCATTTTGTGCGCGGTCTGCCAGGTGCGGATGATCACTTCGCCGACGCGGCCCATCGCCTGTGAATCGGACGACATCATCGAGAACGCGCCCAGATCATGCAAAATATCCTCGGCGGCAATGGTCTCTTTGCGGATGCGCGATTCGGCGAACGCCACATCTTCGGCTATTGCCGGATCAAGGTGATGACACACCATCAGCATGTCGAGATGCTCGGCGATGGTGTTCACCGTGTACGGCATGGTGGGGTTGGTGGATGACGGCAGCACATTGGGCTCGCCGCACGCTTTGATGATGTCCGGCGCATGGCCGCCGCCCGCGCCTTCGGTGTGAAAGGTGCAAATGGCGCGGCCCTTCATCGCCGCCAACGAGGTTTCAACAAAGCCGGATTCATTTAAAGTGTCCGTGTGGATGGCGACTTGCACATCCATTTTGTCGGCGACTGACAAACAGTTGTCGATCGCCGCCGGCGCGGTGCCCCAGTCTTCATGCAGCTTCAAACCGATGACGCCCGCTTGGACTTGTTCTTTCAGCGGCGCGGGTTTGCTGACATTGCCTTTGCCGAGAAAGCCCAGGTTCATCGGGAATGCATCCGCTGCGGCCAACATCGAGTGGATGTGCCACGGCCCCGGCGTGCAGGTGGTGGCGAACGTGCCGGTCGCCGGCCCCGTGCCGCCGCCGAGCATGGTGGTGACGCCCGACATCAACGCTTCCTCGATCTGCTGCGGACAAATAAAATGAATGTGCGAGTCGATGCCGCCAGCGGTGACGATCATGCCTTCACCCGCGATGATTTCCGTGCCCGCGCCGATGGGGATGGTGATGCCGGGCTGGATGTCGGGGTTGCCCGCCTTGCCGATTGTCCAGATGCGTCCGTTCTTAAGGCCGATGTCGGCTTTGACGATGCCCCAGTGATCGAGGATCAACGCATTGGTGATGACCGTGTCAGCCACCTTCGCCGAGACGAGTTGACTTTGGCCCATGCCGTCGCGAATCACTTTGCCGCCACCGAACTTCACTTCTTCGCCGTGAATGGTGAAATCTTTTTCGACTTCGATCCATAGTTCGGTGTCGGCTAACCGTACGCGGTCGCCGGTGGTGGGGCCGAACATTTCGGCATAGGCCTGGCGGGTGATTTTCATAGTTTGCCCATCACCTTTCCCGCAAACCCAAACACCTTGCGTTCGCCAGCGAGCGCCACCAACTCCACCGTGCGCAATTGCCCCGGCTCAAAACGCACCGCTGTGCCCGCCGCGATGTTCAAGCGATAGCCTCGCGTTTGCGCGCGCTCAAATTGCAGCGCGTCATTGGTCTCAAAAAAATGATAGTGCGAGCCGACTTGTATCGGACGGTCGCCGCTGTTGGTAACCGCCAGTGTCAGCGTGGTGCGTCCGGCGTTCATCTCGATCTCGCCCGCAGCAACCTGCATTTCGCCTGGAATCATCGTCTACCTCACGAAATTCGTAAGTAATTGATTTAATTGAAATTTTTAAACAATCGGATGATGCACCGTCACCAGCTTGGTGCCGTCTGGAAATGTCGCTTCGATCTGTATGTCAGGGATCATTTCCGCCACGCCTTCCATCACATCGTCGCGCGTGAGCAGCGTGGCGCCCCAGCCCATCAACTCGGAAACCGATTTGCCGTCGCGCGCGCCTTCCATCAACGCGGCGGAGATGAAGGCTACTGCCTCCGGATAGTTGAGCTTGAGGCCACGCGCCTTGCGTCGTTCGGCTAACAGCCCGGCAGTAAAAATCAGCAGCTTGTCTTTTTCTCTGGGTGTCAGTTCCATCGCTCGTCCTCATGTGCTCCACTCACGTATTCCATATTCGCGGCATTACTGCTGCACGCCCGGCAACCACCGGCCGCAACCGTTGCCATATCGCCACAAAATACTGCCTGGCCGCTTCGCTCGAATCGCCAAGATACCGCGCCACCATCACACCCGGCAGACGCGTCACCGCGGTTTCTCCGGATTTAGCCTCCACCGCACGACACACCACCAAATCAACGTCAGCCACGTTTTCCGCCACCGCGATCAGCGTGCCACACACCGTTTTGCCGTTCAAACCCGCTGGCGAAGTCATCAGCAAGCCACCGGCCTCGATAGCGCCGCGCTCCAGCCACAACGGCTTGTCGTCGCGTAACACCGTCACGCTGGATTGGCATTGCCCGTGCTCAAACCGTTCACCCGTGCCGCGACCCAAACACAGCACCTCCCAACCGATGTAGCGCGCGCCCGCGTCGAGGCGCACTTCCGTCTGCAAGCGTGCCAGCGCGCCGTCGTACACAATGGTTTCCTGCGGCAACCATTTCAGACACGCGCCTTGCGCCACCACAAAAACATTCTTCTGTTGCGCCCTCGCCCCTGCTGACCGGTACCATTTGGCAGCGCCCGGCGTGGTCAGCAGTGTGTGGGCTTGCGCGCCGACACGGGCGTCGATTTCCAGACTGTCGCCGCCCAGAATGCCCGCCGGCGGATGCACGATGATGTTGTGGCAAACCGCATCACCTTCGGGATACAGCGCCTTTTGCACCACCAACGGCCCGTCGTGGCGACGTGCCGCGAGCACAGTACGTTGGTTGCGCCGTTCGTATTCCAGTGCAAGCTGCGCGCGCCACGTTGCGATAAAGGGGGGCTCGGTAATTTGCATGGGGCCATCATACCGCCAGCAGCCCGCGCACGTCGTTCTTATCCATGTCGGCACCCGCGCCGCGCGCGATGATTTCACCGCGCTCCATCACCAGATATTGATCCGCTAGCGAACGCGCAAAATCGTAATACTGTTCACACAACAAAATCGCCATCTCGCCGCCGCTGGCCAGCGTGCGGATCACGCGTTCGATGTCTTTGATGATCGACGGTTGTATGCCTTCGGTCGGCTCATCGAGTATCAGCAATTTCGGGTTCATCGCCAGCGCGCGGCCGATCGCCAATTGCTGCTGCTGCCCGCCGGACAAATCACCGCCGCGCCGCTTCATCATTTGCTTTAACACCGGGAACATCTCGTGGATGCGCTCGGGGATACGTGCGCCACGCGGCATGGTCGCCAGGCCCATGTCGAGATTCTCCGCCACTGTCAGACGCGGGAATATGTCGCGCCCCTGCGGCACATACCCCAGGCCCGCACGTGCACGCTCATAGGGCGCGGCGTTGGTAATGTCACGATCACCGAAGGTCATGGTGCCGCTTTTCGCTGGCACCAGGCCCATCAGGGATTTGAGCAATGTGGTCTTGCCCACGCCGTTACGGCCCAGCAACACCGTCACCTTGCCTGGCGGCACTTCAAACGACAAATCGCGCAGGATGTGACTGCCGCCGTAATATTGATTGAGGCTTTTTACTGTCAGCATATTTGCGATCCCGTCACCGCCCCAGGTAAACTTCAATCACACGCGGATCATTCTGCACCTGATCCATCGCGCCTTCGGCAATCACGCTGCCTTCGTGCAGCACGGTAACCTTGCGCGCGATTTTTGCCACGAAGGCCATGTCGTGCTCCACCACCACCAACGAATGCTTGCCGGCGAGCGTGAGAAACAATTCGGCCGTGCGTTCGGTTTCGTCATCACTCATGCCCGCCACCGGTTCGTCGAGCAACAGCAACTTAGGCTCTTGCATTAGCAGCATGCCGATTTCAAGCCACTGCTTTTGCCCGTGTGACAACAAGCCCGCGACGCGTTGTGCACTGTCGGTCAACCGTATCAAGGTCAGCATCTCGGCGATGCGGTCGCGCTCGGTGCCGGTGAGCCGGGCAAACAAGGTTCTGCGCACGCGCTTGTCGGCCTTCATCGACAGCTCCAGATTTTCAAACACCGTGTGATGTTCAAAAATGGTCGGCTTCTGGAACTTGCGGCCTATGCCCGCCTGTGCAATCTCAACTTCAGAATGTTGTTTTAAATCAATGGTTTGGCCAAAGAACGCGGTGCCGGAATCCGCGCGCGTTTTGCCGGTGATGACATCCATCATGGTGGTCTTGCCAGCGCCGTTGGGGCCTATCACGCAGCGCAGTTCGCCGCTGTCGATGGCGAGCGACAGGTTGTTGAGTGCCTTGAAACCATCAAAACTCACGCTGATGTTGTCGAGATACAGCACCACGCCGTGGCTGGCATCCAGTTGCCCTGGCACCACGGCGTGCGAGTACGGTATCGATGCCTCGTCATCGGCGCGGGGGATCGTGTCGCTCATTTCGCCCGCCATCTGTTGAACAGCCCGACGATGCCTTGCGGCATGTACAGCGTGACCAGAATGAACAATAGTCCCAGCACATACAACCAGTACTCAGGAAACGCCTGCGTGAAAAAACTTTTTGCGCCATTGACCACGCCCGCGCCGACGATGGCGCCCACCAGCGTGCCTCGTCCGCCCACCGCCACCCAGATGGCGATTTCAATCGAGTTGGCGGGAGACATTTCGCCGGGATTGATGATACCCACCTGCGTGACATACAACGCGCCAGCCAGTCCGCACAGCACCGCCGATAAGGTCCAGATAAACAATTTGTAATGCAGCGTGTTGTAGCCGCAGAACATCACGCGTTGCTCGGCATCGCGGATGGCTGCCAGCACGCGGCCGAATTTTGAGCTTACGAGATAGCGCCCCAGCAGCAGTGTGGCGATCAGCACCACGCCGGTTAGCGTGAACAGCACCATGCGCGTTTCGGGTGTGGTGATCGAGTAACCGAGAATGCGCTTGAAATCGGTGAAGCCGTTATTGCCACCGAAGCCGGTTTCATTGCGGAAAAACAGCAGCATCGCGGCAAAGGTCAGCGCCTGGGTGATGATAGAAAAATACACGCCCTTGATGCGCGAGCGGAAGGCGAAATAGCCGAATACATAGGCCAACACACCGGGCACTGCCAGTGCCAGTAACAGCGCCCAGGCGAAGCTGTCCGTGTTCCACCACTGCCACGGGAACTCCTTCCAATCGAGGAACACCATGAAGTCCGGCAGCTCGGCACGGTATTGCCCGTCGCGGCCGATTTGGCGCATCAGATACATGCCCATGCCGTAACCGCCGAGCGCGAAAAACAGGCCGTGCCCCAGCGACAAGATGCCGCAATAGCCCCAGATCAAATCCATCGCCACCGCGACGATGGCGTAACACATGATTTTGCCGATCAGGGTGATCCAGTACGCCGACACGTGAAACGCGTTCTCCGGCGGCACGGAGAGATTCAACACGGGGAACACCACGAACAACACAAAACCCACCGCGCCCAGCACAGCCCAGCCACGCGCGCCATAGAGGCGCGTGAACGTCGATGTAATAGGCCCGCTCATGTTTCCACCGAGCGCCCTTTCAGCGCGAACAGGCCCTGCGGACGTTTCTGAATAAACACAATGATGAACACCAACACCACAATCTTGGCGAGCACCGCGCCGGCCCACGATTCGAGCAGCTTGTTGGCAAAGCCCAGTCCCAGCGCCGCGTACACCGTCCCGGCGAGCTGACCCACGCCGCTCAGCACCACCACCATGAACGAATCGACAATATAGGATTGGCCCAAGTCAGGGCCGACGTTACCGATCTGCGACAACGCACAGCCCGCCAGCCCCGCGATGCCAGAACCCAGCCCAAACGCCAGCGTGTCCACGCGAGCGGTGGGCACGCCCACGCAGGACGCCATGGCGCGGTTTTGCGTCACGCCGCGCACGAACAAGCCCAGCCGCGTGCGCGTAAGCAGCAGCCACACGCCCACCAACACGGCAGCAGCAAATGCCACGATGACGATGCGGCTCCACGGCAGCACCACGTTGGCGAATATTTCAATGCCGCCCGACATGAAGGCGGGGTTTTCTACTTGCACATTTTGCGCGCCAAAGATCGTGCGCATCGCCTGTATCAACACCAGACTGATACCCCAGGTGGCGAGCAGGGTTTCCAGCGGGCGGCCATACAACCAGCGGATCACCGTGCGCTCCAACACCATACCCACTGCAGCGGATACCGGAAAAGCCACCGGCACCGCGCATAACAAATACCCATCAAACGCTGCAGGGAAGTGCGCCCTGAACAGGTTTTGCACCACGAACGTTGCGTAAGCGCCGATCATCATCAGCTCGCCGTGCGCCATGTTGATCACGCCCATCAGACCGTAGGTGATTGCCAGGCCCAGCGCGGCCAGCAACAGGATCGATCCCAGGCTGATCCCTGCGAACAGCAAGCCCGCGCGCTGCCCCAATACCAGCCGCTCTTCAACGTGCTTCAGACTTTTTTGCGCTTCCTGCCGCACGTCGGCGT
>CAMBGJ010000255.1 GCA_945865805.1 Bordetella parapertussis
CAACGTATGGCCCGAGCATTGGGGCAAGCCGTATGGGGAGCAAATGGCCCTGTGGCGCGAAGCGCTGCAGGACGTGCCGCAGGAAGTGGCGGAACTGTTCGCCCATGGCAACGCAGAGCGGCTATGGAAGCTGGGCACAGTACCCGGGCGCAAGTAGCTTATTTGTGGCGATCTTATCCATCAGGAGATGACATGAGCACGGCAAGGGGTATGCACTGACCCTGATTCTGTTGGCGGGTCTGATCCAAATGCTGTTTGTGCTCATCCACCCGCTTGGCCGCACGCTGGATCTGATCAACGAACCGATCATCAATGGCCTGATCTGCGGTATCGGTCTATTCCTGATATTCAAGTCTTTCACCAGCTTTGCCGGCTTGCCGGTCAATACGCAAGTGGAGTGGCCACTTTGGATCGCCTGGCAGTCGTTTCTGGCAATGCTGGAACTGGGCAATCTCTATGCCATCCAGATCGGCCTGATCACCCTTATTACCAGCCTAGTGGTGCGGCAAATCGACCCGCTGCGCCATTGGGCCATTCTGATTGGCGTTGCTGCGGGAACGGCGTACTCGTCGTATCTGAATGCCACGGTCGGCCTGCAAAACACCTTGGTCGAACAGATATCCAACCTTTCGACCGTCGGCTTCGTCTACCCCTCGCTGCCGACTTTCAGCCAGGAAGCGATGTCGGACATTATCGCCATCCTGCCGGGCGCGGTAACGCTGGCGCTACTGGGGCTGTTTCAAACGGTGGCTGCGATGCGGCGCATGAACCGCAAAATCGGCGACTACACCGACAGCCGCAAGGGTATTCTTGCCGATGCCGTTTCCAATTGCATGCTGCCATTTCTGTCGTCCATGCCCACCTGCGCGTCGTTCAACCGCATGTGGCTGGTGCACAGCCTGGGCGGCCAGAGCCGCTGGGCTTCCGCAATGTCAGCAGTGATTTTGCTGCTGATGGTGCTGTTTTTTGCCAACGTGATCGCCATCATTCCGATACCGGCCATGGCGGCCATCATCATGCTGCTCGGTGCCAATATGATCAACTGGGAGGACATCAAACCGCATTTCAAGGATCGCGGAGAAACGGTGGTGTTTCTGGCATCTTTTCTCTCGGTGCTGTTTCTCGATTTGTTCGGCGCCGTGGTGGTCGGCTCCATTCTTGCCATCTCTTATTCAAAGTGGCAACAGGCCCATCCCAACATCAGCCTGCGCGGCAATGTACTAAAGATACGCGGCAATATTTACTACGGCTCGCTGCCGGTCATCGAAGCAACCTACCATGCGGCCATCGCGCGCGACAGCAGCGTGGTCATCGACTTCGCTGAATGCAATTACATCGACCCCGAGGGGATTCGCTGGCTGGCCGCGACGAAAGCGGCAAAAGATGTGGCATTTGCCGACCGCCGCAAGAATCAAACTCGCCGTGAGGGCGAACGGCGCACAGGCGAAGACGCCAAGCGCGCGACAATCGGGCGGCGCCGCAAGCCGGAACGGCGGCAACGCGAGGAGTTTTAGCGCTACCCGCCGTGGCCGTGTCGTGAATGAATTAACTATGGAAACCAGACATCTCATCATCACCGGCCGCGTGCAGGGCGTCGGCTTCCGCTACTACATGGAATACAAGGCGCGGCAATTCCGCATCACCGGCTGGGTGCGCAACCGTGTCGATGGCAGCGTGGAAGCCCTGATTCAGGGCACCCCTGAAAATATAGCCGCCCTCATCAAGCGGGCGAAACATGGGCCGCCGAAAGCGGCGGTGACCGAGGTGAAAGTCACCCCCGGTTCTGGTGCGGATTCCGACGCGGGTTCCGGCACCTTTACGACGTTTGTCACGCTACCGACAGCGTAATGCGCTGACAAACGCAACTAATTGCTTTTATTACGCTTTTTCTGTGGCTAGTTTTTGAATTTCTTTCATCCGCGCACGGTATTTCGCCGCCTCGTCCTTGCGCCCCAGCGCTTCGCACACTTCGGCAAGATTGTTCAGGGTATTCGCCACGCTTTGACTCATCGAGCCCATGACTTTTTCTTTCATCGCCAGCGCGCGACGCAGCACCGGTTCGGCTTCCTTGTAACGCTCCTGCATCTGCAAGTTGGCGCCCAGATTACTCAGCGCGGTGGCGGTCTTGGGATCGTCGCCATGGGCCTTTTCGAAAATAGGCATCACGGCGCGTTGCAGCTTTTCGGCTTCCGCGTACTTTTTCTGCGCCTGTAGCACGTCGGCAAAATTCAGCATCATCAACGCAGTGGATGGATGTGCCGCACCCAGTGATTTTTCACGCAACGTGAGCGCACGCCGATAGTGTTTTTCGGATTCTTCGTAGCGCTTTTTAAAGCGCAGCACGAGGGCAAGATTCCCCACGCTGGTCTCGGTGTTGCGGTGAGCGAAACCGAAAGTTTTTTCCGCCTCGGCGAGCGCCTGGCGCGCCAGTTGTTCGGCCTTGTCGAGGCTGCCAGTGGTCATTTGCGGGATGACCTGGTCGTTCAAGGCTTTCCATTCGGCTTCGCCAGCCAGAGTCGGGCTGAAATACAGGGCACTGCAAAGCACAGCGAGTGAAATACGCCATCATGCCATACGACGGCCGCTCCCCGGAATACGCTGCGCTCCTTCCGGGCTACGTAAATTAACGTCGTTACGCATCCGCCAGCAACGCCTCCATCTTGCGCAAATAATCTTCGGCTTCGGTAGAGCCTTCCGCCGGTGCAAATGCCGCCAGCTCATCGGGCCGATGCGGCGCATAGGGCCCGCCCTTGGCCTCGAAAATCACCGTCGGTGCCAACGCCACGGCGGTGTGATAAACGCCGGTGGGTATGCTGATTGCGCGCACCGGGCCGTTTTCCTCGAGTTTCATTTTGCCGGTGACCGCGCCTTGCGCGTCGTACAAAATCACGCCCAGGCAGCCCTTGACCACGATCATGAATTCTTCTTTATTATCAAGGAGATGGCGATGTGGCCGCACGTAGGATCCGGGCAGGATCGCGTTGAGCAAGCGCTGGCACGGATGCGTTTCGCGGTCGTGAAAATTCAGGTTCTTACGCTGCCGTGGCGAGGCCTGTGCCTGCGCCAACAGATTGTCGATCATGGTGGCGTCAACCGCCTGCACGTTGCTCATGGGAATACTGAAACCTTACGTTTACCGGTTGCAGCCACTCGGCGAGTGACGCATACAACTCATCGCGCGGATGCACCTTCCAATCTTCTCCCAGGAGGATTTCACACACGGCGTTTTGGTTGTGATACTCGATCTCCACCGGGCAAGAGCCTTTCAAATGCGGCGTTAACAGCGCACGCAGCTTTTCACCTGACGATTGACCGTTGCAAGTGATCTTCAAGGCGCGCGCGAACTGCTCGCGCGCCTTTTGCAGGTCAAACAGTTTTTCAGCGGAGATGCGCAGATTCTCTGAGTCATCGAACATCGATTTGCTGACCTTGCCTTCGACCACCACCAGCGTGTCTTCCTTCAGCCAATGGCGATGCTGCTCATAGAGTTCATTAAACACGGTGAGCTCAAGTCGCGCGTAACTGTCTTCGAGCACCAGCACGCCCATGCGTCCGCGCCGCGTCATCTGGATGCGCTGACTGACGATAATACCCGCGAGCATCACCGTATTCGCCTGCGGGCTCACCTGATCCAGCCGCGTAGGGGCAAAGCCGCGTAGCTCGGCCTCGACCGTGCGAAACGGATGACCCGACAAATAAAAACCCACCGCAGCTTTTTCCTGCTTCAGGCGCTCCAGATCGTGCCAGCGCGCCACTTTGCCCTGTTGCACCGTCGGGCGATGGTCTTCCACATCACCAAACAGATTGGTTTGGTTCGCGCTACGGCTCGCCTGCTCCGCGCTCTCCAGCGCCATGCCCACGGACGCCAGCAGCGCGGCACGGTTGTCATCCACGCTGTCAAACGCCCCCGCACGCACCAGCGACTCGACCACGCGCCGGTTCAACACTCGGTTGTCGACGCGGTGGCAAAAATCAAACAAATCCTTGAACGGGCCGCTTTTTTCGCGCACTTCAATCATGTGATTGATCGCGCCTTCGCCAGTGCCCTTGATCGCGCCGAGGCCGTAACGGATGCGCTTTTTATCCACCGGCGCAAAACGGTAACCGCCGCTGTTGACATCCGGCGGCAGAATTTCCAGGCCATTGGCGATTGAGTCTTCGTGCAGTTGCTGCACCTTGTCGGTATCGTTCATCACGGCTGACATGTTCGCTGCCATGAACGC
Source organism: Bordetella parapertussis (assembly GCA_945865805.1). GTDB lineage: Bacteria > Pseudomonadota > Gammaproteobacteria > Burkholderiales > SG8-41 > UBA5216. The sequence continues at coordinate 4,224 of CAMBGJ010000255.1, forward strand.
TGCCGCGTGATGCGCCTTCATATAGGCGGTTTGATACGCCACCAGTGCATACGCAGCCGCGTGCGATTTGTTAAAACCGTAGCCAGCGAATTTCTCCATTAAATCAAAAAGTTCGTCGGCCTTGCGCGGGGTAAGGCCGTTTTTCGCCGCGCCCTCGGCGAAAATGCCGCGATGTTCGGCCATCTCTTCGGGCTTTTTCTTGCCCATCGCGCGGCGCAGCAGGTCGGCACCACCCAGGCTGTAATTGCCGATGATCTGCGCCATCTGCATCACCTGCTCCTGGTAAATCATGATGCCGTAGGATTCGGAGAGAATGTCTTTGACGCGCGGATCAGGATACTCGAAGCGCTTGCCGTGCTTGCGCTCGCAGAAATCGGGAATCAGGTCCATCGGGCCAGGGCGATACAACGCCACCAGCGCGATAATGTCGCCGAAGCGGTCAGGCTTCGCGCGCCGCAGCAGATCACGCATGCCGCGCGATTCAAACTGGAATATGGCCGCCGTGTTGGCCGTGGCGAACATTCTGTACGACGCGGCGTCATCGAGCGGCAATTGGTGTAGTGCAAGTGTCGATTCAGGATCGAGCTGCTTCACGTAGCGTACGGCCCAATCCAGTATCGTCAGCGTGGTGAGGCCGAGAAAGTCGAACTTCACCAGCCCGATGGCTTCGACATCATCCTTGTCGAATTGGCTGACGGCAGAATCCGACGAATCCGCCACGTAGAGCGGGCAAAAATCAGTGAGCTTGCCCGGCGCGATCAACACGCCGCCCGCATGCATGCCGACGTTGCGTGTCAGGCCTTCGACCTTTTCGGCCAGCGCCAGCAACTCGCGCACTTCTTCTTCGTTCTGTTCGCGCTCCTTTAACTGCGGCTCCATCTCGCGCGCCAGCGCCAGCGTGATGTGCTTGCCGGGCTGAAACGGAATCAGCTTCGCCAGTTGATCACAAAACGTGTACGACATTTCCAGCACGCGCCCGACATCGCGCACCACCGCTTTCGCCGCCATGGTGCCGAAGGTGACGATCTGCGACACGCTGTCGGCGCCGTAGCGCTGTTTGACGTAATCGATCACACGGTCACGGCCGTCCTGACAGAAATCGATATCGAAATCCGGCATCGACACGCGTTCGGGGTTCAGAAAGCGCTCGAACAGCAGGTTGTAACGTAGTGGATCGAGGTCGGTAATCCCCAGGCTGTACGCCACCAGCGAGCCCGCGCCCGAGCCGCGTCCCGGCCCCACTGGCACGCCGTTATTTTTGGCCCAGTTAATAAAGTCGGCGACGATCAAAAAGTAGCCGGGAAAACCCATCTGCAAAATCACCTTGATCTCGAACTCAAGGCGTTCTGCGTAACGCGGCAATTCTTTTTCACGCGCCTCCGCATTCGGATACAACACCAGCATGCGCGCACGGAGGCCCTCGAACGAACGCAGGTTCAGATACTCGTCGAGGCTCTCGTTGTTGGGCGTGGGGAAATCCGGCAGCCGGCTCTTGCCCAGTTCGAGCTTGAGGTTGCAGCGCTTGGCGATTTCAAGGCTGTTGGCGAGCGAATCCGGTAAGTCATTGAATAAATTAACTATTTCCTCTTGCTTTAAAAAGTATTGCTGATCCGTAAAGAGCTTGGGGCGGCGCTGGTCCGACAGCATCTGGCCTTCGGAAATGCACACGCGCGCCTCGTGCGCACGAAAATCCTCAGCGCGCAAAAACTGCACCGGGTGTGTCGCCACCACCGGCAGCTTCACCTGGGCCGCGAGTTTGAGCGAACGCTGCACGCAGACTTCAACCGGCACCACGGCGGCACCCGCAGTCATCGCATTCGGTCCCGGACGCTGTATCTCCACATAAAAGCGCTGCGGGAAAAGTGCAGCCCATGCCTGCGCGAGTTTCGCCGCGGCTTCGCTGTTATCAGCGATCAACGCCTGCCCGATGTCGCCGTGATGCGCACCGTTGAGCGCAATCAATCCCTCGGTGCCGGTTTCGTTAAACCATTCGCGCCGAATCTCGGGACGGCCACGATATTGGTTGGTGCGGTACGCGCGCGTCAACAAATCGCACAGGCGCAGATAACCCGTGTGGCTTTGCACCAGCAGCAGCAAGCGAAACGGTTTGTCGCGATCGGCTTCGTTGCTGAGCCACACATCGCAGCCGACTATCGGCTTAACCCCCGCTCCACGTGCGGCCTTGTAGAACTTGACCATGCCAAAGAGGTTCGACAAATCGGTCAGCGCCAGCGCCGGCATGCCGTCCGCAGCCGCAGCGGCCACCGCATCGTCAACCCGTACGATGCCGTCGACGACGGAATACTCGCTGTGCAGACGCAGATGTACGAACGTGGGTAGCATGGGGCTATTTTAGCGGCTAGCGTCGTAACATGCGCGGGCTTGCTGCATAATCGCGACGAAACTTTTCCAGGCCACAAAAAATCACATGAAAACAAGCCGTTCCGAATACCACACCCTGCGCGGCATCAACTACCACGTGCGTCTGTGGGGTGATGCCGCCAGCCCCAAACTCTTTTTGCTGCACGGCTGGATGGATGTCGCCGCGTCGTTTCAGTTTCTGGTGGATGCGTTTAAACACGATTGGCTGGTGATCGCGCCTGACTGGCGCGGCTTCGGTTTATCGAGTTGGTCGAACGAGGGTTACTGGTTTCAGGATTACTACGCTGACCTCGACGCGCTGATCGACCTTTACTCGCCGGGCCAGCCGGTGAATCTGGTAGGGCACAGCATGGGTGGCAATGTCGCGTGCACGTATACCGGCATACGACCGGCGCGCGTGAGAAAACTGATTTCGCTGGAGGGCTTCGGCGCGGCGCGCAACTCGCCGGACATGGCACCGGCGCGTTATGAGCGCTGGCTGGATCAGCTTAAAGAACAGCCTTCGTTCAGACCGTACGCCTCGTTCGACGCGGTAGCAGCGCGACTACGCAAGAACAACCCTCGGCTCACCGCGGACAAGGCGCAGTTTCTCGCGCGGCACTGGGCACGACAAGCGGACGATGGTGAAATTGTTCTGCGATTTGATCCGCGCCACAAAACCGTGAACCCGGTGATGAGCCAGCTCGATCAATTGATCGAATGCTGGAAACGCATCACCTGCCCCACGCTGTGGGTGGTCACCAGCGACGGCGCGGTGCAGGACGGGCGTGCCTGGCGCAAGGATACGCCCGACGAACTCATCGAGCGCAAGTCGGCCTTCCGCGACTTCCGCGAAACCCTGCTGGAAGATTGCGGACACATGATGCATCACGACCAGCCTGAAAAGCTGGCCGCGATCATCGAGGCATTTTTACAGCGCGACTGAGATACTACTCGACGAAGATGTTCGGAAACGCGAACCCGCCGGTAATCAGCATGACAAAAACCTTGCCCAGCCAGGTCACTTTCTCGGAAAATGTCATATCAATAAAAGGTTTGCCTGCGTTGGGTGGGACATACTCCGGTGTGGCTTGTTTCGTGTCGGCCATGTGAATCTCCT
>CAMBGJ010000256.1 GCA_945865805.1 Bordetella parapertussis
CCCGGAATCGAAGCAAACCGCAGTTGTTCTGGCGTAGAATCCATGAGGGCAAAGACCTGTTGGTGTTGACGAATGTGTTTCTCGATAACTCACATTGTACCAATCACTTACGGTGTTCTTTGCCCTCTTTATGCAAAATTCAGGCTAAATCACTATTCATGCATCGGGCGACGGTTGGATGTTATCTTGTAACTATTTGTTTTAATTAAATAATTTTTATTTCGCCCCATGCGCTGAATGCCGCCATGCCCACTCACCGGATCATCGACTTCTTTCTCTTGCCGCCGCTGAATTGTCTGTTGTTGGGCGTGGTGGGGTTTTTGTTGCTCAAGCGCAAGCCTCGGCTGGGCCGCTGGTTGCTCGGTGGATCGTTTGCGCTGTTGTGGGTGCTGTCGCTGCATGGGGTGAGCGGCACGTTGCTGAGTCTGCTCGAACGCGACGCCCATACGCCGGTGGAACAGATGCGCGATGCGCAGGCGATCGTGGTGCTGGCCAGCGGCATCTATTACGGCGCGCCGGATTTTGGCGGCGACACTGTCAGTACCAGTTCGCTGGAACGGGTGCGTCTGGCCGCTGTGTTGCATCGTCGCACCGGCTTGCCGTTGCTGGTGACCGGCGGGCTGGGTCTGGCCGGTGACGAACACTCCGTGGCGCGGCTGATGAAGCAGGTGCTGGAGAACGAATTTTCCGTGCCGGTGCGTTGGAGCGAAGAGCACGCCCGCAACACCTTGCAAAATGCCACGTTCAGTATGAAGCTGCTGGCCCCTGCCGGGGTGCGTACCATTGTGCTGGTCACGCACGCTTCGCATATGGCGCGCTCGAAGCGTATTTTTGAACGTGCGGGATTTCAGGTGTTGCCGGCCGGCACCGGATTTCGCGGCAGAACCTGGCTCACATGGCGAAGTTTCTTGCCGAGTCTCGCCGGGCTGTATGCCAGTTCGACGTTCCTGCACGAGGCGATTGGCATGCTGTGGTATGACGCGCAATCCGTGCCGCAGCCGGGGTCAGCCCCGGCAACAACCATCAAGCCGTAAGATGCGGCCCGATCTCACGGCGTAAAAACTCATGAAAATGCTGCATGCCGTCTTCCAGCGGCGACTGGTACGGCCCGGCATCGCTCGTGCCTTGCTCGTATAAGGCGCGGCGGCCCGCGGTCATGCGCTCGCAGATTTCGCGGTCTTCGACGGCGGTTTCGCGGTAGGCGGCCTGCTCGGCGGCGATGAATTCGCGCTCAAAGAGAACGATATCCTCAGGGTAATAAAACTCCACCACGTTGGTGCACGCATGTGGCCCGCGCGGGATGATGTTGCTGACCACCAGCACGTGCGGATACCACTCCACCATCAGGCCGGGAAAATAGGTGAGCCAGATCGCGCCGTGGGCGGGTGCCTTGCCTTCGGAATGGCGATTGACCTGATCGTGCCAGCGGCGGTAGACATCGCTGCCGGGGCGGGCCAGGCCGTGTTTAACGCCGCAGGTTTGCACGCTGTGCCAGGCGCCAAATTCCCATTTGAGGTCGGCCACATTAACAAACCCCGCCAGGCCCGGATGGAACGGCTCGACGTGATAATCCTCCAGGTAAACCTCGATGAAGGTTTTCCAGTTGCAGGCGTATTCCTCGATTTCCACGCGGTCGAACATGAACCCGGTGAAATCGAGATTGTGCGCGACGCCCATCGCGTGCAAATCCCGCGTGATGTCGCGCGGGCCTTCAAACAGTAAACCATTCCAGTGGGTCAGTGGCGTTTGCGCCAGATCAAGGCAGGGGTTATCGGCGAATTGCGGCGCGCCCATCAGCTTGCCATCCAGCCCGTAGGTCCAGCGATGCAGCGGGCACACAATGTTTTGGGCATTGCCGCGCCCGCGCAGCATTACCGCCTGACGGTGACGGCAGATATTGCCCAGCAGCGTCACGCCGTTGTTATCGCGCACTAGCGCCTTCGCGTCGCCTGCCCATGTCAGCGCGTGAAAGTCGCCGACTTCGGGCGTGAGCAGTTCGTGCCCGGCGTAATTTGCGCCGGCATCGAACAGCAGGCGTTTTTCGAGCGCATAAATTTGCGCGTCGAAGTACCACGAGACGGGCAGTTGCGAGGCAACGGGCGTGCACAGCGCGGCGGCTTGAGAAAGATCAGACATGCAAAGAGGGGATCGCGCTAAGAGTTCGTGGCGGCTATGGGCAGGATACGGCCGGGTGCGGGGTGGTGCTTTGTAACTAGGGTCTAAGGTACTGATTTTCATGACTTTTGCACCGAAACGAGGGGGGGATTTTTCCCCATGTACCGGTAAAAGGCAACCTTAAAATCCGCTTACTTGCTAACTTTCTGTTTATTAAAAGAAATATCGCCGAAAAACGCCACGGCGGATTCGCCGGTGTTATCGGTATCGGTGGCGATGGCTACCGCCAAAACCGGCGGCGCCTCTTCACCGAACGCTGCTTTGAAATCCGCCGCCACGTCGCGCTCCATATCCAGCCAGCGGTTAACGCGCGCGCCGCCGCTTTCGACCACGATCATGCGCATCAGGCTGGTGTAACTGCTGGGCACGATGGTGCCCGCAGGTGCCTTGCCGTCCCACACATAACACAGCGTCGCGGCGGGCAATTTCGGGTCGTGCAGCGCGCGCGCCAGGCGCAGCGCGGTGCGGGAGCCGAGCGAGAGTTTTTCCAGCGGATAGTCGAACATGACGTAGACGCGCGCGGGGAAATCGTCGCCGTCCTTGCGGCTAATATCGCTGTTTTTCAGCAGGTCGGAAATTTTCCAGCGCCACTTGAGCGTCGGGTAGTCGGCCAGATTCACCTTGATATCGCGGCTCAGCGCCGAGGCCGATGCGTTGGCCTCCGCCTTCACCACGGTAACGCCGGCATCGTCGACGAGCGTGTAACGTGTGCGCGGTGTTGCGCTGGAAACGCCGAATGGCTTCCAGTGTTCCGGCAGTGGTGCTGCCGCTTTCAGTGCGGAGAATGCCGCGACTATCAGCGTCTCCGACTGGCTCCACGCCACCGTGGCGATGCATGACAGCGCCAGAAGTAGCGCCCATCTGTTACGCCAAGTTATTGTTTTCATTAATAATTATTAATTCAGACCAGCGGTGATAATCTTCCGGGCGGTCGATATCCCACAACGTTTCCAGCTCGTGCCAGCGCCATTTCAGTTCGCGCAAGCGCTCGCGGGTTGCCGCCAGCACGGTGTCGCCGCCCCACGCCATGTGTTCAAACAAACGCTGGTCGCAACGCGTGAGACCGATCAAGGCATAGCCGCCGTCTTCGGCAGGAATCAGCACCGCGTCGTTGCCGCTGCTCAAGGCGGCTTGCGCCCCGGCCAGATGCCGCGCAGCGAGCACCGGGCAATCCGTGCCGATGATGATCACGCGACCGTGGCGCGCCAGGCCGTCATCGAAGGCATTGCACATCCGCGCACCGAGGTCTGCGCCGTGCTGCGGGATCAACGCGACGCCAAAGCGGCGGGCGCAATCCTGCAGGAAGGCATCGTCTGTCGAGGGCGCAACGTGCAGTTCCACCGGGCCTAGACTGGCGTCGGTGGCGGTGACCAGCGTGCGGTGCACGAGCTGGCGATGCAAGGCCGCAGCACCCGCCGCGCCGAGCAGGGGTATCAAACGGGTTTTCACCTCGCCCGCGCGTGGGGCCTTGGCGAAAACGATGGTCAGCGCGTCGCAGGTGGTATTGCTCATCGTGGTGTCACTGCCGGTGCGGTTGATAGGCGCTCGCCAGCTTGCCCGGATCGGCGCCCAGCCAGTATTGCAGCCGCAGCCGCCACATCAGCACTATGGTGCGCAGCACGCCGTGCTTTTCCCAGCGACGGCCCGACACCTGCATGCGGTGGCGCAAATTGAGCGGCGCGCCATGGTGTTTCAGATGTTTGGTCAGCGCCACGTCTTCCATCAGCGCAATCTGCGGAAAACGCCCCACCGCCTCGAACAGCGAGCGCGTGATGAACAAGCCCTGATCGCCGGTGGATACCCCGGTGATGCGCGAACGCAGGTTCATCATCGCGGCGACACTACGCAGCAGCGGATGCGCGCCTTCCAGCGATACGTCAAAGCGTCCCCAGGTTTTTTGCGCGCGATTCAGGCCATCGACGATGAGATCGTCGGCGCGTGAAGGCAGGCGGCAATCCGCATGCAGAAACAACAGCACATCGCCGCGTGCCTGCGCCGCCCCCGCGTTCATCTGCATCGCGCGTCCGCGCGTGGCGGTGACCACCTGATCGGCCAGCGGGCGCGCCAATTCAACCGTGTTGTCGCTGCTGCCGCCATCGGCCACCACCACTTCGACGCCGCGCGCGCGCAGCGGCGCCAGCGCACCCAGCGCCTCGGCGATGCCGCCGGCTTCATTGAGGCAGGGGATGATGATGGAGAGCACGATGCATCGTAGTCAGGAATGTCAGGCTGCCATCATAAGGCATGGTCGCGCATACTCAGCGCACCGCCTCGAAAAACCGCCGCCCCGCCAGCGGCAGCCGGTAGCGGTGGCACAGCGAAATTAACACAACACGCGCGGTGCTGCGCACAATGCCGTGCGCCAGAAACTTGCGCGCGTCAGTCACCACTACCGCAGGTAGCGCTACCGGCGCGTGGCGTGCGCCGCGTGCACGCAAGCGCTCGGAGAGCTTCACGTCTTCCAGATCGCCGTCGGGAAATCCGCCCAGCGCCTCGAAGACACTACGCCGCACGAACATCGCCTGATCGCCATACATGATGCGCGTGCGTTTGCAGCGCCAGTTATGCAGCCGCGACACCGCGCGCAGCAGCCAGTGATCGTGACTGAACGCCTGATGAAAACAACCGGCTTCGACGGCGGGTGGCAGCGCTTCAATGGCGGCCAGCGCATCGGGTGGCAGCAGCGTATCGGCGTGCAAAAACAGCAGCCACTCGCCGCGGGCCAGGTGCGCGCCCGCGTTCATCTGCGGGCCGCGTCCGCGTGGCGCGCTGATACATTGGCATTGCACCCCTGCGTTACGGGCGATGCCTACCGTGCCGTCGCTGCTGCCGCCGTCGGCGACGATAATCTCGTGCGGACTGCCTTGCAGGGCAACGCGCGCCAGAGTTTGCGGCAGTGCGCGTTCTTCGTTGAGCGTGGGAATGATGAGGGAAATCACGCGTGGGGCGTGTGGGGGTACCAATCGGACAAACGCGTATCCACGCCGCGCTAGAACACGTTTGCATCGAGCCGCGCGTCGTCGAGCAACGCAGTTACCTGGATCGCGCTGTCACGCCCAAACGCGCGATACTCGTCCAGCACGTCCAACGGCGCGCCGCCGGAAGGCGTCAGCGCCTCCAGGCAACGCGCGCCCAGCAGCACGTGCCCGCGTTCCTGCGCCAGCACCTTGACGCGCAGTGCGTGCAGGATGGCCCTGGCGGGATGGTCAAAACGGCCCAGCGACTCCAGCAGCGCTTCGCCCAGATGCTCCACCACGCCTTGCAGGCCCAACAGCGAGGCGGCAAGGTTGCCGCTGTCGAGATCGTGCTCGATGCGCGCACGCAGCCGCGCGGTTACATCAGGCATGCCCGCTCGGGCACCGCGCAGGTCAGTCAGTTTGAGCGCAGCGGCGGCCATCGCGGCGTGGCCGCGCTCCTGCGCGGCCTGTACCTGCAGCGCGCGCGCCATCCAGTCGGCGGGTGCCAGTTGCGATTGCCGCTTTGCTACGTCTGCCGCCAGTGCTTCGCCAGCACGCAGCACCTCCAGCAGACGCGCCAGTTTGAGCGTAACACTCATGTGATTCGTGAGTATCAGCGCCGGGCGTCGTTCAGACCCCAGTCGTAGTCGAGATGTTTGATCTCGGCCTTGCCGTCGCGCATCAACTGCTGATGCGCGGCGTTGTCGGTGAGCAGATTCGCGTATTTGGCAAACAGGCTTTCGAGTGTTTTGAAACCTTTATGGCCTTTGCGGAAATCGTTGCCGTACCACGGCGAGGAATCGAACAGTTTCGACACTTCCAGCTTGCCGTCAGCGGTGGCGCGGTTGCGCGAGCGGTCGGACATAAAACGCACGGTCTGTTCTTCAAGCTGTGCATCGACGCGCTCGCCGACGAAGGCTTCTTCGCGCAACATCGGGCAGCCGATGGAGGCGCAATTCACCGCGAAATGAATGCGCGGATCGTCATAACTGCCCGGCGCACGGATGGTGTCGTGCTCGATGTTGTCGAGCGTCATCTTGCGACCGAACAGGTTGATAAAGTTATCCTTGAACGGATTGCCGATCAGCTTGCCGAAATCCCACACCGATTTGATATTGGGGTAACGCAGCAGAATTTTTTCCACCATGTTGGCGTTGTAGGCGTTGATCAGGAACGCCAGTTGCTGATTTTTGTTCCAGCTTTTGAAGTCGGCTTCGCTGACTGCCGCCAGCGTGTCGAGATACGTTTTCAGTTGCGCGCGGTCGGTGGACATACCCGCGTAGCGCAATTGCGATGCCTTGCCGGCTTCGAGTACCACCACGTGTTTTTTCAGCAGCGCGTTCCATTGCGCGTGGCTGTGATCGAATTGGGCGAACGCGGCAGTGACCGCTAGCACCCAAAGTGAAAATATCGTAACTATTTTTTTTATACGCATTTTTATATTCCTTCGGTCAAAATTAAAAGCGAACCGCCCACTGTTGTTCTCCCTTCTCCCGCCGGGAGGGCCGGGGATGAGGGAAGGGGGTTGCGAGAACCGTAGTAGGTCAGTCATTCGACCATTGCGGAGCTACAAAAACCCTTCCCTCAACCCTGCTCTCCCGGAGGGACAGGGAAATACTACGTGGAAATACTACGTTAGTGATGCTCAGTGGCTGGCGCCGCCTTCGTACCCTGCCCCAGCATCCCAAACGCAGCACCCACCACCGCGCCGACACTACCCGCGCCGCGCCGCCAATCGTTGAACGCCGCGGCAAAATGCAATTGCTGCTCGGTGGTTTGCGCTTTCTTCCACACGCCCGCCGCGTATTTGTTGGCTTCGCCCAGCGTCGGGTAAATGTGGATGGTGCCGAGTATCTTGTTCAGCCCAAACCCGTGTTTCATCGCAGCGACGTATTCGACCAGCAAATCGCCCGCGTGTTCCCCGGCGATGGTGACGCCGAGTATCTTGTCGCTACCCGGAGGCGTAATCACTTTTACCAGCCCGTGCGCTTCGCCGTCGGCGATGGCGCGATCCAGATCGTCGATGCCGTAGGTGTAAACCTCGTGCGGAATGTTTTTCTCTTTGGCTTCGGTCTCGTTGATGCCGACGCGGGCTACTTCCGGGTCGGTAAAGGTGCACCACGGCACCACCGAATAATCGACCTTGAATTTTTTCAGATTGCCGAACAGCGCATTCACCGCGCAAAACCACGCCATGTGCGCCGCCGAGTGGGTGAACTGGTACGGGCCGGCCACGTCGCCGCAGGCAAAAATATTCGGGTAAATGGTTTCGAGATACTCGTTGACTTCCACCACGCGCGTAGCTGGGATGCCGAGTTCTTCCAGACCATAACCCTTGAGATTCGCCACACGGCCGACGGCACAGAGAATTTCGTCAAACGGTATGCGCTTGTCGGCACCGTTATTTTCGACCACCAGAAATTTCTCGCCGTTTTCAACGACAACCTGCTTGGCCTTGTGATTCACCAGCACGTCGATGCCTTCGGCCTGAAAACGTTTCATCACCAGATCGGAGACTTCCGGGTCTTCGCGTATCATGA
>CAMBGJ010000257.1 GCA_945865805.1 Bordetella parapertussis
ATCCCTCCCAATCACCGCTCAACCCCGCTGCCGCCTTCCGACTTAATGGGCAGGGTAGACTGCGCTTGTCGTTCTGAAATGCTGTGAAATCAATTCCACATAATGCCAAACACTTGAGATCGGATTGTTTGTGCAACATTCGGGTTAGATGGATACATCGGTAAAATGGCGAACGACGTTGGATTGCACGAGTCTTCTTCGAATGACAGTGCAGGCAGTCCGCGAAATAGGTAACCGGTAGGCGCTAGGACAAGTTACACGAGGGGTCGTTAAAGTTTCAACAAGCAATAAAGTTTTGCGTGGCGTGGTTGGTGCGGTTGTCCTGTGGACAGCCGCTGTCGGCGCGCGCGCCGAAACCCTGCGCGAGGTGGTGCAGATGGCGGTGGAGACCAATCCCAACGTCGGTGTTGCCACCAAGCGCAAAGACGCCGCCGATGCCGCTGTCGATGCCGCCCGTAGCGGCTACTTCCTCAAGCTCGATTGGCAAAGCGGCGCCGGCACGGAGCGCAGTCTGAATTCCACCACGCTCGCCACCGGCAACCAGTGGGTGCGCATGAACCGCCGCATCGATACCATGGTGGCGAGTCAAATGTTGTGGGATGGTCTCGGCACGCGCGCGGAAGTCGACCGCCGTCGTGCGATTTCTGATGCGGCGGCTCACAAGGTCTACAGCGCCGCCGAGGATGTCGCGCTGCAGGCGGTGGATGTCTACATCGAGGTGTTGAAAAACAAGGAGCTGGTGGGCTACGCCAGGGAAAACCTGCTCGCGCACCAGAAAACCTTCGATCAGGTGAAGCTGCGCAGTGAAAAAGGTGTGGGCCGCCGCGCCGATCTCGACCAGATCGAGGCGCGCCTGTCGCTCGCCGTGGCGAACCTGCAATCCGCAGAAAGCACCCTGCGTGATGCCGAGATCGCCTATCAGCGCGTAGTGGGCCGCACACCAATCGCGCTGACGGCAGTGAACGAACCTGGCGAGGTGCCTGCCAGCGCCGATGTTGCGGTACAGACGGGCCTCGCCAACCATCCGACGCTGAAATCCGCCCATGCTGATATCACGCAAACGGTGGCGCAGCGCGAACTGGCGCGTTCGTTCTGGTCGCCGCGCGTCGAGCTCGAGGCCAGCTACAGCAACAACAGCAATCTCGATGGCGTCGCCGGGCCCAACCGCGACCGCCTGCTGATGCTGTTCGTGAAATGGAATTTGTTTCGCGGCGGCTTTGATTATCATCGTCTGCGCGAAACTGCGTATCAAATCGACGAGGCCGCGAAGACCCAACCCCCGGCCCTGTACGCGCGACACGCGGCGGCGGCCACGATTCCCCCGCCGAAGAAATCACCACCACACAGCGTGGCCGCAATCTGTCGCGCAATCCGCGCGCGGGACATCACAACATCGCATTTCGTTGTGCTAAGTCATAATTTGGCCATGCAGCTTGTGGCTCTCGGTAAGACCCGCTGGTATTAAACGCGACGATAGGCGAACCGGGCTAGAATCACTTCCTTTCAATGTATTCGACTATTCCTAAAGGGAGGCAATAGTTCTATGGAGCCCAGCACGCTATGGCGGAGTCTACGAGCAGTTTTCCCGGATCATTGCGCCGTCTGGTGTTATGGACGCGGTGACGAGGGCACTACCGGTGATGCCGTCGCACTGCGACGGCACGCCATGCACCTGATGCTCAAGTACGACCGTAATTTGGCCGTGCGGAATCCCTTCGAGAAATTCTGCCGCATCGTGGGCACGCTGGCGTGGCCGCTCAATGCGCTGATTCGAGCCGCGGCGGCAACCCTTGCCATACGCAATCAGCTGCCAGAGCCCGCCGCGCGCCAACCCTTTCGCGTGTTTCTACAGTGCTGGAATTGTGCGCTGCGCCACAACATCGCGCCGAAAGCCTTTTTCAAATTTCGCTTGTTCCTGGATGCCAACCGTGCCCGCGTACGGTACTACCTGTAAGATCATGAGATGGCTTATCTGGTACGCGCCGCATGGAAAAAGCTGGATCACAAACTGACACACACCGTGAACGACAAACTGGAGTTTTTTCAGTTTTGCCAGGTCAACGGCGTCGCCACCGTACCCGTGCTGGCGTATTGCATCGATGGCAAGGAAATCACGGCGCAGACGCCGGTCGAACAACTTACGGGCGACCTCATGCTGAAGTACACAAACTCCGCTTCTGGCGAAGGCGTTGAAATGGTCGCCTGGAATGACGCAACGCGTGACTGGCGTTACAACGACCAAACCATACCAACACAGCGACTTGCCGAAGTGCTACGGCAAAAGTCTGTCGGAAGAACCGCCATCCTCCAGACGAAGCTGATGAATCATCCTGATATCAAACCATTGACGGGCCGTGGACTGTCTACGGTCAGGATGCTGACGGCCGTTGAGCCAGGCGACGCTGGCGTGCCTCGCGTGGCCGCGGCCGGGCTGCGCATGTCGCTCGGCGCGAGCGTTGTGGACAACATGTCCGCAGGGGGTATCGCCTCGCCGATCAACATTGAGAACGGCACACTGGATAGCGCCGTGGGCAAAGACATCTTTAAAGGCTGGGTGAATCGTCATCCGGATTCGGGTGCAAAAATAGGTGACGCCATGCTCCCTTTTTGGCGCGAGACATGCGAGTTATGCGTCCGCACCCACGCTCTGGTAAAAGGCATTCCGACTATCGGCTGGGACGTCGCAATACTCGCGGATGGGCCCATATTAATTGAAGCCAACCTCGGTTGGGATGCGGAACTGGTACAGCTGCTGGGTAAGACCGCGCTGGGCGAAACCCTTGCAGCCTCGGCCCTGCGCCATTGCCTAACCCCGGCAACTCATTAATTCACGCGACTCGCGATGCGAATTCAAGCCATGGCACGGGAGCTACTCGCCGCCTGGGATACGGGTACCCTGGTACCGTCGATCGCCGCACGCCACCCCGCCTTCAACTGGGACGATGCTTACAAGGTATCCGCCGAGCTGATCCAACTGCGCCGCGCGCGCGGCGAAAAACTCGTGGGCCGCAAGATTGGTTTTACCAACCGCAACATCTGGCCGCAGTACGGCGCGACTTCACCGATCTGGCATCCGGTGTACGACCGCACGATTGTTTACGCGGATAACGGCAGCGCCACGTTATCGCTCGCCAAAAGTTCACAACCGCTGATCGAACCGGAGATCGCGTTCAAGCTGCGCGCGCCGGTGCCGGTGCACTGCGACGACCCCGCAGAAATACTGCGCGCCATAGAATGGTACGCGCCGAGTTTTGAAATCGTGTGCTGTCACTTCGCCGACTGGAAATGCACGCCTGCGGAATTCGCGGCAGATTTTTCCCTGCACTGGCGGCTGGTGGTGGGCACGCCCGTCGCGCCGGGCAACGATCTGGCGGCGCTATCACGCCAACTGCACGATTGCCGAATTACGCTGAGTAAAAACGGCGGCGAAATGGATCAAGGCACGGGCGCCAATGCACTGGATCATCCGGCATTGGCATTGGCGTTTCTCGCCGATATCCTCGCCCGGCAACCGGCATTCGAGCCACTCGCCGCAGGGGAAATTATCACCACTGGCACACTCACAGCGGCGCTGCCTGTAGCCGCTGGCGAGTCGTGGCAGTCGCGCTACGACGGTTTGGCGGGAGTAGCCGGGTTGACGCTGCGCTTCACCGAATAACGGTTGCCGCTATCGATGTAAAATTGTCTCCGCAGGTTATCAGCGACATCGATCACGTGACTGGTAACGTGAATCCAGCAGTGGCGACATTTAACTTTTTGCGGAGCACAACATGAACTACGGCGTTGCGATTTTCTTTACGGACTCTTCCATTGGGCCGGTCGAGATGGGCATCGCGCTCGAGGGGCGCGGCTTTGAAAGCCTGTGGGCACCCGAACACAGCCACATTCCGCTAACGCGCAAGTCGCCCTATCCGCAAGGCGGCGACTTACCGAAGAAATACTACGATGTGATGGACCCTTTCGTGACGCTGCCAGCAGCGGCTGCCGTAACGAAGAAGCTCAAGCTCGGTACCGGCATTTGCCTGGTGGTGCAACGTGATCCGATTCAAACCGCGAAGTCGGTGGCAACGCTGGACCAAATCTCCAAGGGCCGCTTTCTCTTTGGCATCGGTGCCGGCTGGAACGAGGACGAGATGGCCAACCACGGCACCACCGATTTCAAGGGCCGTTTCAAGCTGATGGATGAACGCGTGCGCGCCATGCGCGAAATCTGGACCCGGCCCAAGCCGGAATTCAACGGCGAGTACGTCAAGTTCGGCCCCATGATGACCTGGCCGAAGCCGGTGCAAAAACCGTTGCCGGTCATCGTCGGCGGCATGTATCCCTATGGCGCACGCCGCGCGATTGCGTATGGCGACGGCTGGATGCCGCACGCGACGCGTCCCGAATACGGTGGCAGCGACATCCTTGAGCACTTACCCGCGTTTCGTGAAATGGCCAAAGCGGCCGGTCGCGATCCGGCGACAATCCCGCTTACGGTATTCAATCCGCCTGCCGAGTCTGCTGCGCTGAAGCGTTATCAGGACGCTGGCGTCGACCGCGTGATTTTCTCGATTGCCTCGGAAGATCAGGCCAAAACGCTGGCCACGCTCGACAAACTGGCGGCGGTGGTACGGCAGATGGGTTGATTTACCGCAAGGCGGCCAAGGGTTCATGTCGCTTGGCACGAAGGCCGATATCTTTCACCACCACGGAAAACATCGCTATCTGTTCACGCAGCATCCAGTCGAGTTCTTCCGGAGTGCTCGGCGCTGCTGTCATGCCCAAGCTTTGCAACTGCTCCCTGATGTCGGCTAGATCGAGGATACGCGCCACCTCCTTACTAAGCTGGTGCAGTACGGCGCGTGGTGTTCCGGCTGGCGCATAAAGCCCGTACGATGCATCGCTTTTGAAGCCGGGAACCACCTCTGCGATCGCAGGAACGTTCGGCAGTACGGGCGAACGCCGCTGCGTCGTAACCCCCAATGCCTGCAGCCGCCCATCCTTGATAAACGACAGGGCGTTCGACGTATTTGCCATGCAATAGTGGACGCGGCCGGCCAACACTTCGATCAGCGCTTCCGAACCCGATTTGAATCCCACGTGCGCAGCCTTGATGCCGGCGTGAAAGCGGAACAGTTCGGCGGTCATGTGGTTGTTGCTGCCAGCACCGCCAGAACTGAATAACATCTTGCCGGGCTGCGCCTGCGCCAGCGCGATAAGATCCTTGATCGACTTGAGCCCCAACGCGGGCGCCGTCAGCAGTACGTTGGTGCTGTAGCCGATCTGACTCACGCCCGCAAAGTCCTTGAGCGGCTGATAAGGCAGATTCGCATGCAGCGCCGCGCCCAGTGCAAACTGGCTCGAAATCAGCAGCAGCGAATGACCATCCGGCGCGGCCTTGGCCACAACACCCGCAGCCAGCGTACCGCCCGCGCCCGCGCGGTTTTCCACGACCACCGGCTGTTTCCAGGCCTCGCTCATCTTCGGCCCTATCATGCGGGCTACCGTGTCAGCCGCGTTACCGGCGGCCGGACCGACAATACGAATCGGTTTAACGGGAAACTTCTGCTGCGCCTGTGCAACAGCCGATGCAGCAACGAGGCCAGCGAAAAAGACCCACACGAAAGCGCGTCGAGGCCGAATTCGACCATTCAAAACTGGCATTGGCCGGTAGTGCGGCAAGGAAAACCGTGCCGAATTGCGCTGGGAACCAGCCATGTCTACCGCCTCGGGATGAATCCATACAAAGTAGCGGTATAGTAGCAGCCTGCCCCTTCCCGCTGGCGCGGCGCAATGGTCGTCACAAACACTGTGTCGGGCATTTTGCTAAAGGGGATGACCCTGCGAGGAAATCATGACGGCACGCAATGTTCTTTTCATCATGTCGGACCAGCATCAGCAGAAGGTGACAGGGTGCTATGGGCACGACTTTATCAAGACGCCCCATATCGATGCTCTGGCCGCGCGCGGCACGCGCTTTACCACGGCCTATACCAATTCCGCGATTTGTGTGCCGGCGCGGGCGGCACTGGCGACCGGGCGATACGTGAACGAGACGCATTACTGGGACAATTCGCACGGCTACGAAGGCCGCGTCAAGAGTTGGCATCAACTGTCGGGCGAACAGGGCGCCGGCGTGACCGCCATCGGCAAGCTGCACTACCGCAGCGACAAAGACCCGACCGGTTTCGAAGCCTCGATGATTCCGATGCACGTCGATGGCGGAATCGGCGATATCCGCGGTTGCGTGAAGCGCCCCATGGCCCCGTCGCTGAAGCGCAGCAAAATCGTCGAACGCATTGGCCCTGGCGAATCCTCTTACACGAGGTACGACAACGAGATCATGGAAAAGGCTTGCGCCTGGCTGAAAGCAAGAGGCGCAAACAAACAGGGCCAGCCATGGACATTGATGTGTTCGTTCGTCTGCCCACACCCGCCGCATATTGCGCCGCAGGCGTTTTATGATCTCTACGACAAAATTGATTTTCCGATGCCGAAGATGAGTGACCCGGAGGTGCCGCTGCATCCGTGGATCCATTTGCTGCAACGCTCGCGTAATCACGAGGATTTTCTGACGCCAGCCACCAAAAAGATTTTGATGAATTCCTATTACGGTTGCGTGAGCTACCTGGATTCGAATATCGGCAAAGTGATTGCCGCTCTCGACGCGGCGGGGCTAAGGGACGACACGCTGATTATCTACACCACCGATCACGGCGAAAACCTCGGTGCCCGCAGGCTGTGGGGCAAGAACAATATGTATGAAGAATCCGCAGCGATTCCGATGATCGTTGCTGGCCCAGGTGTGCCCGAAGGAAAAATCTCGACCACACCGGTGACACTGATCGATATTGGCCCAACGGTACTGGATACCATTGGGCACAATGAGATCACGGCACAGGAAACATTGCCCGGACAATCACTGATTCAACTGGCTAACGCCGCCCCTGATCCTGAGCGCGTGGCGTTCAGCGAATATTATGCCGCGGGCGCGGACCGGGCGTCATTCATGATCCGCAAGGGAAAATACAAGTTCATCACCTATGTCGGGTATGAGCCTGAACTGTTCGATCTTGAAAACGACCCGGAAGAATTGCGCAATCTGGCAAAAGACGCAGCCTATGCCGCTATCGTCGGAGAATACGACCGCATCCTGCGTGGCAGGGTCGATCCCGAAGCGCTGGACGAATTGGCGTTTCGTGATCAGTCCGCGCTGGTAGAAAAAAGTGGCGGGCGAGAAAAGGTCACTGCCAAGGGCGCAATCCAGGGATCTCCCGTGCCCGGCGAACGGGCTGAGTACGTGGCATAGGGCGACCATGCCTTCGCTACGCGGGTATCAGCACTGATTCGCACAGACTTCGCCAGCCACGCCTGTCCTGAGCTTGTCGACGCGGCCTGCGCATACGATGGTTGGCTCGCACCAACATTCAACACGCCTGTCAGTACCAGCAAGCACGGCCTCGATGCACGCCTCAAAATTTTTTCTCAACCGCGTGTCGTTCGGACATAAGGGGACCTCTAATAATTGGTTTGCAAAAGTAGGGCCGCCAAATTCGTGATGCTTGCGTCATGTTATGTTGGTTTTTGGCAAGATTTCGCTCGAAACTCGCTCCTTTTACGGGTATTTCCCGCCTTTTATGCCACAGCGGACGCACCTCTCCCCTGAGCGGTGCTTGCCACCAC
>CAMBGJ010000258.1 GCA_945865805.1 Bordetella parapertussis
ATCAACCAGAAAAACCAAAAAAAGCAGCTTGACCACAACCATTCAGGCGACAACTAGCTTGAAAAATTCCGAGGGCTTGGAGAACGTCTGGAAACGCCACGCGCTGCTGGCCGAGGCGACACGACGCGCAGTCGAGAAGTGGAGTGCGGGTGAGGTGCTGGCCTTCAACATCTCCAACCCCGCCGAGCGATCCAATTCCGTGACCAACGTGCTGGTGCAGGACCGCGATCCCAGGATCATCCTCGACTTCGCGCGTGAGAAATGCGGCGTGGCACTTGGCCAGGGTATTGGCAGCCTCGCCGGTAAGGCCTTCCGCATCGCCCACATGGGCCACACCAATGCGCCGATGGTGCTCGGCACGCTGGGTGCCATCGAGATTGCGCTGAAGGCGCTCGGCATTGCGCACGGCAAGGGCGGCGTCGACGCTGCGGTTGACTATCTCGGACTAGCGCTCAAGGTGTGAGCGCCGTCTTGACGCCACGTACCACAAGGCGTTTACTGCATCAACGTTAGCCATGCCATGTCACATTATCGGAAAGGAAGATTCCATGGAAAAGAGCAACCGCAATTACAACCGCACCCTCTATGCTGCGGAAAAAAACGACATCGACTTCGCGCTGGCGGGCGAGGCGCTGATCAGCCAGGGGCTTTCCTGCTACACCGAACCGCGTTACCTGGGGCTCGTTGATCTCATTCGTGGCGCCGATGTGCGCTACGTGCATCTGGAAATGCTGATGCACGACTATGAGCATGCGCCCACCGATAAACGCATCGGCACACACATGCGCTGTGATCCGAAGTACATCGCCGATTTGCAGTGGATGGGTTTTCAGATGATGTCCACCGCGCACAATCACTCGATTGATTTCGGCGAAGGCGGCGTGGTGACAACCATCGAACATCTCACGCGCGCCGGTGTCACGCACGCTGGTATGGGACGCAATCTGGCCGAGGCGCGCGCGCCCGCGTATCTTGAAACCGCGCAAGGCCGCGTGGCATTGCTTTCCGGCACCACGTCGCTGTTCGCGTGGGGCCGCGCGGGTGACCAGCGGCGCGACATGATCGGTCGGCCCGGTGCCAACTATCTGCGGCATTACACGGAGTTCACTGTCGATAAGGCCACCTTCGATCACCTGCGCCAAACTGGCGCCGCGTTCGGCTGGACGCACAAGCCGGGCGTGCATCGTCCGATGGGACTTAACTCGCCGTCCGACACCGACACCACGCTGCATCTCACCGGCTTTGACAACTGCGCGCACAAGTATCTCAAGGTCATCCTCGGTGACAAAATCGAGCGGCGCTGGTATCCGTATCAGCCTGATCTGGATGGCATGCTGGAGCGCATCCGCGACGCGCGGCGCATGGCGCAGTGGGTGGTGGTGGCAATGCACAATCAGGACTGGCCGGGCGACACGCCGCCGGAGCATGCGGTGACCATGTACCACGCGATGATCGACGCTGGCGCCGACATCCTCGTCGGCACCGGGCCGCATCAGGATCGCGGCATCGAGATTTACAAAGGGCGGCCGATTTTCTACGGCCTCGGTGACTTCATTTTGCAGAACGATTCCGTGTTGCTCACGCCGCAGGACGCGTACGAAGTTCAGGGCCTCGACTGGAACGGCACGCCAGCGGATTTCTACGACACGCGCGCCGGTTATCAGGGCGAAGGTGCGGGCACGCCGACCAAGGGCCAAAGCGTTTCGCCACTTTATTGGCAAAGCGGCATGCACCGGGTGAAATTCGAAGGCGGCAAGCTTAAAGAGATCCGTATTTATCCGGTCGATGTCGGCTACAACAAACCGCGTTGGCAGCAGGGCCGCCCGATGCTCGCCGAAGGCGAAGTAGCCGCAGAAATTCTGGAGCGTTACCAGCACTTATCGCAGCCGTTCGGCACCCAGGTGCAAATCGAAGACGGCGTGGGTTACGTGCGCCTGTAACGCGGGCTTCTCACTGGGAGGGTGGCGGCATGGGCGGGCACGCCCGTGCATTGGCAATGCACCGAACGCGACAAGCTCACCGAAGAAGCGCACAGCATTTGCTACGCGGTACCGTCGTTGCTGTTAGACGGCAGGCAGAATAACAAAAAAATAATCAATTAAATCAATTAAATCAATTACTTAGGATAAATTTTTTATGGCAAACAATATTCGCAAAATTCGTTTGGGCCTTATCGGCGCAGGCGGCGGATCAACCTGGGCGAGCCGCGCGCATTTTCCGGCACTGCCCCACAGCCCGGATTTCGAACTTACCGCCGTGTGCACCACCAAGCCGGAAAGCGCCGAAGCCGCGCGCAAAAAGCACGGCGCGAAGTTCGCGTTCCACGATTTTCGCCAGATGGTTGCGTCACCCGAAATCGACGCGGTGGCGGTAGTGGTGCGCGTGCCGTCGCATTACGAACCGACCAAGGCCGCGCTCGAAGCTGGCAAGCATGTGTATACCGAATGGCCACTGGGCCGCACCACCGCTGAAGCCATCGAACTCGCAACACTCGCCAAGGCCAAGGGCTTGCAGACAGCCGTCGGTCTGCAATCGCGCGTCAGCCCGCCGTTGATGTTTATGAAAGATCAAATCGAATCGGGTTACGTCGGCGAAGTGCTGGCCTGCCGCGTCACCCTGATGCGTGATGGCGTGCTGGAGCGTACCGCCAGCCGCACCTGGCAGCGCGACATCACGCTGGGTGCCAACACGCTGACCATCGCCAATGGGCACACCATCGATGCCTTGCGCTTCGTCGCGGGTAACTTCGCAAACATCAGTTGCAAAATCACCACGCAGGCGCGGCAATGGTTTGAGAGCGACACCCAGCGATGGGTAGATGTCACTTCGCCGGACAACGTGCTGGTCAACGGGCAACTGGCCAACGGCGCGGTGGCGGCGGTGCATGTCGCCGCCATCCCCTGGGCTGGCAGCGGCTACCGCATGGAGATCTACGGGCGTGAAGGCACCCTGGTCGCCACCGGCGAAGACTCGCCGCAGTTGTGCGAGGTGCGTTTGTTCGGCGCGCGCGGCGACAACACGCTAAAAGAACTGGAAATCCCCGCGCGCTTTATTCATGTGCAGCCGGGCATGCCGCAAGTAGCACCTTACAACGTCGGGCAAATGTATTGCGGCTTTGCGCATGCAATTCGCACCGGAGAAAGCCGTCATCCGACGTTTGATAGCGCCGTGGATTTGCATCACTTTGTCGATGCGCTGCGACAGGCTTCGGACACAGGGCGGGAAGTCAACTTGACGTAAATTGTGAAAGTCGTGACTCAATCTGACAGCCAATACCCGGAATCGACCCAAAGGCGACCGTCGCCGTTTCGCGCAATGGGCGTCGGCTTTCTGGAAAACGAAGCTTGTAGTGATCGCCACCGTCAACGACTGCTCTGTGTTGGATTGCGGTCAGTCTCAAATGAGGAAGGCGTTGATGGCGCTGTGGATTATGTGCACTACGGCAGCGGCAGTGCGAGATGCATAGCAAACAATCTTCGCGACGCAATGGAGAACGACAGCCCCAATTGACACATGGGCACGCGCGCGATGAGGCCGTCCACCAGATAAGCGGCGGTCTCGGCTATGCGGCGCGTGCCGCACGAAGGGAAGATGCCGCGCCACTCGCAACAAAAGGTGAGCAGCGCCTCGTGCGTGAAACCCTCGTAGTACGGGCGCATGAAGCCATGCACGAGGATGCCACATTCGATATATGCAATGAGCCGCCCCGCTGG
Source organism: Bordetella parapertussis (assembly GCA_945865805.1). Lineage (GTDB taxonomy): Bacteria > Pseudomonadota > Gammaproteobacteria > Burkholderiales > SG8-41 > UBA5216. Next base: position 3,714 of record CAMBGJ010000258.1, read on the forward strand.
CTGATCACCGTATCACTAACAACCGGCCTTGACTCTAAATTCACAAAGTTGACCGCTGGCCACTCGAGAGATAGATTGCCATCTAACGAATAAGGGGACTCTAATTTCCTACTCTGAACACTCCACGTCTGATCCTATTGCCTGTGCCGCCGGGAAACTCGATGATCCCTTTATGTTGGAATGGGCGTTAGGGTATTACAAACATCTGCCCGACAGCGCCCGTGAAAGTCGAGCGCGCATCGATTCGATATGATTTCATGACCTCTTTTTGGCTCAGTTGATTGAACAGGGAGAAATCAACTCCCTGTCCCGACTGTTTCGTTACTTATCCCCCAAGCTCTTTGCAAATCTCACGACCTTAATCGTCAAGCACTGGCCAGATTGGCCTGATCAAGTTGCCCGCGCGGTGTCTACGGTGTTGGCTGTCAACGCGCCGGAAAATTTGTTGGGTTTGCTCGAAAACCATTTGAATCGGATCGAGCAGGGATATCCCCTCGGCGCAGAACGGTTCCTCTATGTTGACCGTCTGGCCAACTGCGGAACAGAGGAACGTCTACGGCTGTTTTTCAATCGCCTTTCCTTGAGAGCTTTGTCGCTACCAGATCGCGACATCGGGAAGTCCCTATTGCTCTCTACATTGCTAGCCTGAATTTTGCATAAAAAGGGTAAAAAATACCGCAAGTGCTTGATACAATGAGGATTATTGACTGCCCCACTCGTTAACGCCAACAGGTCTTTACCCTCCATGGATTCTACGCCAGAACAACTGCGATTTGCTTCGATTCCGGGCTGTACCATTCGCGCAGACTTTGCGGGCGGCGGCTTATCATCGGACTTGGGGCCGCTGCTACTCAAGGGCGTTGACCATCAGATCGGCCTGACCGAACGCGCGTGTGCCGCGATCAACGACACCCGGCATCCTGGCTATATCACCCATAGCCTGCACGACATCCTCAAACAACGCATCTATCAGATCGCCTCCGGATACGAGGACGGTATCGTCGCCCTGGTCGCTCGCCTGCTGGTGGACGGCCAGCCGCTGGATGTCTACGTCACGCATCTCTATGCGTCTTCGGGCGAGGATTCGCTGCGCTTTTATCAAGTGCAGCAACTGCTGGACTGGATCGATAGCCGGGCTGACCTATCCGTGCGTATCGTATGCGGCGACTTCAACGCGGCGCTGGACAAACCATCGGCGGCGCTGATGGCAACGCGGTTCACGCCCTCGCAATCCGCACCCACCGCGCCCACGCCGCTTGCCGACAGCGATGGCAACGTCACGCACCCCGGCCGGCCACGCATGAGCCAGTGCATCGATTACATCTGGATGTCCGGCGCCATGCGCGCTGTGCAAAGCGTTGTGTGCTTCAACCGGCCCAGTCCCGTCGATGCAACGCTATGGCCCTCGGACCATGCGGGCGTGTGGGCAGATATCGACATGGCGTGAATGCTCAGGCTTACGTTTGTCGAATAAAAGTGAGCGAACTGCATAGTCTGTCGGGATAGGAAAATATATTAATAAAAACAATCACTTATGAAATTCTATGTCCTTTGCGGGCGATGCGTCGATTGATAGGTGGAGGCTTGCTGAACTCAACGTGGGTGACGTCAATCGTTAAAGGCCTATCCGTTGGAAGGCGTGTTACCGAATAACGGTCATTGCGGAGAAATTCTGTAGCCCAAAACGTTGCTACCATAGCCGCGGGCCGCAGGTGGATCCTACGCTGGTCACAGCGTGGAAGAATGGGTGAGGGATTCCACACCTTTGCCACTACGGTAAACAATTCAGGAGGAACAAATGCAGAAAAAGGGCAGGCTGCAGGGCAAGGTTGCGCTGATCACGGGCGCGAGCGGGGGCCAGGGGCTGGTCGAGGCAGAATTGTTCGCAGCCGAGGGTGCGGCGGTCATTCTCGCAGACGTTGCCGATGCGCCGGCAAAGGCGCTGACAAGCAAGATTCTGATGCGCGGCGGGCGCGCGGCGTACCTGAACCTCGATGTCACCAAGACCGCGCACTGGGCGCGTGCTGTTAAGCTCGCGCAGCGCGAGTTTGGCGGCTTGCACGTGCTGGTAAACAATGCCGGGATGGTCAGCCGCACACCGGTTGCGGATGTCACCGATGCCGAGTGGGCGCGCGTACTTGCCGTCAATCTCACCGGCCCGATGATCGGTACGCGCGCGGCGCTGCCATTGATGCGTGATTCGGGCGGCGGTTCGATCGTGAATATTTCTTCGACGGCGGCGCTAGTGGGTCATCCGGGTGTTTGTTATGCGGCCAGTAAATGGGGGCTGCGCGGGGTGACCAAGGCCACGGCGCTGCAATATGTGTCGTGGGGCGTGCGGGTCAACTCGGTGCATCCGGCACAGGTATCGGAGACCGGCATGACAGCCAACTCGTCGCCCGCCTATCGCGCGGCCAACTCGCAGGCAATGCCGCTGGGGCGCGCGGCCCGGCCCGCCGAAATCGCGCAGTGTGTGCTGTTTCTCGCGAGTGACGAATCAAGCTACATCACCGGCAGCGAAATCGTGGTGGACGGCGGCGCGACGTCGATAGGTTTTCCGCATGTACGCAACGTGCTTGCCGATCAGTACAATAAGCGTAAACGTAAATAGGCATCCCTCTGGAGAAATGCAGATGAATTTCAGCGACAAAATTGCAAACAACGCGCGGCAGGTGATGACTGCGGGGCTCGCATCAGCGCTTGGTGCGGGCATGGTAACGATGGCGATGATGGCCACCCAAGCGGCGGCACAGAATTATCCGAACCGGTCACTGCGCATCATCGTGCCCTATTCAGTGGGCGGCGCCACCGACATCTCGGCGCGCATTATCGCGCCGCGCATGTCGGAGGCTATGGGCCAGCAGGTGGTGGTCGACAACCGGCCCGGTGGCGCCGCCATCATCGGCTTTGATCTGGTCGCCAAGTCGCCGCCCGATGGCTACACGATGTTGCTCGCCAACATCGCGTTCGGCGCGAATACGGCTTTGTTCAAGAAGCTGCCCTTTAATGTCGAAACCGATTTCGACCCATTGACCTTTGTAGCCGTCGTTCCGACGGTGCTGGTGGTACATCCTTCGGTTTCGGTGCGCTCGCTGAAGGAATTAATCGCACTGGCCAAGGCTCGGCCCGGCCAGATCAACTACGGTTCCGCCGGCATGGCTAGCGCAAACCATCTGACGACCGAAGTTTTCAAGAGCATGACCGGGCTCAACCTCGTCCACGTGCCCTACAAGGGTGGTGGCCCCGCCGTCACTGACCTAGTCGCGGGGCAGATCAACGTCATGTTCGCAACCATTCCTTCGTCCATCCAGCACGTGCGCAACAAACGCCTCATCCCACTGGGTGTCAGCAGCAAAAAACGCAGCGCGGCGATGCCGGAGATGGCGACCCTCGATGAACTCGGCGTGAAGGGCTTCGACGTGAACGAGTGGCAGGGTATATTCGTCCCCGCGCGTACGCTGCCAGCGGCAATCGATCGGCTTCACAAGGAAGCGACCGGCGCGCTGGGCCATCCTGATACCAAGGAGCGCATGATCGGGCTGGGCGCTGACGTGATCGCAAGCACACCACAGGAACTCGCCGCGCATCTGCGGTCTGAACTTGCCCGTTGGGCGAAAGTCAGCAAGGAAGCCAATATCAAGGTGGATTGATTGCGCGCTTGTTACGCAATCGCGCCGTGGCCATGTCATTAGCTGGCGTGCCCGACTCTTGCCGTAGACACGGGCGCGGGTGAGCGAAAAAGCGGATGAGAAATTGCTGCTGCAGGGTTTCAACCTGACGCAGCAGTTGCGCGATTTGCTCTTCCTGGCGGGTGGTGCGCTCGCCGTATTTGCCGATGGTGGCATCACGTTCGGCTATGATCGCGTGCAGCGTGGTGATGTCGTCTGCGAGTTGCAG
>CAMBGJ010000259.1 GCA_945865805.1 Bordetella parapertussis
TCGCATCGCGCTTGAGTGACAGCGGCAACATCTCTTCCTGCGCGAACGCGCGCGCGGTGGCCTGCCACAAACGTTGTTCTTCGCTCAACGAATAATTCATGCTGCCCCACTGACGTTTTTAGTTTGGTTTGATACGCGCTTCTTTCACCAGCCGGGTGAACTTCGCGATGTCGGATTTTATCTTGTCTGAAAATGCCTCGGGCGTGCCGCCCCCGATTTCCGCGCCGATATTCAGAAAACGCTCTTTCACCTCAGGCCGGTTTAGCCCGCGCACCATGTCACGATTCAAGCGGTTGATAATCACCGCTGGCGTATTCGCAGGGGCGAGCAAACCCTGCGGCGAAATCGATTCAAAGCCCGGCACCGTGGCCGCGATCGTCGGCACGCCCGGCAGCAGCGCCGAGGGCTGCAAACTCGCCACGCCCAGCACGCGCAACCGTGCCGACTTGATATAGGGAATCGCCGAGCCCGCATTGGGAAACATCAACTCCACCTCGCCGCCCATCAACCCGATCACGCCCGGCCCGGTGCCCTTGTAGGCAACCTGCACGATGTTCAGCCCCAGCAAACTCTTGAACAACTCCGCCGCCAGATGCGGATTGGCACCCAGCGTACCCGCCGCGTAATTCAATTGCCCTGGCTTCGCTTTCGCCAGCGCGATCAACTCCGCCACCGACTTCACCGGCAGCGACGGATGCACCACAAGCACGCTGGGCGTACTCACCGCCAGCGCAATTGGCGCGAAATCTCTCACCGCGTCCCACGACACCGGACGAAACAACGGCAAAATCCACAGCGGACTGCCTTCCACCAGCAAGGTGTAACCATCCGCCGACGCCTTGGCCACAATCTCACTCGCAATCGCGCCGCGATTCTCCACAATCACCTGTTGGCCGAGGCCCTCAGACAACATAGACGCCACCAGCCGCGCCACCACATCCGAGCCGCCGCCGGGTGCGAGCGTGACTATGCGTACCAGTTTGGCGGGGTATTCTTGGGCAACTGTGGCCGTAGACCAACCGATCAGCGCAATCATCTGCGGGATCAATAAACAAAAGGTTTTTCGTAGCACTGGCGTCTCCATTGACGAGCGGGGATGGTAACTCGATAGCAAAGATACGATTTCGCCCGGAATGGCCACCCGACGAACACGAATAATAAGTATTTGTTTTTATTGATATTTTTGCGGGGTCGTTTTTCGCTGTGCAATCACACAGAACGACGATCTACTCAGCCCAGGGGTGCAAGCGGCGAATCCCCCTGAGAGCCGCCGAGCAGCGCAGGCAAGGGCACACTTGAAGCGGAGCAGTAGCCCGAAGGGCCAGCGAACCGGGGGCCGCCTTTCTTTGGTTACTTTCTTTGGCGGAGCAAAGAAAGTGACTTGCCGCTGGGCAACCCCCGGCGAACTTGCTTTGCAAAGTTCGCCACTAGGCACATTTACATGCGGCGCAATAGGATTGCGCCCTACTTGCTTCTTTCACCAGCCGAGTGAATGTCGCGATTTTAGATTTTAGTCAGATCGCCAAGCTACAAATTATCCGCCACCCAATCCGCCACATAATTAGACCCCACGATCCGATTGTCCCCATGACAATGCTCCGACCCGCCATCGGCAATCGAAAACACCTTGAAGGTTTTCTTGCGTGAGCGCGTGATCGCCTTGTCGAGTTGATAAGCGATCTCCACCGGCACGATGGTGTCGTGTTCGCCATGCACGATCAAAATCGGGCATTCGATTTTGTCAGCCACGCCTTCAAGCGTGAAATCTTTCACCTTGACCATCGCGCTGTCCATGTCCGGCGTGCCGAGTACCCACGGCAACTGGAACATTGCCGACGAGGCATTTTTGCCGCCGGCTTCCATATGCGCTCGGCGCTTCACCCACACGGCGTGGTAATCGTAATGCGCGCCCCACGCCACGGCGGCGGCGTAGCGTTTTTCAAACGCGGCCATGCGCGGGGTGTAGTAGCCGCCGAGGCTGAACGACATCACGCCGATGCGTTTTTTGTCGACATCCGCGCGGCCCGCCACGTAGTCGAACGCGGCCGCGCCGGGGACTTCGTAATCGTAGCGGCTGGGGATATTGCGCAGCCGCAGCGCCTCGCCCTGCCCTGGGCCGTCGATGGCCAGCGTGTGATAGCCGCGATTGGCGAGTTCGACGCCGATGAACAGTATGCTCATTTCCTTGCACAGATCGAGGCCGTCGAAGCACACCATCGTCGGCTTGGGACCCGCGCCGGGCGCGCGCATGAATAACGCGGGCAGGCTTTGGCCATTTTCGTACGGCACTTCGACACGCTCAATGGTGGGATAACGCCGCTTGTACCCTTCCTCGAAGCAGTGCATGCATTTGCGGTAGCTGTCGAACTTGCGTTCGCTGGGCGGAATAAAACGCTCGGCGTAAAGATGATAGGTGGCCGCATGCAAATAATTGGTGCCTGCCGTCAGTTGATGGCCCGCGGCAACGGCGGCTTCGGCCTTGCGCTCCTGGTCTTCCGCCATCGTCTGCCACTCGGTGAACCACGCTTCGTTGTCACCTTGTTTGTTTTTTAGCCGCTTGCCGACCTGCTCGATTTCACCCATCGAGGCCGCGCCCCAGTTGGCCATGTCGATCATTGCGTTGATCGATTGCGACCACACGAAGTTGCCGGGAAAATATTCGAACAGATGTGCTCGGGATGCTTCACTCATAACCGCTGCTCCTGAAAATAAATTAGACTCGGTTGCTACTCCGCCCTGGCGCCGGACGCCTTCACCACTTTGGCCCACTTGGTGATTTCAGTTTTGATGTACGCGGCAAATTCGCCGGGAGTATTGGCGACGATGACGTAGCCCAGATTGTCCAGACGCTGCTTCACTTCCGGTGCGGCGAGCGCCTTGGCAAATTCGCCTTGCAGCCGCGCAGCGATGGCGGGCGGCGTACCTGCAGGTGCGAGCACCCCGTACCAGGCCGTCGCTTCAAAGCCCGGCATCAGCGATTCGGCCACGGTGGGCACCTCGGGCGCGGCAGACGAGCGCTGTGCGCTGGTGACGGCCACCGCGCGCAGGCGCCCTGCCTTGATGTGCGGCATCACCGAAGACATGCCGCCGATCAGCATTTGAATCTGCCCGGCCAAGAGATCGATCACACCTTGCGCACTGCCTTTATACGGCACGTGTTGCAGATCGGCACCGAGCGCAGTGTTGAACAGTTCGCCCGTGAGATGGCCGACACTCGCCACACCTGCCGAGGAAAAATTGATCGATTTCGGTTTGGCCTTCGACAACGCAACCAGTTCTTTCATGCCACGCGCCGGCACCGACGGATGCAGCACGATGATGTTCGGCGCGGTGGCGAGCAGCGTCACCGGCGCAAAGTCTTTGATCGGATCGTACGGCAGCTTCGACACCAGGCTCGGCGCGATCGCGACATTGGCGATGTAGCCGAGCACGATCGAGTAGCCATCCGGCGCGGCACGCGCAACGATTTCCATGCCGATGTTGCCGCTGGCACCGGAACGGCTGTCGATCACCATTTGCTGGCCCAACGCCTCGGCGGCTTTCTGCCCGGCGGTGCGCGCTATCGTATCGGCGTTACCACCGGCGGCGAAGGGCACCACAAACCGTATCGGCCGGGTGGGATACGCGCTTGGCGTGCTTTGCGCACCGTGCACGTAAGCGGGCGCCGCCGCCAGTAACAAACCGCCGCAACACAAGCGATGAAATGTTCGCACGGCGCTACTTCAAACTGGTCGGGTCATTGCGCCAGCGCTCCCATGCGGCGCGCTGATCTTTCTGGATGGCCTCGTCTTCGAGCATACGGCGCACCAGCGCGGTGACATCCGATTCATACACGCCTTGGCGCTTTTCGAATGTCCATTTGTGGCCCGCCGGCAACACGGGTGACTTTCCGACTTTGTTTTCACTCATTGAAATAATCCTTTTAAAACAATTTCTTAGATAGATATACTGGCATTCTCATACTGAACATGCCGGCCGCCACGGCGGTGCGGACGGTGAAGTCTACACCACGTGCTCAACCCCATTCTGCAAGATGCGTTACGCCTGGACGTGAGGCAAAGAAGAACGGAAAGCCGAGGGAGAGAGGCCCGCACGTGGGCGTCGTTTATCACCGCCCGAACAAGCGCCAGAGCGTCAGTTTCTTGTAAGGCGCGGTGTATAGACTGCGCCGTCCACTTGGTGGGAATATGATACATAAGTTATTGTTTTTATGAAATTTTTTCGAATTTTCTTCAACCACTTTCCAACCGGGTTTGGCATACTCCTGAGCACCGCCGCAGTAGCCCTTGCCAGCCTGTTACTGGTCGGCGCCACGCATGCGCAAGTGCCCGCGCCCGCGTTGGAGGCGCTCACCCTGCGTGCCGCCGAGGCGCTATTTCTCGAACGCAATCGCGAGCTGCAGGCGGCCCGCCGCGCCATCGAGGGCGCCGAGGCCGATGTGATTATCGCCGGCGCACGCCCCAACCCGAACCTGTCGTTCAGCACCGCCAGCCTCTCGCGCGCGCTGGGAGCAGGCTCGCCACTGGATAAGCGCATCGACACCATCGTCGGCCTGTCGCAGGTATTCGAGCGCGGCAACAAGGCGGGGCTGCGCACCGAAACCGCGCAATCCATCGCCAACGCCGTGCGCAGCGACGAGCGTGACGTGGAGCGCCAGCAGCGCGTGGTGTTGCACGGCGCTTATTACGATCTGCTGCAGGCAAAGGGAAAATTGCGCATCGTCGGCGAAACCGCCACGCTGTTTCAGAAATCCGTCGATGCCCTGAATCTGCGCTTGAAAGCGGGCGACGTGGCTGCGGTGGATGTGTCGCGCATGAGCGTGGACGCGTTGCGCGCGCGCAATGACGAACGGGGCGCGCAAGCGGATATCGAAAAAGCGCAATCTGCGCTGGCCTACCTGATCGGCGCCGACCGCGACGCGGCACGGCTACGCGCCGCCGACAACTGGCCAGTGGTGGAAAAACTCGATCTGCAAACGGCGGACGCAATCATCGACGCGCGGCCCGACTTGCAGGCCGCGCAAGCACGCGTGGCGGCGGCGGACAAGAATCGCGATCTGGCGCGGGCGCTGCGCACGCGCGACATCACTGCCGGCGTGCAGATCGAGCGCTTTCCCGGTAATGATCCACGCAACAGCGCAGGCTTTAACGTCAGCGTGCCGCTGTTCACGCGCTACTACTACGACGGCGAAATTCGCCGTGCCGAAGCCGATTTCGCCGTAGCACAGGATAATCTGCAACGCGTGCGCGCGCTGGCCGCCGCCGAATTGCGCAAGGCCGCCAGCGATGTCGCCTCGTCCGCCGAGCGCGTGCAGCGTCTGCGTGAAGTGCTGCTCGCCGCTGCCGAAAAAGCCGCGCAAGGCGCGGAATTCGCCTACAGCCGCGGCGCCATCGGCGTGATGGATGTACTGGATGCGCGGCGGCAACTGACGGCCACGCGGCTGGAAGCCGTCGCGGTGCAGGCCGATTACGCCAAAGCGTTGGCAGCGTGGCGCGCCGCTACCGCGAGCCGGCAAAAATATTAGCGCAGGACACGAGGGCGAAGTGTTTAAAAATATCAATAAAAACACATACTTATCGTTACTTTCTTTGGCGATGCTGACGCTCATGCTCGGCGGCTGCGACAAGCCGGTAGAGACAGCGCCGCAACCGCAGGCGCGCACCGAGGGCGAGAGCGTCATCATCCCGTCGGGCGCGCAACAGACCACCAGTCTCAAGTCGCTGGTGATCAACATGCAGCCCGTGCCGCCCACGCATCTGAATGGGCGCGTGGTGTGGGATGAAGACAAGACCGTGCGCATTTACACGCCATTCGCTGGGCGCGTCGAGCGCATTCTGGTGCAGGCCGGGCAGAGCGTGGCCCGGGGCCAAGCGCTGGCGGTGATTGCATCGCCGGATTTCGGTCAGGCACAGACCGATGCGCGGCGCGCCGAAAGCGATTTTGCTCTGACGGAAAAAAATCTCGCGCGTCTGCGCGAGCTCGAACAAAACGGCGTTGCGCCGCTCAAGGACGTGCATGCCGTCGAGGCCGATCAGGCGCGCACCGCCGCCGAACTGGCGCGCACGCGCCGCAGGCTGGAACTCTACGGCGGGGGCGGGCGCGGCGTCGATCAGGCGTACACCCTGACCAGCCCCATCGCGGGCGTCGTGGTTGAAAAAAACATCAATCCCGGTCAGGAATTGCGTCCCGATCAGGCGATTTCCAACGCGCCGCCGCTCTACACCATCACCGACCCGGCTACGCTGTGGGTGCAGATCGACGCCACCGAGCGCGATCTGCCGTTGCTCACGCGCGGCAAAACCATCACCATCCGCACGCCGTCCTACGCTGAGGAAAACTTCCCTGCCCAGATCGCCAGTGTGGCGGATTTTCTCGACCCCACCACGCGCACCATCAAGGCGCGCGCCACGCTTGCCAATGCCTCGCGCAAACTCAAGGGCGAGATGTTTGTCACGGCTGAAATCGATACCAGCGGCGCCACTGAATTGCTGGTGCCGTCCAAGGCGCTGTACTTTCAGAGCGAGAAAAACTACGTGTTCATCGACGAGGGCGGCGGCAAATACACGCGGCGTGCGGTCAAGGCGGGCGACATCCGCGACACCCGCACGGAAATTCTCAGCGGCCTGAAGGAAGGCGAAAAAGTCGTTGTCGACGGCGCATTGATGTTGCAACAGATGCTGCAACCGCGCCGCGTGCAGAAGTAGATTCGCCACCCATGAAGCGCCTCATCTCGTTCGCCCTGCACCAACCGCTGTTCATCCTGCTGGGAGTGATTCTGTTCGTTGGCGGCGGCATACTGGCGTTTAAACAATTGCCGGTCGAAGCGCTGCCGGATGTCACCGACACACAGGTGCAGGCGATCACACTCTTCCCCGGTCGCGCCGCCGAGGAAGTCGAAAAGCAGGTGACCTTCCCGATCGAAGTGGCGCTTGCCGGCATGCCGAACATGATCCGCATGTTCTCGCATACACAGTTCGGGCTGTCGTTCATTATTCTGACGTTTGACGACAAGGCGAACCCGTACTTCGCGCGCCAGCAGGTGCTGGAGCGCCTGCGCGAAGCCGATCTGCCCAAGGACGCACAGCCGCAACTGGCGCCGCTGTCCACCGCCGTCGGCGAGATCTACCGATACCGCGTCAAGGGCGCGGGTTACACCGCGCAGGAACTGCGCACCATTCAGGATTGGACCATCAGCCGCAAGCTGCGCCTGTTGCCCGGCGTGGCCGATATCGTGAGCTTCGGCGACTTTATCAAGCAGTACGAGGTGAATCCTGATCTGGCGAAGTTGAAGTACTACAAAATCAGCCTGCAGCAGGTATTCACCGCACTGGAGCGTGGCAGCTCCAATGCCGGCGGTGGCTATGTCGAACAGGGCCGCCAGCAAATTTTGATACGCGGCATCGGGCTGCTGCGCACGGCGGAAGAAATTCTCGACGTGGTCGTCGCCGAACGCAACGGCGCGCCGGTGCTGGTGCGCCACCTCGCCACTTTGACCGTGGGCTCGGTGCCACGTCAGGGCGTGGTCGGGCAGGACGATGACGCCGATATCGTCACCGGCGTCGTGCTGATGCGCAAGGGCGAGAACCCCGGCGAAGTGTTGGCGGC
>CAMBGJ010000260.1 GCA_945865805.1 Bordetella parapertussis
ACGATAGGCTTCGCATGCATGGTAGGTCTCCTTCAACGTTTGGTCACAGAGATCGAGACCAAAGTCTTGCCATGCATGCACTGCTGTTTTTACGAGTAGACTACACGTAACTCTTTGAAAGTACAATACTTATTGTGGGGAAACCTCAGGGTCAGACACGATAGTTGTCGTAAAAAATATCAATAAAATCAATACGTTACATTAATATCGTGTCTGACCCGATATCCCTCCACCGTTTTTCCATGCCGCCACGGCCGCGGCGATGGACATCGAGGTGGAAATGTATTTCACCAGCCGCTCGGTCAAATTGCTGGCGATTGGCGCCGCCGCAGCTTTGCACAGCGGCCCGCGCCAGCGCGAGACTGTGTACGCCTTCATGCAGCGCGCGGCGGAATACGGCGCGAAGTTCTATGCCTGTCCGCAGGCGCTGGACGAGCACGGCATCGCGCAGGCCGATTTCATCCCGGAAGTCACTGGCGTGGCGGGCGCGGCGGCTTTTCTGGGGCGCTGCATGGACGACCAATGGGTCACTGTAACCTATTGATCTAATTGATATTTTTTAATATTGTGAACGACCTCTCCGCCGCATTTAGCGAGGCGCTGCGCTTGATCGCCAGCGCCGACGCGCAGTTGGCGCAAATCGTCGGATTGAGTGTGCGCGTGAGTCTCTCGGCGGTGGCGCTCGCGTCGCTGATCGGATTGCCGCTGGGCGCGTTGCTCGCCATCACGCGCTTTCCGGGGCGCCAGCCCTTGGTGGCGGTGCTCAACGCGCTGATGGGGCTGCCGCCGGTGGTGGTGGGGCTGTTGATTTATTTGATGCTGTCGCGCGCGGGGCCGCTGGGGCCATTCGGCTTGCTGTTTACGCCCGCCGCCATGGTGCTGGCGCAAGCGGTATTGGTCACGCCGATCATCGCCGCGCTGTCGCGGCAAGTCATTGAAGACGCCTGGCGCGAATACGAAGAACAACTGCATTCGCTCGGCGCCGGCACGCTGGCAGCCATGCAGACGCTGCTGTGGGACACGCGTTTTGCGCTGGTAACCGTGGTGCTGGCTGGCTTTGGCCGCGCGGCGGCGGAAGTCGGCGCGGTGATGATTGTCGGCGGTAATATCGACGGCGTCACGCGCGTAATGACCACCGCCATCGCGCTCGAAACCAGCAAGGGTGATCTGCCGCTGGCGCTCGGGCTGGGCATGGTGCTGGTGGCGATCATCATCGGCGTCAATCTGCTGGCGCACGGCGTCAAGGTCGCGGCGCAGCACCGCTATGGTTAACAGGTTTGATGCCCCGTGCCGTTACTGACTCTCGATAAGCTGAGCTTCGCCGCCGCCGGCCGCGACATCATTCGTTCGGTGTCGTGCACCCTCGAGGCCGCCACGCGCACGGTGATTCTGGGGCCGAATGGTGCGGGTAAAAGCGTGCTGATGCGGTTGTGCCACGGTCTGCTCGCGCCCACCGCCGGCCGCGTGATCTGGCAGGGCGGCGCGGTGAGTGCGCGCGACGGTCGCGCACGCGGACAGGCGATGGTGTTCCAGCGCCCGGTGTTGCTGCGCCGCTCGGCCATCGCCAACGTGGTGTATGCACTGGAACTCGCGGGTATCGCGCCGGAGGAATGTCGCCAGCGCGCGGCGGACGTGCTCGGCGCCGTGGGTCTGACGCACGCGGCGGCGCGCGCGGCGCGCGTGCTGTCGGGCGGGGAACAACAGCGTCTGGCGCTGGCGCGCGCGTGGGCGCTGCGGCCCGAGGTGCTGTTTCTCGACGAACCCACGGCGAGCCTCGACCCGGGTGCCACGCGTGACATCGAAAACATCATCAACGCCATTCATGGCGGTGGCACCAAAATCATCATGAGCACGCACAGCCTCGGGCAGGCACGCCGCCTCGGCGACGAAGTGCTGTTTTTGAGCGAAGGGCGGCCGGTGGAACAGACCGCCATCGATGCATTTTTCAAACAGCCGAGATCGGCGGAAGCAGTGTCGTTTTTGCAGGGGGAACTGCCGTGATCGTAAATGGCGATACTGAGTAAATAATGATTAAAAACAAATACTTATGGTTATTTCAGCAAGTGAGCCTGCTGCTGAGCCTGAGTGCCCGCGCGCAGGATAAATTCATCACCGTCGCCTCCACCACCTCCACCGAACAATCTGGGCTGTTTAAACATCTGCTGCCGGTGTTTGAAAAAAAATCCGGCGTACAGGTGCGCGTGGTGGCGCTGGGCACCGGGCAGGCGCTCGACATGGCGCGGCGCGGCGATGCCGACGTGGTGTTCGTGCACGACCGTGAAGCCGAGGATAAATTTCTCGCCGATGGCTATGGCGTGCGCCGCTTTGACGTGATGTACAACGATTTTGTGTTGACCGGTCCGCAAAGCGATGGGGCGAAAATCGCCGGCGGCAAGGACATCCTCGCGGCGCTCGGAAAAATCGCCGCGGCCCGCGCGCCGTTTGTGTCGCGCGGCGACAAGAGCGGCACGCATGCGGCCGAACTGCGTTTGTGGAAACTGGCCGCTATCGATCCGCAAAGCGGCCGGGGCAACTGGTACCGCGAGACCGGTTCCGGCATGGGGCCGACGCTGAACACGGCCTCCGCCATGAACGCCTATGCGTTTACCGATCGCGGCACCTGGCTCGCGTTCAAAAATCGCGGTGAGCTTGCGGTGCTGGTGGAAGGCGACCAGCGTTTATTCAATCAATATGGCGTGATGCTGGTCAATCCGGCCCGGTACGCGCACGTAAAGAAAGAACCGGGGCAGGCGTTTATCGACTGGTTGATTTCGACCGAGGGTCAAAACACCATCGCGGGTTACAGGATTGGCGGCACGTCGCTGTTTTTTCCGAATGTGAAGTAGCACATCGGACACATTTCTGTTTGTTTAACCCCCGTTCGCCCTGAGCTTGTCGAAGGGGCTTGCTATGCCAGAGGGCTTCGACAAGCTCAGCCCGAACGGAAGATTATTTAAACAAACAACATTGGCGCCTGACCGCCTGCGGCCTAAACCGCGCCGATAAACTCCACCATGCGCTTACGCTGCGCGGCATTCGGCAAACGCGTGCGCCCGGCTTCGATGTTGTCCTGCATGTGCTCGACGCGGTCGGTGCCGGGGATGACTACGTTCACCGACGGATGCGCGATCAGGTATTTGAGGAAGAATTGGCCCCAGGTCGGCGCATCGAATTCTTTTGCCCACTCCGGCAGCGGCTTGCCCTGCACCGCGCGAAACAGCGCGCCACGCGCGTAGGGCAGGTTGCACATCACCGCAGTACCACTGTCAGCGGCTACGGCGAGGAGCCTGTCCTCCACGCTGCGCTCGGCCATTGAATAGTTAACCTGGATGAAATCGAGTTTCTCCGTGCGCAGCATGTCGATCAGGCGCTCATTGGCCTTGGCCTGATCTTGCGAGTGGGTGACGCCGATGTAGCGGCACAGGCCCTGCGCCTTCCACTCGCGCGCGACGGCCAGATGCGTGTCGGCCTCGGCCTTGGGCACGAAGCCGATGTTATGTCGCAGCAGCACGTCGAGCTTTTGCGTGCGCAGCTTGCGCAGCGATTCTTTGGTTTCTCCGATCGCGCCGTCGCGCCCCGGCGCGCGGTACTTGGTGGAGAGAAACACGCGGTCGCGTGCCTTCATTTCTTCGAGCATACTGCCCAGTTGCGCTTCCGCCGGGCCATAAGATGGCGCAGTGTCGATAACGCTGCCGCCGCTATCGAGCAATGTGCGAATCATGGCGATGCGTACTTTGCGTTTGTCGAGGTCGTCGCCGACGTCGAGCACGAACTGCGTACCCAGCCCGACCACGGCGAGTTTTTCGCTGGTGCGCGGGATGGCACGGGTGAGCAGCGCAGGCTTCTCCTGAGCGCTGGACAGCAGCGGCCATGCGCCCGGCAGCGCGGCCCCTGCGGCTAAAGCTTGCAACGTTTTCCGACGGTGCACGCTAAATTTGTAACTCATAAAAGTCCTTATAAATCAAATACTTATGTTTTTTTATCTGCGGGGGAGCGCTGCTCCTGCATACGTCCCAGCGCCAGCGCCAGTGCAAACCACGCGGCGGTGACCGGTACTGTGGCCAGCGAGATCGCGCCGAGTTCCATGCCAAATCCGCGCAGCGAAGTGAACAGCCAACTGAAGGCGACATCGCCGCCACGAAACACCACGTTATCGATCACGTACTTGGCCTTGTATTTTTCATCGCGGTCGAGCACGGTAAACAGCACTTCGCGTGCCGGGTTGGAAATCGCGAAATTGGCGGCGCGTTGCGTCGCCTGAAAAACGATCACTGCCCATAACACGGGGGTGGCCCATAACACGATAAAGCCCAGCGCGAATACCAGAGGCAGAAACGCCGCCGCCGGGCCCACGCCAAAGCGCTGGATCAGTTTACCGGTCGCCAAAAACTGCACCGTGATGGTGAGCAGGCTGACGGCTTGATCGATGCGCGCGAATATGGCGGTGCGCTGGTCGCGATCAGCGGTGAACGCGGCGACGATCTCCAACTGCTGGAAGTAGAGAAATGTGCCCGCGAGCGACAACAGCGCCACCCACAGCGCGATGCCCGCCAGATAGCGTGAGCGCGCAATTAATGCCAGCCCCGCGAAGGGGTTACCGCCCGTGCCGCTGGGTTGCTGTCCGGATGCGGCGGGGTTTGTGGCTGACTTGAAACTGGCGGCGGCGAGTTCCAGCCGCATGGCACAAAACACTGCACCTTCCAGCAACAACGCCGCGATCACCAGTAAATTCGCGCGGCCCAGCGGCACCGCCAATTCGGCAGCAAGGGTGGGGCCGAGTAGTGCGCCGGCCGAGCCGCCCGCCGCGATAAAGCCGAACAGCCGCTTGCCGCGTTCCGCATCGTAAAGATCGGCCATGAACGACCAGAACACCGACACCGCGAACAGATTGAACACGCTGATCCACACAAAAAACACTTGCGCGGTGACGGTTAGCCCGATGCCTTGCGTCAGCAGCACCCAGAAAAGAAGGATGTTGAAGACAAAAAAGTGGTACACCAGCGGAATGAATTTTTGCCGAGGCAGTCGCGCCACCAGCGCGCCGTAGATGGGCATCACGGCAAGCATGACGAAAAAGGTGATGGTAAATAGCTTCGGCAGATTTTTGATGCCGCTGGCCAAGCCCATTTCGTCGCGCACCGGACGCAATACATAATAGCCCGCCAGCAGACAAAAAAAGTAGGCAAACGACCACAGCAACGCGCGTGCCTCGCCAGATTTTACGGCGACGAGTTTGGCGAGCAGCGGATGTACGGGCGTGGTGTCGGCGGTACTCATGCGTGGGCGCTTGGCGTAAAGCGGCGGTAGTATTCGCGACGGTCAGGCCGCTACCACCGTCGTGCGATGCATCAGCCGTGGTAACGACTCAGGATAATCAAACGTGGCCTTGTGCTGGGTGCTGCAATCGTCCCACATCACCAAATCATTCTGGCGCCAGTTGTGGCTGTAGATGAATTCCGGCTTGATGCAGTGCGCGGTGAGTTCCTTAATCAGATCGCGGCTTTCGTTTTCGGGGATGCCGAGGATGCGCGAGGTGTAGCCCTCTGTGACATAAATGCATTTGCGGCCATTCACCGGATGCACGCGCACCACCGGGTGCGTGGCCTCGGGGTCGGCCCTGACGGCTTCGGTGTAATCTTTTTTAATACCGGACTCCACCGTCTGCTTTAATCGATGCATGATGCTTTGCACCGCCATCAAGCCGTCGAGCCGATTCTTCGTGGCCTGCGGCAACGTGTTGTAAGCGGTCGACACGCTGGTGAAATGCGTGTCGCCCAGCACGCGGCCCTCCTGCACCGGCACCTGCAGCGCGCGCAACGCCGACACCGCGTGCGGATTGGCGAGATAGGCACCGTCGGTGTGCCAGAAAATTCCCGCGTCGTAGCTGCCGATGTGCTGGCCGTTTTTTTTGATGTTGGAGATGACAAATATTTCAGGATGATCGACGTGCAACTGCTTGGTGATTTTCAGCTTGCGCAGTTCGCCGAAGCGCGCGCTGAAGCGGATGTGATCTTCATCGCTCAATTGTTGGCCGCGAAAGTAGAGTACTTCATACTGATAAAACGCCGCGTGGATTTGCGCGAAGGTGGCGTCGTCGAGCGGCCGGGTCAGATCGGCGCCGATGATTTCAGCACCGAGTGCGGCGCCGGTGGGTTTGATTTGCAGGGTATTTGTGGGCATGGTGATGTCGCTGAATCGGTTCTTGAATCGATGGGAATTGTGTCTCCCATATAGCGGCATGCCCTGCCGCATGTCAATCGTGGTTCCAGATTGCGCAATGGCGGCGCGTGACACACCGATCTGTTACGATAAATATTCAGCGTCTTGCGGCGTGTGCGTAGGAGCGCCTATACCAATACTGTCATTCCCGCGAAAGCGGGAATCCATAACACAGTGCCGTATGAGACAGGCTTATGGATTCCCGCCGGCGCGGGAATGACAGGGAAGGATTTGTGCATCATGCCACCGTCGATGGATGCTCATTGCCGTTTACAGAAAACTCTAAAGAATCCGATATTGAATCAGGAGGCAGCATGCTTGGTAGAAACAGCTTAGGGGTAGTTACATGTGCTGCACTCGTGACAAGCAGCGCACTGGCGCAAACCCGCGCAACGCCGGCGGATGCCGCCAAGTACCCCTCGCGCCTGGTGCGCCTGCAGGTGGGCTACGCGGCGGGCGGTGCTGTGGATGTGTCGGCACGCCTGATTGCGCAGCGCTTGAGCGAGGCCTTCGGGCAATCGTTCATCGTTGAAAACCGCCCTGGTGCGGATGGCATCGTCGCCAGCGATTACGTGGCCAAGGCCGCACCCGATGGCCATACGCTGGCGTATATCAGCGCGGGGCACACCATGAATCCGTCACTGCACCCGAAATCGTTGCCGTATCACCCGGTGCGCGATTTCGCGCCGGTGTCGATGGTTGCTACCGGTGCGCAAACGCTGGTGGTGAACCCAACGCTGCCGGTAAAAAGCGTCAAGGAGCTGGTGGCGCTGGCGAAATCCAGGCCTGGGCAGATCAACTTTGCCTCGTCCGGCGCTGGCGGCCCCATGCACCTGTCGAGCGAGTTGCTGAAAATCATGGCCGGTATCGACATCGTGCACGTGCCCTACAAAGGCGGCGGCCCGGCGCTGAACGACGTCATCGGCGGTCAGATCGAAATGACCTTCATCGGCGCGCCCGCCAGCATGCCACACATCAAATCGGGGCGCCTGCGCATACTCGCTGTCTCAACCGCCAAACGCGTCGCCGCGCTGCCGGACGTGCCCACCGTGGCAGAGGCGGGCTATCCCGGCTTTGAGGTCGGCGCCCTGTATGCGGTGCTGGCACCCGCAGGCACGCCCGCCGCAATCGTCGGGCGGCTGACCACCGAGCTTGCCAGGATCGTAGCCGCGCGCGACATCCGTGAGCGGCTCAATGGCCTGGGGCTGGAAACCGTGGGCGGCACGCCAGAGCAACTTACGGCCTTCATGACCGCCGATGTCGATAAATGGATGAAGCTGGTGCAGAAGATCGGCTTGAAGACGGATTGAGGCGACACCGAACATAATCCGCGCGTCTACCAACAAACAGAAACCCCGC
>CAMBGJ010000261.1 GCA_945865805.1 Bordetella parapertussis
ATACGCCGCATAAGGCACCGAAAGAGGCAGATACGTTAAAAAATCGATGTGAAGAGGGAAAATATCGGGCGATTGCGCATGCCGTGAACAAAAAATGCGCACTGCGCTTCGACGTTTCTCAAAAATTGATTAAATCTGCGTTTCCCTAAAGGAACCGGGAACAAGGAACAACGTGGCAAGAACTTCAGACCGCAAAAATCAGATTCTGCAAACGCTGGCGCAAATGCTCGAAGGCCCGGCAGCAGGAAAAATCACCACTGCCGCCCTGGCGAAACAGCTGGATGTATCCGAGGCTGCGCTCTACCGCCACTTTTCCGGCAAGGCGCAGATGTTCGAGGGCCTGATTGAATTTATCGAGCAAACCCTGTTTGCGCTGATCAACAAAATCACCTCGGAGGAAAAAAGTGGCCTGCGCCAGTGCGAATTGGTGATCGGCGTGCTGCTCGGATTTGCGCAAAAAAATCGCGGCATGACACGCGTGCTGATTGGCGACGCGCTGGTCAACGAAGATGAGAAATTACAGATTCGCATCAATCAACTGCACGAGCGGCTGGAAGCCACGCTGCGGCAAGCGCTGCGCTTCGCCATGGGCATGAACGAAATCGCGGCGGATGTGGATGCGGCGGCACAGGCCAATCTGATCATCAGTTTTGTCACTGGGCGTTGGCATCAGTTCGCCAAAAGCGGTTTCAAACGCGATCCTGCCGAGAACTGGGGCCGCCAGTGGAAACAGTTGATGGAAGGTGTGTTGGCGTAAGTAACCACGAACCTCGCGATCGGTTATCAACAGGAGCTGAAAATGTCCACACTCACCACTGAACAAATGGCCGAATTGCTGCTCGGCATCGCGCGCTCACAACTGGCGATGGCCGACGCTATGGAAAGCCAGAAATCCGGCTTCAAAGGCACGCATCTGCGTTCCAGCATTGAAAGCGCCGCGCGCATCAAAATGAACCGGCCCGAAACGCTGGCGGATTTCCCGTCACGCCTGCTGTTGCAAATGCTCGGGCGCAACGCACCCACCCAGGAGGCGGTGACGGTGGCGTTGAAAGCGTTGCTGCAGAACCCAGCCGCAGCGGCACCGACGGCGTCTGCCGCTGACAGCGGTGATTCGCTGGATATGACGCGCTGACCGGGCGGCCATTTGGCGCCAAGATGCTATATAAAATATTGTTTTAAATCAATAACTTATAGTAAATTATTACGGCACCATGCCGAGCGCTTTCGCGTCGCGTGCCCAGCGCGCCAGCTCACGCTGCAGGAACGCGCGGCCGACCTCACGCGTGCCGGCGTAGGTTTCAACGTCGAGCTCGAGCATGCGGCTTTTAAAGTCTGCCTGCGACACCACAGCGGCCAGATCGCGATGCACCTTCGCCTCTATCGCGGCCGGCACGCGCGCGGGGGCGACGAACATCCACCACTCGACGTGATCAAAGCCGGGCACGCCTGATTCGGCGAGCGTGGGCACGTCGGGCATGGTCTGAAAACGCCGCGCGCTGGTGACGGCAATCGCTTTCAAGCGCCCGGCACGGATATGTTGGCCGAAGGCTGTGGGCGAGGCCATCAGCATCGCAACCTGCCCGGCTAGAAGATCGATCATCGCGGCAGCGCCGCCTTTGTAAGGCACGTGGGTCACGTCGATGTTCATGGTGCGCTTGAGCGCCTCCATCGCGCGATGGCCGTTGGTGCTTAGGCCCGGACTGGCGTAGGCGTATTTGCCGGGGTTGGCCTTGACCGTCGCAAAAAATTCCGCCGGTGTGCGTGCCGGAAATTCAGCGCGCACCGTCAACGCGGCGGGCGCCGACCCCACATGCATCAAGGCGGATAGGTCGCGGTTGGTGTCGTAGCGCAGATCATTGCGTACCGCGGGGTTGGTCGCCAGCGTGCTGCCGAGCAAGCCGAAGGTATGCCCATCGGGTGTGGCGCGCGCTATCGCTTCGGTGGCGATCACCGCAGCGCCGCCGGTACGGTTTTCGACGATCACATTTTGTTTCCATAGCGGCATCAAGCGCTCGGCCGCCATGCGCGCCATCACGTCTTGTGCGCCGCCCGGACCGGCCGAGAGGATGATGCGCACGGGCTTTTGTGGAAACGCCTCTTGTGCCGGCGCTGCTGGCGCGCACAGCGCGAGCGCCAGGGCTGCGGCGGGAGCGGCCCATCGTTGTTGCGGGTTCATGCGGATCAGCATGGTTCAATGCCCTTCAAGTTTCCCGGCCAGCACCGGATCGAATTTGCCATCGACCAGTACAAACGCGATGTCGCACGGCGCGTTCGAGCGGTTGCTCCACGCGTGATTGGTGCCGCACTGAATCATGGTGTCGCCCGCCTTGAGCAGCACCTCGGTGTCGTCGAGCACGCAGTAAATTTCGCCGGACAGAATCAGTACGTAATCGATGGTCTCGGTGCGGTGCATCAGCGGATGGCGATTGTTTTTGTGAAACGTGGACGCCTGTTCATTGCCCAGCGCGGCAAACAGCTTTTTGGATTGCTCCGGCGTCATACGGGTGATTTCGCTGGATTCCGGCATGATGCGATTGATGCGAAAAACCGTGCCGTTTTTCTCCGGCATCTGGCGGCGCGGGCCGAGGGTCGGTTCGGGATGATTCGCTACCACCGGCGTGGGTGTGGCATTGGTGCGCCAGATGTCGGTGGACACATAACCCGGCCGCGCCGGGTTGGTCAGCACCAGCGGCGGGGTGTCGTCGGAAATGACCACGGCCTTGCCGTGGGCGTCGTGGCCGGTGACTACGCGTCGAACCATGAAATGCTCCTTGTTGGTTGATCCTGGAAAACGTGCATTATGGCCCATGGTTCGGCGCTTGGGTTTGGTGCTGGGGTTTGTTGAATAAGCAGGCGCCAACGGAAGGCCATGATATCGTTCGCCCCGCCATTTAAAACCCTGTCCCGTGAAGGAGCCTGTCCGTGAAGATGATCCAACCGTGCCTGTTGTTGGCGCTCGCCGCCGCGCATTCGGTGGCACTGGCGCAAAACGCGTGGCCCACCAAGGCCGTGCGTGCCATCGTGCCATTCGCGCCCGGCGGCGGCACTGATGTGATGGCGCGCATCCTCGCGCCCAAACTCTCCGAGGATTTCGGCCACCCCGTGGTGATCGACAATCGCACCGGGGCCGGCGGGGCCATCGGCAACGAGATCGTGGTACGTGCGCCGCCCGATGGCTACACCATTCTTATCGGCGCATCGAGTTATGCCTCGAACGCAGCGCTGTATAAATTGCCGTACGATCCGATCAAGGGTGTCACCGCAGTGACATTGCTTGCACGCGGGCCGTTCATCGTGTCGATACATCCCTCGGTGAAAGCCACCAATCTGAAAGAGTTTCTCGACGTGGCACGCGCGAAACCTGGCGCGTTGACTTTCGGCTCGTCGGGCACCGGCAGCGTGCCGCATCTGGCGACGGAATTGTTCCGGCAATTGGCCAAGCTGGAATTGGTGCACGCGCCGTACAAAGGCGATGCGCCCGCGATTACCGATCTCCTGGGCGGTCACATCCAGATTTACTTTGGCGGTGCGCTGGTGATGGCCCCGCACATCAACTCGGGCAAGCTGCGCGGGCTGGCTGTCACCACCGAAAAACGCTCGCCCGTGATGGGTGACCTGCCTGCGCTCGCCGAAATGGTGCCCGGCTATTCGTCGACCACGTGGTTTGGCCTCTGGGTGCCGCTCAACACGCCCAAGGCCATCGTCGACCGGCTCAATCAGGCGGCTGGCCGCGCGCTCAAGTTGCCCGACGTGCAGGAACGCTTACGCACGAATGCCTATGAACCCGGACACAATACGCCCGACGCGTTCAACAGCTTCATCGCGGAAGAAATTGGCAAGTATTCGAGGGTGGTGAAGAACGGGAATATCCGTGTGGAGTGAGGTATTACGCGATTACGCGTCGGCCGACCAGCGGCGAGCGGTATGCATCACGCGCAATATCTCAATATCGTGATCGCGCACCCTATAGGGAATCACATAAGGGAGGCCGCCGATCACCCACTCACGCGTACCGATGACACGCCCCGGTTTACCCACAGCAATGTTGGTACTTAGTCGGGATTCCGTCTGATCGATAATTTCCTAAATCACCCGAGCTGCAGCGGCAGGATTATCCTGACCGATATAGGCCGAAATCTGATCGAGATCCCGCTCAGCGACTTTTTGTCCAGCGCAGCGGCAAGCTTCTTTTTCCACTTGGCTTTGAGTCGCGCGTGGTCGATAAACTGACCGCTATCCGCTTGGCGCACGCCTTCCTGAATAGCTGCGATTTGCCATTCATTGAGATCCACGAACTGACGGATCGCCTCTGCGGCAAGCTCTGCGCGGCTGCGTTCCGTTGTTTTAGCCAAACGGTCCAAACGCTTGCGGGTCGCGGGATCGAGTCTCAGAGTAACAGGTTCGTTCAAAAAAGGTGCCTCCGTGTACACACGGTATACAAATGGTGCTTTACGCTCAACCGGGAAGAAGGAACTACCAAGTGGCTCAACCGGGTCACTGTTTAAACACCACCGGCGCCAGCGTGTTCTGATCGATCATCACATCGATCAACGCGGGCTTGCCGCTCGCCAATGCACGCTGGATCGCGCCTTCGAGTTCGCCCGGTTCGGTGACGCGTTCGCCATACGCGCCGAAGACTTTCGCCAGGTCGCCGAAGTTGGGGTTCTTGTAGTCCACCGCGAAAAAGCGCCCGCCGAAATGCTCGTTCTGGAACGCACGTTCGTTGCCGAGACCCTCGTCGTTGAAGATCACGTGCACTACCGCGATGTTTTCGCGCACCGCCGTTTCGAGCTCGCCGATGTTGCACATGATGCCCATGTCACCAGAGGCGGAAATCACCGGACGCTCGGGGCACGCCAGCTTGGCACCCAACGCGATCGGGAACGAGCCGCCCACTGAGGCCCAGTCGTCGATGCACATAAAGGTAAACGGCTCGTAGCTCTTGAAATAACTGCGCACGTGTTTGCCACCGTTGCCGGCGTCGACCACACACACGCCGTTTTTCGGCAGCACTTTGCGGATGCAGTGCGCCACCCATTGCGATTGAATCGGTGAAGTCTCGGCGCGCAGCACACCATTCAATTCGGCATCAAATT
The DNA here is from genome assembly GCA_945865805.1 of Bordetella parapertussis. Taxonomy (GTDB): domain Bacteria; phylum Pseudomonadota; class Gammaproteobacteria; order Burkholderiales; family SG8-41; genus UBA5216. Next base: position 5,097 of record CAMBGJ010000261.1, read on the forward strand.
CGGCGCGCGCTTTGGCTACGTCCACCCACGGTTTGCGCGCTGCGGATTTGCCCGCACGCTGCATCAAGCCCTTGATGAAACTCGCCGACGAACCCGCCACACCCATCTCCACAGGGAACACAATGCCGATCTGGCCGGGCGCCGAGGTGTGATGAATGATCTTCGCGTCCTTGCTGAACACGCCATACTTGTACATGGTCGAGAACACATCGAAGTGCGAGCCGACGGCGATGATGACATCCGCCTTGGGTGCATTTTTGTTGGCGCTGCTAAAGCCATTGCGGCCCAGCGGCCCCAGCGTTAGCGGATGCGTCGAGGGGAAGCCGTCCGGCGAATATTGCAACACCGCCACCGGGATGCCGGTCGCGGTGGCGAGTTTTTCCATGTCGCCGATGACGTTTTCTTTCATCACGCCGCGGCCCACCACGAACATCGGTCGCTCGGCTTTGGCGATCAACGCCCACGTTTCATCCAGCTGATTCGGATCGCACACCGCTGGCACGGTGGCGCGGTACGCGGCAGGTGAAATCGGCTCCGGCTTCACCTGTTGCAACATCACTTCGTTGGGTGCTTCGAGGTGCGTCGGCCCTTGCGGCTCGGTCATCGCCACGCGGAACGCCTTGCGCACCATTTCCTGAATGCGCTCGGGATAGGGAATGCTGTAGGCCCACTTGGTGATCGGCTTCATGAACGGAATCTGATCTAGATCCTGTGTCGCGTCACGTTCGCGCATATCGCTTTCCTGCACGCCGCAAATGCTGATCAGCGGCACGTTGCCTTTATTGGCGGCGGCGATCGCGGTCACCAGGTTGGTGACACCCGGCCCTTCGGTCGCGGTCACTACCGCGGGCGCATTGCGCGCACGCGCGAAGCCCAGCGCCATGAACGCCGCACCCTGTTCGTGGCGCGTGAGGATGAAGCGTATCTGCGGCGTCTCGCGCAGTACGTCGAGGAACGCGAGGTTTTGCGTGCCGGGAATGCCGAAGACGTGATCGATGCCTTCGCGCAGCAACGCATCCACCAGTGCGCGCGAGCCGGTGATGGTGCCGCTTTTGTTGTTGTCAGTGCTGTCCATGTTCTTCTTCCTGTTAATAATTATTCAATAAAATCAAATACTTACAATTATCTGAGATGTTTGTTAAAAAATGCCACGGTGCGTTCCCACGACAGCTTCGCCGCTGCTTCGTCAAAGCGCGGCGTGGTGTCGTTGTGAAAACCGTGCTGCGTATTCGGATAACTGAAATGTTCGTAGCGCACCTTGTTGGCTTTCATCGCCTCTTCGTACGCAGGATGTCCGTCGTTGATGCGCGCATCGTCGGAGGCGTTGTGGATCATGATCGCCGCCTTAATGTTGGGCACGGAACTCGCTGCCGGCTGCACGCCGTAATAAGCGACACCCGCGCTCATGTCAGGAAAGCGCGTGGCAAACAGGTTGACGATACCGCCGCCGAAACAAAATCCGACGCTGCCCCACTTGCCTGCGAATTCGGGCCGTGCCTTCAACACTGACACCGCTGTCGACAAATCTTCGATGCGCTTTTTCGTGTCCTGCTTGGAAAACAGCTCACGGCCCTTGTCCTCGTCGCCTGGATAACCGCCGACGGGGAACAGCGCATCCGGCGCGAACGCCACAAAGTTAAGCAGCGCGAGCCGCCGCGTGACATCTTCGATATACGGATTCAGGCCGCGGTTTTCGTGTATCACAACCACGCCCGGCAGCTTGCCTGCGGCTTTGGCGGGCTGCACCAGGTAGCCGCGCATTTTGCCGTGGCCTTGCGGCGAATCGTATTCGATGTTCTCGGCCTTGATGCGCGGGTCTTCCTTCTTCACCTGCTGTGCCCAGGCAAAATTCGGCTGCAGCGCTTCCAGCATCAATGCAGCGGTAAACCCGCCGGTGGCAAACTTCGCCGCGCCGTCGAGAAACTCGCGGCGCGTCTTTGTACCGTGCACAAAACCATCGAATAATCTCAACACTTCAGGCGGGAAATCAGTGGCTTTCAGGCGATCCATGGGCTGTCTCCTATGGGCGGTTTAAACGAACCCGAAAGCTTCCGTCAGTGGCGTGCTGCCGTCAAGCAACTTTGCGCATCGTGGCGCAGGGGAATTGCGCCGCATGCGGGTAGAATGTCCAGTGGCGGTGGCTATACGGGTGTGATTCAAACTGATGTGGAGGTAAGCTAGAGCGTATCCAATCCCTGTGTAAGGAGCAAAGCGATGGCTGCCAAGTTACTGAGCGACGAAGAACTGGTGAGAAAGCTGGGGGCACACCCGCAACTGCGTGATCGGATGGAATCGTTGTTGCTGGCGTTGGAAGACGAGGCTGGCGAATTACGAGAAGCGGACGCAGCGGAACTGCGAGTCATAGACGAAATGCGCCGTATGGGGCGGGAAGCGTTGCAGGCATGGGCGGCGGGGCAGGTAGAGAAGACCGCGCAGGTGGTGGGGCAAGAGACCGGC
>CAMBGJ010000262.1 GCA_945865805.1 Bordetella parapertussis
GTAGTATTCCGCCGTCAACTCTCATGCGCAAGAACCAAGGTCTGCACTACACGTGAAATGAAAATATCATCTCAATTAGATCAAGGACTTACGGGAGAAAAACCCTTGAAAGTCGCTAAATTCGGTGGCGAGTTGGTGAGGTCGGGCTAATCGCGCACCAGAAACGAACGACCTTGCCGGAGCCAGCAGCAAAGTAGCGGCCGGGTGGGGCGTTTGCGATTAGTCGGTTTCGCATTGCACCCATTGCAGGGGCGCTGGCCATCAGGCGCAAGTAGCGTAATCCATCCCTATTAATCTAATAAAGTTTTTTAAAATCAATTACTTACAATTTACCGTGTGCATCCCTTAACACCACCAGCGCATCCGCAGCAACCACGCCTTTGCCCTTCGCCCGCACAAACAGGGGATTGATATCGATCTCCGCTACCTGTTCGCGATGATCGCTGATCAGCAACGACAGCCGCACCAGCACTTCGACGACTGTCTCGACATCGACTGGCGGCGCGCCGCGATAGCCTTCAAGGATTTTCGCGCCTTTTAGCGAGGCGAGCATGTCGCGCGCGTCGGCGGCGGTAACCGGCGCGAAGCGGTGCGACACATCATGCAGCACTTCGGTGAGCACGCCGCCGAGGCCCACCATCACATAGGGGCCGAAGTGCGGATCGTTGACTGCGCCGACGATCATTTCCACACCCGCGGCCATTTCCTGCACCGAGATGCCATCGATGCGCGCACTGGGCGCGTGTTGTTTGCCGCCGTTGACCACCGCTTGCGCGGCGGCTTTGAGTTCGGCTAGCGATTTCACGCCAAGGCGCACGGCGTCGGCTTCGGTTTTGTGTGGGATGTCGGCTGAGGCGAGTTTGACAGCCACGGGGAAGCTAACCGGACTTTCTTTGAGTGCGAGTATCGCATCGAGCGGGAGCAACACTTCTTTCGTTGTTGGAATGCCGTAGCGCGCGAGGCACTGTTTTGAAACGTGTTCGGCCAGTGCGCCTTTGCCGTTGCCGAAGTCGAGCGTCTGTTTCTCCATCAAACGAGGTTCAGGCTTATCGCTGCGTGAAAGATATTTTTGCCGCTTCATGGCGAAATCGGTGAACAGCCCCACCGCACGTCCGGCGTCGGCGGCGAAGCTGGGGCAATAGATGCCGTTTTTTTCCAGTTCGGTTTTGATGTCGAGATCGAGGCCAGGCACCGGCGCCCAGCCGACAATAATTGGCTTCTCCGTGCGTTGGGCGATGTCGAGAAACTTTGGCAGCCACTCCTTGAGCACCGGGCCGCCGGCGCTGCGCACATGCAGCATGTCCCAGTTGGGTTCTGCGACAATGATTTCCAGCACGGTGTGCTGCTTGCCATAGACCGGCGTGGTGTCGATGGGGTTGCCGCGCGAGCCGTAATCTGCCACTACAGATTTTAATTTCTCCGCAGTTTCCACCGAGGGTAGCGGCAGATGCAAGCCGTTGCGCTCGTAGGCCTCGGCGGTCATCACGCCCCAGCCGCCCGAGCCGGTGAGCACGCCGATGTTGCGGCCCTTGGGGTAGCGGCCGCCGAGCACCAGCTTGGCGACATCGGCCAGTTCGTTCAGATCCTGCACTTCGATAAAGCCGCCTTCGTTAAACGTCGCCTTGAACAGCGTGTAGTCGGCGGTGAGTTTGCCGGTGTGCGAGCCCGCCGCGCGGCGCCCGACGCCGCTGTTGCCGACTTTCAGTAGAATGATCGGCTTGCCGAGTTGCAATGCGCGTTGACCGAGTTCGCGCAGCTTCACGCCTTCGGTGCTGGATTCGAGGTAGGCCATGATTAATTTCACGTCGTCCTGCGCCAGCAGCGTGTGGCAGAAATCGAAAAAATTCAGATCGGCCTCGTTGCCGCACGACACGATATAGCGTGAATCCACGCCGCGCGCGTGCGCATGCGCCAGCATCGACAGGCCTACGCCGCCGCTTTGCGATACCACCGCTACCGGGCCCGGTTCGAGCGATTTGTCGTATAACGCGCCGCCGAAGGCGCAGAAGGCGCGCGTGGCAATGTTGGCCACACCGATGCAATTGGGACCGACCACGCGCACGCCGCTTTCCTTGATTGCCGCGTTCAACTCGCGTTGCATTGACATGCCGGCCGCGCCAATTTCCTCGAAGCCGCCGGCGAGTACCACCGCGAACGGAATGCCCGCTTTGCCGCAATCGCGCAGGGCTTGCGGCACTTGCGCTGCCGACACCGCCACCAGCGCGATATCGCACGGGCCGGGGATCGATTGCGCATCGGGGTAGGCTTTGACGCCTTGCACTTCGTCGCGCTTGGGGTTTACCGGATAGATTTTTCCCGCGTAACCGGCTTCGATCATCAGGCGCAGCGGTTGCCCGCTGATGGAGGTGTCGTTGCTGGATGCGCCGATGATGGCGATGGATTGGGGGGTGAGCAGGCGGGATAGGTCGGTGTGTTTGTGGGTGGTCATGTCGTAGGTGATAAGGGCAAATTTACCAAGGTTGTCATTCCAGCGAAAGCTGGAATCCAGTTCGTTCATTCATGCGTAGCATCTGGTTTCAGCGCCTACGGCGTGGATTACAAACTGGATTCCAGCTTTCGCTGGAATGACGGGGTAGTGAAGCGAGTTTGATTTGCTTACGCGTCTTGCGTATCAAGGCCGCATCGTAAACGATGCTTGGCCCGGCGTCAGCAGCGGTTCCGCCAGACGGACAAACTCGCACAACAGCTTGCGGGTGTCGCGCGGATCGATAATTTCTTCGACCCAAAAGGTTTCTGCCGAGCGAAACGGCGAGCGCAGTTTGTTCAAGCGGTCTTCGATTTCCTCGAGCTTTGCCTGGGGATCGGCTGCAGCGTCGATGTCCGCGCGATACGCCGCTTCGATACCGCCTTCCAGCGGCAGCGAGCCCCAGTGGCCCGACGGCCAGGCGTAGCGCAACGATAATCGCCCTGGCGGCTGGTGCAGCGCGCCCGCGACGCCGAACACGTTGCGCACGATCACCGTACACCACGGCACGGTGCATTGATCGAGTGCGGTCATGGCGCGCACGCCGGCACGGATGGTAGCGGTTTTTTCGGCTTCAAGGCCGACCAGAAAACCGGGGCAATCGACCAGGTGCAACACCGGGATGTGAAACGTCTGCGCCAGATCGACAAAGCGAATGATTTTGGCGCAGGCGTCTGCGGTCCATGCGCCGGCGTAGTGATAGGGGTCGCCTGCCATCACTGCCACCGCGCGGCCTTCGATGCGCGCAAGCCCGGTGATGATCGAGCGACCGAACATGCTGCCCATTTCAAAAAAACTGCCGTTATCCACCAGCGTCTCGATGATCGGGCGCATTTTGTAGACGCGGCGGCGGTCTTTGGGGATCACTTTCAGCAACGCGTCGTCGTTGCGCTTTCCGTCGTCACGATAAGTCACCACCGGCGGCGTGCTGTGTATCGACGATGGCAGATACGATAAAAACCGCCGCGCGCAGACGAAGGCATCTGCCTCGGTATCCACCGCGTGATCCACCGCGCCGGCGCGGCATTGAATCTCCCAGCCGCCGAGTTCCTGTTTGGTGAGTTTTTGGCCGATGCGTTCCACCACCGGCGGGCCGGCGACGAACATCGCGGAAGTGGTTTTGGTCATCACCGAGTAGTGGCTGGCCGCGAGGCGAGCCGCGCCCAGGCCGGCGACGGAGCCCAGACCCAGCGCCACCACCGGCACCGTGCCGAGATTGATCGCAGCGTAGTGATAACCCGCCGCACCCGCCACGCGTCCCGGCAGATTGGCGCGGCCGGTGGTTTCAATGGTTTTCACCGAGCCGCCGCCGCCCGAGCCTTCGATGATGCGCACGATCGGCAAACGAAACTCATTCGCCATCTGCTCGGCCATGATAGTTTTTTCTTTGATGGTGGCATCGGCCGAGCCGCCGCGCACGGTGAAATCGTCGCCGCATACCACCACCGGCCGGCCATCGATTAGGCCGCGGCCGAATACGCAGTTGGCGGCTTGCAGGGCGGTGAGATTGTTGGCGTCGTCGTACGTGGCTTTGCCCGCGATGCCGCCGACTTCGTGAAAGCTGCCGGTATCGAGCACGCCGGTGATGCGTTCGCGCACGGTGAGCCGTCCGCCATCGTGCTGGCGCTTTACTTTGTCTGCGCCGCCCATTTGTTGGGCGTAGGCCTCGCGTGCGCGTAGTTCGTCGAGTTCGGGTTGCCAAGTCATGGCGGTGAGTCTTTCTCGGTCTTTATTGTCAGGAAGTCGCGCTGGGCGGCATGCCCCGCCAGACAGTCGCGCTTATTCTACACTGATCGAAAAAAATGTTTTAAAACATATAGTTAGCGATCAAGTGCCATCGGGATACTAATGCGGAAAAATTTCCGGCACGCTCGTCCACTGCGACAGTACGGCACGCAGCTTGATCATGCTTACGGGCTTGGCGATGTAATCGTCCATGCCGGCGTCGAGGCATTGTTGACGGTCGTCCGCGAGAGCGTTCGCGGTCAATGCGACGATAGGGATACGTTTGCCCTGCGTTTGCTCCTGGCGCATGCGCGCGGCGGCTTCATAGCCGTTCATCACGGGCATCTGACAATCGAGAAAAATAATATCAAACCGGTTCTGGTGTAATTCCTCCACGGCCTGCGCGCCGTTTTCCACAATAGTGATGGTGGCGTCCAGACTGGTGAGCATCGCCCGGATCACCGCCTGATTCACCGCGTTGTCTTCCGCGACCAGTACGCGCACCGGATATTTGTTGCGCATTACGAGTGGCGCTGCCGCAGCCACGGGTTCAATCGGTAGTTTGAGCGGTAGCTCAAAGGCCAGCTCGGTGCCTTTGCCCAGTTCACTTTGCAGGCTAATCGTACCGCCCATCAATCCCACCAGATGCTTGCAGATCACCAGGCCCAGTCCCGAGCCGCCGTAGTTGCGCGTGGTGGAGTTGTCGGCTTGCACAAACGGCTGGAATAACGTTTTCATGGCCGCTTCGGACATGCCGATGCCGGTGTCGCTGATGCGAAAGCGTACCCACGCATCCGCTATATTTTTATCCGTGCTGTTATCCGTATCCGCAGGCTCACGCATAGCCATCGTTGCGGCCAGGGTGATGCTACCCTGATGGGTGAACTTTATCGCGTTGCCCACAAGATTGGACAGCACCTGGCGCAAGCGCGTGGGATCGCCGGATACATATCGAGGAATCGCCGGATCGATCTGCATGGTCAGCAACGAGTTGTGGCCTGCCGCCAGTTCGCGGTAGGCATCGCCAATATCGTTGATCAATGACGCGGGGTCGAAGGTGATGTTTTCCAGTTTGACTTCCCGCGCCTCGATCTTGGCGAGATCCAGCACGTTGCTGAGTAAATCATGCAGTGTGCACCCCGAGGCTGCGATCGCCCGGCAATATTTCTGCTGCACCACGCTGAGCGGAGTTGCCTCCAGTAGTTCCGCCATGCCGAGCACGCCGTTCAGCGGCGTACGAATTTCATGGCTCATGTTCGAGAGGAACTGCGACTTGGCATCGCTGGCCGCCTCGGCCGCGGTTTTCGCCTGTGCCAATTCGCGATTGCGCGCGAGCAACGATTGCGTGAGCGTGTCGAGGACGTTCACCACGGAGGTGACTTCGTTGCCGCTGTGTTCCTCGTTGACTGTGTTGCCATTGAGATCGCGTACCGAACGTTCGGCACGTGTGCGTAGCGCGCGCAGCGGTTTCATCACCAGCGCCACCAGTAAAATGCCCAGCAGGATACTCACAATGAGAATCGCGGTGGCGTATTTAATCAATTGCTGCGTGCCTTTCTGAATACCCTGGTAGGCGGTGCTGCTGTCGATCTCCGCCAGCATGACAAAGCCTTCATCGACGATCAGCACCGGCAAATACACGCGGGTCACGCGGGTGGTGGCGTTTTCACGGTAGATGGGAATTTTTTCCTCGAATGCGCGGCGTATCGCCTCGGTATCCAGCGAGTCGAGCAGGGCAGCGTGGGACGCGGATACCGGCTTGGACCGCGACAGCAACGCCAGATTGGCACCCGCCTGGCGGCTCAAGGCGCTCATGAATTTGTCGCCCATGAAGATGCCGGTCATCACTGTGCCCACGGTCTTGCCGTTGACGTTAAGCGGCTCGATCGCACGCACCGCGACGCCGCGTGCTTCGATGGTGGTGGCGATGCCGCTGGTGCCAGTGAGCGCCTCCGTTACGCCCCACACGGCGGAGCGGTCACCGGTGCGTTGGGCTTCGTGTGCGCGGTAGATGACGATTTCCTGCGCGTCGGTGATTTCCAGTAAGTCGAGTTGCGAGCCGGAAAACACCTGACGCACAATGCCATCGAGCGCCGCTGATTTGTCGAGTTGAGCCTGTGCGACAGCAGCAGTGAGGGCGCTATTCGAACTGAGCATTTTGGCCAAGGCCTGAGTTTGTCGGGATTCGCGTTCGAGCAGCGATTCGATCACGTTGCTGATCGTTTTAATCCTGTCGATTTCACGCTCACGCACCGCATCCGTCAGCTGGGTGCTGGTGACAAAGTAAGCCGTGCTTTGCGACACGATGACCAGCACCGTGAGCAGCAGTACCAACGAGGCTGTGATGCCGTAGCGCATATTTGCCCTGCTTACGGGCGCGAGGCAGGCGCCACCACGCCATTCGCGCGCAGGATGCGTATGCCTTCGGGTGACGCGACAAATGCGACGAATTCGCGTCCGGCCTCGGTAAGACTGGCATTGTTGTAGGCAAGACCGAATTCGAGCACGATGGTGTAGCGGCCGTTTTCGACGTTGCCAGGCGTCGGCGCCACGCCATCCAGTAGCAGCGGTATTACCTTGGTTTTTGCGGCGTTCAAAGCCGAGCGATTGAGAAAACCCAGGCTGGTGGGGTAGCGGTCCAGCAGTTCAATTAACTGCGGATCGAGGTTGACCACTTTTACGCCGTCTGAATACTTGATGTTGGAAAACGCTTTAATGTCGCGGCTGATCGCCTGACGCGAGGCATCGGTTTCCTCGCGTCCCACTGCGCGTATCGGCGCAGGCTTGCCGCCAAGATCGCGCCAGTCGGTAATCTTGCCGGTGTAGGCATCCACCGCTTGTGCACGCGTGATGTCCCTGGCGGTGATGCCACTGCCGCCCACGAAGACCACCGGATCGCGCCCGAGCGAAACGAAGGTGATGCCCTTGGCGCGCTCTTCGTCCTTGAGCGGCCGACCAACCCGGCCGATTGCGGTTTTGCCTTCGTTGATGTCGCGAAGCGCGCCTGCCGTGCCGGTGGATGGCGGCACGGATACGCGATGACGTTTCTGGCTGGCGTTGAAGGCCTTGGACAATTGCAGCAATATGTATTCGCAGTTACCGGTGCCGGGGATGGTGATGTCTTCGGCGCGGACGGCACTGGTCATTTGCACGCAAACTAAAGGGGACCTCTAATAATTGGTTTGCAAAGGCAGGGCCGCCAAATTCGTGATGCTTGCGTCATGTTATGTTGGTTTTTGGCAAGATTTCGCTCGAAACTCGCTCCTTTTACGGGTATTTCCCGCCTTTTATGCCACAGCGGACGCACCTCTCCCCTGAGCGGTGCTTGCCACCACTGC
>CAMBGJ010000263.1 GCA_945865805.1 Bordetella parapertussis
CAGGGAAAGAAGTCGCCTTTCACACAGGACATATTTGGGTTTCTCCTTAATATTACTAAGTAATGCAAATGTGTCTTGATAACGCGAAGAATCAGGGAAAGAAGTCGCCTTTCACACAGGACATATTTGGGTTTCTCCTTAATAACCACAGATGAACACAGATGAAAACCTGGGTCGCCGTTATCTGTGTTCATCTGTGGTTAGTAACGTTTTTGAACTTAGTCCGCCCGCGCCCCCGACGCTTTCGCCACCTTGCCCCAACGCACCAGTTCGTCTTTCAGAAACGCCGCGAAGGCTTCTGGCGAGTTGCGCGTGTAGACTTCGACGCCGACGGCGGCAAGCCGGTCTTTTAAATCTGCGGCGCCCATCGCGCTGATCAATGCACTGTACAGTCGGCTGACCACGGCCGTGGGGGTTTTTGCGGGGACGACGATGGCGAACCAGTTGACCGCGATCACGCCGGGCATGCCCTGCTCGCCGGTGGTCGGGAGTTCCGGCATTTGCGCGATGCGCTTTTCGGCGGCCAGCGCGATAGCGCGAAATTTGCCGCTTTTGATTTGCGGATAAATCGCCGGGAAATCCATGAACATACCCTGCACATGGCCGCCGACCAGATCCACCACCGCCGGTGCGGCGCCTTTGTACGGCACATGCTGCAGGTTGATGTTGGCCTGCGTTTTGAATAACTCCAGCGCGAGATGCGGCAAACCGCCACTACCCGACGACGCAAAATCGAGTTTGCCGGGATTCGCTTTCGCCAACGCCACCAGCGATTTCAAATCGCGCGCGGGCAGCGAGGGATGTATCGCCAGCGCTTCGGGCGTCATAGCCACCGTGGTCACCGGCGCAAAATCGCGCAGCGTTTCATACGCCATCTTCGAATACGTATGCGGGCTGATCACCAGCGAACTGGTGCTGCCGAGAAACAGCGTGTGACCATCGGGCGCGGATTTGGTGACAAACTCCGCAGCGATGGTCGCGTTCGCGCCTGCGCGATTTTCGACTATCACTTGCACGCCGAGCAGTTCGCCGAGCTTGGGCGCGAGATTGCGCGCCACGATGTCATTGGAACCGCCCGGCGGAAAACCGACAATCAGGCGTATGGGTTTGTTGGGGAACTGCTGGCCCCAGGCACCCGTGATACAAACCGTACAACCCGCCAGCACGGCAACCATAACGTAAGCATTTGTTTTAATTGACATTTTTAGTTTCTCCTGTACAACCGCCAACATCGGCGGCTATGTGCACATAGGCACAAATCCTAATGTTGCGGCGGCAAATCCAGCCGTGCGGCGATGCCCGCCAGCTCAGGCGACACCGCCGGATAACGTTTGAACACCAGCGGATCGTGTCCCGGAATGATGTGTTGCGGCGAATCCGCCAGCCGCCGCAGCGTGGCAAACCCTTCGAGCATTTCACCCAGGTGATACACCAGCGGATAACAGCGATCCTGCTCAAAGTGCTCGTAGTAGTGGCTCGCATCGGAGGCCAGCACCACCCAGCCGCGCGCGGTATGCACACGCACCGATTGCAAACCCATGGTGTGCCCGCCGATGTGATGCACGCTGATGCCCGGCGCGACCTCACTGGCGTTACCCGCATCGCCGTTGTGAAACACCACGCGGTTCTGGTACACCAGCCGGATCATGCCGGCCACGTGGTCGATCTGATACGGCCGACGAAATATATTGTGCTTCATGTGACGACCCGTCACGTATTGCATTTCCTTGTCCTGCAAGTGAAAACGCGCGTTGGGGAAATCGTAAAACGTGCCGACGTGATCGTTATGTAAATGCGTGATGATCACATCCTTGATGTCTGCGCCCTGGGTGCCAACCAGGGCCAGGCCCTCCACCGGTTTACGCAACAACACACGGCCGTTGATCGCCATGTCGGCATCAAAGCCGGTATCGACCAGCACCGTGCGCTCAGCGTTGCCCGAATCACGAACAAGCCACACGAAATAGTCCATGGGCATCGGCACATCGTGCGGATCGCCGCCGACAAAGTGCGTGGGCCGCTGGCCGGGACGCTCGGCATATTTAACGCAATAGATTTCGTAGGTGGGCAGCAGGGTGGCGGTCGGTGAGACAAGAACTGACAAGGCGGTGGATCGTAGACGATCTTGCCGGGCGTCGCAATCGCGTGCGCCGCTAGCCTTGCCATCGCTCGAGCGGGGCAACAGTGCGGGTAAAATCCACATAGTCAATCAATCGCATGGCCTGTTTCGGCGGCCTGCTGTACTATCCGCCTAGCGAATTTCCTGTAGCGAATAGTCCTGAGTTCGAGTATGCCCCATGAAAACCTTATGTGATGGCAGCCGCCGCCCGGTGCGCGGCGAGCGGCATGGCCTTAAAGCAACCACCACCCGGCACACCAGCGCGGTCTGCCCGGTATGCCGGCAAACCTTGCGCGTCGCCAGGGTGATGGGCGTATTCGAATTTCCCCGCCATTTAGCGAAAGATAAAGCCGGGGAAAAAACCAGGGATAGCGCCAAGGTGAAGACAACGGTTACAGCCAAACCCAAGGCCAAAGCCAAAACCCCATCCAGAGCGAAAGCAAAAGCGAAGTAACCGTGTTTTAAAGCGCAATAAAACGTATAAGCGTCACGGAGAAAAATCATGGCCGAGACCCCCACCTTCGGACGTTACACCGAGATTCCCGTTGATCAGATGACGCCGGAGCAGCAGGAAGGCTACCGTTCGCTGATCGAAACCCGCGGCAGGTTGCCCGGCCCCAACAAAATTTATGTACACAACCCCAAGCTCGCCAAGGTCATCGGCGGGCTCGGTCGGCATATGCGCACCGGGTTTTCGCTGTCGCTACGCGAACGCGAGATCGCCGTTTGCGTGATCACCAGCCACTGGCATTCGTCGTACCCCGCCAGTTCGCACGAGGGCTCGGCCAAGGCCGCCGGATTGCCGGCGGATAAAATCGACGCCATTTTCGCGGGCTTGACCACCTCGTTTGACGACACCCGCGAACAGGTCATCTACGAAATGGCGATTTGCCTGTCGCAATCACGCTGGGTATCCAAGGGCCTCTACGACCGCGCGGTTGAAGCCCTCGGCCACGTCGGCATCACCGACGTCATCGTGCTGATGGGTTCCTACAGCGCCACCTCGATGACGCTCGCGTTCTATGATGTGCAGCCGGGCACGAAGGGTATGGCACCTTAAGCAGGATAAGCAGAAGCCGTGCAGCTCACGCATCCTGCAAGCGGCTGTTACCGCTGTCCACCACAAAGCTTTTGCGCGTGCTCATAACGCCACCGGGCGTGGAAACCTTGTCAAGCACCTGATAGTCGGCCTGCCAGCGTTGCGGCGTCACTACGTGTCGCACGTAGCCGCGTTGGCCGTTGTAAAACTTGATGTGCGGGTCTTGCTGCATCAGGGTTTTGTAGCGGGTGTTGAGATCGAAGCCGTCGCCCAGCGCTGAGATCGATGTCGTGGTGAAATCCACGCCTAGTGTGGCCGATTTTTCATCGTCGAAATTTTTCTTCAGTTCCCCCGCGCAGTTGACGTGGATATCGCCAGCAACCGAGATCAGGTTGCGCAGCTTCGCTTGCGCCACCGCCGCGAACAGGCGGTCGCGCGCGGCCACCGTGCCGTCCCATTTGTCCATGCTGGGGCCGAAAATCGCGGGATCGACGTTGCGATCCTGTCGCATGATGGGAATCTGTTGCGCCAGTAGCGTCCAGCGCAAGGGCTTGCCAAAGCTGTCGTAGAGCCAGCGCTCCTGCGCCTCGCCGAGCATGGTGCGATTTGGCTCCAGCGCCTCGGCGCAACCGGCCATCACGCGCGCGCCGCACGTGGTGCCTGTGCGGTATTGCCGCGTGTCGAGCACGTTGACCGTCAGCAGATCGCCCACCGCCAGTCGCCGGTACGCCTGAACATCGGGCCCCTTGGGCATTTGCGCGCGTCGCAGCGGCAAGTGCTCGTACCACGCCTGAAAGCCCGCCGCGCGCCGCAGCAAAAACTGTTCGCGTGGCTGTTGCTTCACCGTGGTTTCCCCCGCCCAATCGTTGACGACTTCGTGATCGTCAAAACTCATGATGAACGGTGCGGAGGCATGCGCGTCCTGTAGCTCGGCGTTCAGCTGATACGCCGCGTAACGGCGCCGGTAATCGTCGAGCGTAAAACACTCGCCTGACTCTTCCGGCATGGCACGGATCACCGGCCACGCCGATTTCTGGCCCACCCGCAGCGACGGATATTCGTAAATGTAGTCGCCATAATGAAACACGAAATCAAAACGTTCCTCGGCGATGTGGCGATACGCAGTGAAATAGCCCGCCTCGTAACGCTGACAACCCGCCACCGCAAAGCGCACCTGCGCCAACGCCGCGCCCGCTCGCGGAAACGTACGCGAACGTCCGGTGCGGCTGACTTCGCCACCCGCCACGAAGCGGTAAAAATAATCACGCGCCGGTTCCAGCCCAGCCACTTCCAAATGCACCGCATGACCCAACTCGAGGTGCGCCACAGCCTTGCCTTTTTGCACGATCTGTTTCATGCCTTCGTCACTCGCCACCAGCCATTCGACTTCGACGGGCTTGTGTGGCATGCCGCCCCCCGGCTCCAGTGGCTTGGGGGCAAGTTTGGTCCAGATCACAAAGCCGTCGGGTGCGGGGTCGCCAGACGCGACGCCAAGCGTGAACGGGTTGCCGCCCAACGCCGGTTGGCTCCACGCGCGCTGCGTAAACAAACCGCCGCCCGTTGTGAGCAACGCCGATGCGCCCAGACTACGCAACACATGACGGCGATTGACGGTAACAAAATTATCGACGTTCAATCGCGGCGGTGTGCGGGACAGCAGAGAACGGAAATCAGGGCGTGTGCGCAGCGGCATGCAGGGCTCCTTGTCAGTCAGACTATCGTGCGCCTAGTGTAGCGGCGGCCTGCGTCAAACGCGTGACACCGGATTACCCGTTCACAGCAACAAAAAATAGTGTTTTAAAACACATACTTACAATTTCATCGACTATTCAGTCCGAACAATAAAATCAAAGGCATCCGCCAAAGAGGACGCAGAGAACACAGAGGAAAGCCGTTCGCTGTTCTCTGTGCTCTCTGGGTCCTCTGTGGCAAAAGAGGTTTCAAGGTGCTTATCGCTTATCGTTACACCGAGTCGTTACAAAGCATCAACCCGTGGCAGACGCAGGCAGCCGATGTGCCTCGCGTATCGGCAGATTCACCAGCGCGGCCAGCGGAGTGCGTGAACGAGAGTGCTAAAATTCTTCACCTTCAGCAACCGCGTAACCAGCAACCAAGGGAGACTCAAGAAAATGAAAGTCGGATTCATCGGTATCGGCACCATGGGCGGGCACATGGCCTACAACCTGTGCAAGGCAGAGTTTGAAGTTTCGGTGCACGACCTGAACAAGGATTTGTCCAGGCGCCATCTTGAAGCCGGGGCGACCTGGGCCGATTCGGTGAAGGACATCGCGCAAAACAACGAAGTGATCATGACTTCGCTCCCCGGCCCGAAGGAAGTGCAGGACGTGGCGCTGCGTGCCGATGGCCTGCTGGCGAACATGAAGCCCGGCACGGTGTGGTTTGATCTCTCGACTAACTCTGTCACCGTGGTGCGCGCGCTGCACGCCCAGTTCAAGGAAAAGGGCATCCACATGCTCGACGCGCCGGTGTCCGGCGGCCCCAAGGGCGCACAGTCCGGCAAGATGGCGTTGCTGATCGGCGGTGACAAAGCCGTGTTCGAGAAATACCGCAAAGTGATTGAGGCCATCGGCGATCAGATTTTTTATATCGGTAACAGCGGCGACGGCACCGTGGCGAAACTCGTGCACAACTGCGCGGGCTACGCCGTGCAGGCGGCGATTTCCGAGTTGATGACCATGGGTGTGAAGGCTGGCGTGGAGCCGGTGGCGCTGTGGGCGGCGCTACGCCAGTGCGCGATGGGCCGCGTGCGCACCTTTGACCGCATGGGCAACCAGTTCATGCAGCACAAATTTGACCCGCCGGATTTCGCCCTGAAACTTGCCCACAAAGATGTCACGCTGGCCACCGAACTCGCCCGCGAAATCGGCGTGCCGATGAAAATCGCCAACATCACCCATGCGGAAATGACCGAGGCGCTGAATCGCGGCTGGGGTCATCTCGATTCACGCTCGTTTTTGATGTTGCAAAAAGAACGTGCCGGGGTGGAGATCAAGGTGCCTGCGGAGGCGATCAAGGCGGTGCTGGATCGGGATGGTTAACCGTTCAGCGGTTGACCGTTAGCACCACCGCCAAACTATCCATGTCATTCCCGCGCAGGAGGGTATCCATAACACAGTGCCAAACGGAACGCCTCATGGATTCCCGCCTGCGCGGGAATGACAGGTTTCATGAATCATGCTCACCAAACATTTTCTCAAGCTATTGAGTGTCGTGCCGCTGTTTTGTGTCCACGCACATGCAGCAGACTCACCAGCGTACCCCACGCGCCCCATCCGCTACGTCGTCGCCTTCCCGCCCGGCGGCGTCAACGACGCCATCGCGCGCATTCTCAGCCAGCGCATGAGCGATGTGTTCAGCGTGCCGGTGATCGTCGACAACCGGCCCGGCGCGGGCGGCAATCTTGGCAGTGAACTGGTGGCCAAGGCGGCACCCGATGGCCACTCCTTGCTTAACATCAGCACCGCGCAGGCCATATCACAATCGCTGTATGCCAAGCTCGGCTACTACCTTGAGCGCGATCTCACACCGGTGATTTTGCTCGCCACCTCGCCGCTGATCGTGGCGTTGCATCCGGGCGTTAACGCGCGCGGCGTGCGTGACCTGGTGGCCGCTTCCAAAACCCAGCCCATCCGTTTCAGCAGCGGCGGCATTGGTACCATCAGCCATTTGTCGGGCGAGATGCTGAGCCGTGCCGTGGGCTTCGCCGGCATACACGTGCCGTATAAAGGCGGCGGCCCGGCGTCGGTTGACCTTATCGCCGGTCAGGTGCAGATGATGATCAATGCCGTCACCGACATCGCACCGGCCGCCAGGGCAGGCCGTATGCGCGCTGTGGGCACCATGGCGGAAAAGCGCCATCCGCAATTGCCCGATGTCGCCACGCTGCCGGAGCAGGGCTACAAGGATTTCGTGCTGAATAACTGGGTGGACATCGTCGCCCCCGCTGGTACGCCCAAAGATCGCGTGCAGCGGCTCTACAGCGAAATCGCACGCATTATGAAAGAACCCGCGGTCGCCGAGCGCGTGGTGAGTTATAGCTTCGATGCGGCGGTTGCGCCGCCCGAGCAATTCGGTCACCACATACGCGGCGAAGTGCAGCGCTTTGCCAAAGCTATTAAGGAATCCGGCGCGAAGGCGGAGTGACAAAAAATCCCGTAGGTTGGCGCTGAGCGCAGCGAAGCCCAACAACCGCGATGTGATGATGCCCGCGCACGTTGGGGTTCCTTCGTCACCCCAACCTGATATGTATTGACCTGTCAATTACCCAAAGAAAATTGTTTTTCGTTTTTCATTTCAATGCAATGTGCGGGTAGCAGAACGGACAGCATTGCGACGGTTGATCAGTCTGATATACGCGGGTTGGTTAC
>CAMBGJ010000264.1 GCA_945865805.1 Bordetella parapertussis
ATCCTCAAGGCATTCCAGAAACCGGCGCAATCTATCGCGGGGATGATGCGCGCACTCGAGTCGAAAACCCGTTTGGTCTTCGACTACCTGCGTATGACCAAAAACTCACTAACCGGGCCTCGTCCAACTTGAGAACAAATTCGCCGTGAGCCGCGGGTTGCGCGGCCTGAATTAATTGGGCAGTAGCCTTGGGGTCGAAGCGTCTTAGCTTTTCGACGACTTCTTCGACTTTTTCGCGTTGGCCCAGTGCGTGGTGTTGCAAACCCAGTTCAACCAGGGCATGCGGATTCATCGGTTGCAGCTTGGCGGCTTGCTCGAATGCAGCAATCGCGGTTTCCCGCTGCTGCAATGCCGCTTGCGACATGCCGAGGCCGAACCACGCGCGGTCGAGCGCCAGGCTGGTTTTGACCGCTGATTCAAAGAGTGCGATCGCATCCTCGTGCCGGGCCTGTTTTTGGCGGATATAGCCCAGGTTAAATTTCGTGTTGGCGTCGGCAGGGTTGGCGCGCAGCACGGATTCAAATTGCGCGGCGGCCTGCTCGTAATCACCCTTTTCGCCGTACTGAAAGCCCAGCGAATTGGCTGCCAGCAGATTGGACGGCTCCAGCGCGAGGACGTCTTTCAGCGCCGCAATGGCCTTGTCCCGTTTGTTGAAAAACAGGAAATAACGTGCGCGTCGGTAGTGCCACCAAGCTTCAGGGTTCATGGGCGGATTGTAGTGCAAAAACAAAGCCCGCCGAAGCGGGCCTTGTTCGTGGCTGGATGAAGGATTACGTTGCTTGCGAGACGTGTTTGTCGCCCACCAGATTGGGGTAACGCACATGTTCCACCAGCGCTTGAACCTTCTCGTCGGGCGGTGCGGTTAGCAGGCTGACGATGAATATCGTCAGCAAGCCGAGGAAGGTGATGCTGTTCAGCTCACGCGCGTACCAGCCTTCCACGAAGGTGACAACAAACCAAATGGCAAGCAATATGCCGGTGATAAAAAGATTTTTTTGCCAGTATTCTTGGTGTTTTGCACTAGGCTGCATAGCCCCTCCTTGGTTGCCTTGGTTAATAACCCGGTTCATAACGCTGCGTAGCCAAAAGGCGTAAATTGTTGTTGGCGGCCCGCTCCCACCAGCGCGCAACGTAAAATATGCGCATTGCACCGGAGATAGCTGTTTGATCGTAATTGAAGTAACTTACAAAATCCTGAACTTTTTGCAAGAATTAGGCGGGCGTGGCATGAGCGGCCTTAAAAATATCTAATAAAAACAAATACTTATGTTTTTGTGGTCGGCGTGGCTTTGCTGCGGCACAGCATCAAGACCGAGATTACCGGGAGGGATACGAGTGAGAATTTTGATTGCCGAGGATGATGCGGCTTTATCGGAAGCGCTGCGTTTCACGCTGAGTCAGGCGGGCTACGCAGTCGATCACGTCGGGCATGGCCTGGCCGCCGACGAGGCGCTCAAGGGCGATGGCTTCAGCTTGCTGATACTTGATCTCGGTTTGCCCAAGCTCGATGGCCTTGAAGTGCTGCGCCGCCTGCGTAAACGTAATACCACGCTGCCAGTGCTGATTTTGTCGGGCCGCGAACAGCCGGAGGAAAAAGTCGCCGGGCTGGATTTGGGCGCCGACGATTATCTGGTCAAGCCTTTCAGTCTGAATGAGTTGCAGGCGCGCGTGCGTGCGTTGCTGCGGCGCAGTACCGGGGTGGCCGCGCCGACGCTACAATATGGCGAACTGAGCTTCGATACCGTCGGGCGCGTGGCCAGCATCGCGGGCAAGCCGCTGCCACTCTCATTGCATGAAGCGGGCGTGCTGGAAGTGTTGCTGCACCGCTTTGGCCGCGTGGTGAGCAAGGAGCAACTGGTCGAGCAACTCTACAACTACGACAAGGAAGTCAGCCATAATGCCATCGAGGTTTATATCCATCGCGTGCGCAAGAAGTTGACTGGCGCGGGCGTGGAGGTGCGCACGCATTACGGCCGCGGCTATGTCATCGACCATGCAGGGTAACGGTCGGCCGATGGCGAAGATATTCAATGGCAATGGAAAAATCGGAGACAGACGCATGAGCACGTACGCATTACCTCTTCAGCGTTGGGCCACGGTGACTATGGTATCTATGGTGGCGGTGGTAACGGTTACATCGGCGCTGGCGCCAGCAAGCGCCGCCGCGCAGGCCTATCCCGCGCGGCCGGTGCGATTACTCGTGCCCTCGGCGCCGGGCGGCAGTCCGGACATCAATGCGCGCGAGCTGGCGGCGGAACTCAGCAAGCAGATGGGGCAGCAGGTGGTGGTTGAAAACCGCCCTGGTGTCAGCGGCATCATCGGTTATGAAATACTAGCGCGCGCCACCGCGGATGGCTACAGCCGCGACAAACGCCCGGACTGCGTGCAAGTGGTGATTGCGCTCATCGTCACCCCGCAAGGCTTTCCACTGGCCTACGAAGTGATGAACGGCAACACCGCCGACAACACCAAGCTGACCGCCTTCGTGGACAAGATACAAACCCAGTATGGGCGCGCCGGGCGCATCTGGGTAATGGACCGGGGCATATCCTTGAACAACTGGCTGGTGGCGCGCAGCGATTCATCGATCAGTTCTCGCAAGTCGAACTGGATCGCCTGCCACTCGCCGCCACCGGATTCGAGCTTGGCCAGATCGAGCACCTGGTTGATCAGGCGCGTCAGCCGTTCGGATTCGCGAATGACGATGCCGAGAAAGTTTTCGCGTTGCGCCGGATCGAGCGTGGGGTTGTCTCGCAGGATTTCGCTGAAGGCACGTATCGAGGTGAGCGGCGTGCGCAGTTCGTGCGTCACGGTGGAAATAAAATCATCCTTCATCCGGTCGAGTTCAGTCAGCCGCAGATTGGCGCTGCGCAGATCATTGGTGGCGGCTTCGAGTTCGCGCGACTGGCGCTCGAGTTGGCGGCTGTAGGCGAGCACCTGCGAGGCCTCGTCGATGATGTGCATCACTTCGCCGATGCCGAGCGGTTCTTCGTCCACCACCGAGGCGATCATGACTCGTGCACTGGCGCTGCCGATGGCGCCGGAGAGCAGCGATTCGGCGTGATGCACGGTGTCTGCGTCGGGCGGCAGCGCTTGCAGGTTGGCAGCACCGCGCTGCGCGGCATAGATGCTGAAGGCTTCGCGCGCGCGCTCCGGCCCGAGAAATCGCCCGAGCAATTCGAGCAGCTTGTCGAGTGACGCACTGCCGCGCCAGAAGCGCGAACCGCTGACGTTGGCTGGCGTCCCGCCATCGACAAACAGCGTGGCCTGGGTGTGTTCGCGGCATCGGGGCGGCGCAGTAACGAAATGCTGGCAAACAGCGCGATGTTGATCAACAGGCTCCAGAACAGACAGTGCGAGATTTCGTCCAGCCCTTGCAGGCCGAACAGTTGTTGCGGTTTGAGCAGATCAATGCCCCACGCACCTTGCGACAAAAACGTCACCGGCAGCCAACCCGATTTGGCGAACGATGGCAGCAGCAGCGTATACACCCACACGGCAAAGCCCGCGCTCAAACCGGCAATGGCACCCAGCCGCGTTGCACCTTTCCAGAATAGCCCGCCGATGATGGCCGGCGCGAATTGCGCCACTGCCGAAAACGAAATTAATCCAATAGAAACAAGGGCATACGCTTCGCCTGCCAGATAAAAATAAAGATAGCCCAGCATCAAGATGCCGACAATCGCACCGCGCCGTATATTGATCAGCAGGCGCGATAAATCCTGCCGCTCTGCCAGACGCAGACCCGGCGTGCGCAGCAGTAAGGGCATCACCAGATCATTGCACACCATGGTGGACAGCGCGATGGTTTCCACGATCACCATGCCGGTGGCGGCGGACAGACCGCCGATGAACGCCAGCAAGGCGATCCACAATTGTTTTTCCGCGATGGGCAGCGTGAGCTTGAAGGTATCGGCATCCACGCCGCCGGTGGGAAACCGCAGCAGGCCGCCCAGCGCCACCGGCAACACAAAAATATTGATCGCCAGCAGATACAGCGGGAACAACCAGATGGCCTTGTTCAGATGACGTTCGTCGACGTTTTCCACCACCGCCACCTGAAATTGTCGCTGCAAAAACAGAATGGCAAACATCGACAACAGCGTCAGCGACGCCCACGAAGTGTAGGTGCCGGTATCGCTGCTCATGGTCAGCAGCCCCTGCAATTGCGGATTCTCGCTGGCGCGACGGAAAATATCTGCAAAGCCGTCGTACATGCTGTAAGTGACAAACAACCCCACCGCGAGAAACGCCACCAGCTTTACCACCGATTCAAATGCAATCGCGGCCACCAGCCCTTCGTGGCGCTCGGTCGCATCCAGATGGCGCGTGCCGAACAGAATGGTAAACACCGCCAGCATCATGGCGATGTAAAAGGTGTTGTCGCCGATGAACAACTGACTGCCGATTTTTTCCAGCATGGCGACGCCGGGGTAGTGCAGAATAATCGCGAAGCTGGTGGAGATGGCTTTCAATTGCAGCGCGATATATGGAATGATGCCGACCACCGCGATCACCGTCACCAGGCCGCCGAGCAACTGGCTTTTGCCGTAGCGCGACGCGACAAAATCCGCAATCGAAGTGATGCGGTTGGCCTTGCTAACGCGCAGGATTTTTATCAGCAGCAGCCACCACAATGCTGCCATCAGCGTGGGGCCCAGATAAATCGGCAGGAAGCCGATGCCGCTGGTGGCCGCGCGACCTACGCTGTCGTAGAACGTCCACGAGGTGCAGTAGACCGCGAGCGACAGTGCGTAAATGTACGGGTTGGCGATGAGGCTGCGGCCGGCGTCCGCGCGTTTGTCGCCATAGGCGGCAATGGCGAACAGCAGCCCCACATACGCAAACGAGGCGACAACAATGATGCCGCCGGTGAGCATGGCAGGTTACGGCTGCTCGCGGTGTTCAACCACCAGCGCCATCAGCCCGATCAATGCCGCCCAGGCGCTAAACACGTAACAGTAGAGCACGGGCAGGCCCAGGATCATGCCGTCGCGCGCGAACAACTGCAGCAGCGGATAGTTGAACAGCAACACGCCCAGCAGGAATAGGGCGGCGAGTCGTTGGCCTTTGAGTGGCGATGGCATTTTTTTCAGCCAGTAGCCCGTAAGGCGCGCAGCGTATTACCGGGCCGCACCCGATGTTCCCGTAATGCGCTGCGCTCCTTACGGGCTACGGCCATGAGCACTAGACCGCTTGTTTCAGTTGATCGAGAATCGCCGGATTCTCCAGCGTGGAGACATCCTGCGTGATTTCCTCGCCCTTGGCGATGGAGCGCAACAAGCGCCGCATGATCTTGCCGGAGCGTGTCTTGGGCAAGTTGTCGCCAAAGCGGATGTCGCGCGGCTTGGCGATGGGGCCGATTTCCTTGCCCACCCAATCCTGCAACAACTTGACCATTTTCTTGGCTTCTTCACCAGTGGGCCGAGCGCCTTTCAGCACCACGAAGGCGCAAATGGCTTCGCCGGTGAGCTCGTCCGGGCGGCCCACCACGGCGGCTTCGGCCACGAGGTCTTTATGGGCGACCAGCGCCGATTCGATTTCCATGGTGCCGAGGCGATGGCCCGACACATTCAGCACGTCGTCGATGCGCCCCATGATGCGGATGTAGCCTTCGCTGTCGTAGGTCGCGCCGTCGCCGGCGAGGTAATACTTACCGTGGAAATCGTCGGGGTAATAGGTTTTCTTGAAACGCTCCGGGTCGCCCCAGATGGTACGCAGCATCGATGGCCAGGGCTTCTTGATAACGAGGATGCCGCCTTTTCCCCAACCCACCGACTCGCCGGTTTCGTCGACGATATCGGTAATCACGCCGGGCAGCGGGAATGTCGCCGAGCCAGGCTTGGTCGGAGTGGCACCGGGCAGCGGGGTAATCATGTGGCCGCCGGTTTCGGTCTGCCACCAGGTATCGACGATCGGGCAGCGGCTGCCGCCGACAGTTTCGTGATACCAGATCCACGCCTCGGGGTTGATCGGTTCACCCACCGTGCCAAGAATGCGCAGGCTTGTCAGATCATATTTTTTTGGCAGGTCGCCGCCGGCCTTGATCAGCGAGCGGATCGCCGTCGGCGCAGTGTAGAACACCGTGACTTTGTGATCCTGAATCATTTTCCAGAAGCGGCCGGCGTCGGGGTAGACCGGTACGCCCTCGAACATGATTTCGGTCGCGCCGCAGGCCAGTGGGCCGTAACACACGTACGAATGGCCGGTGACCCAGCCCACATCCGCCGTACACCAGAACACATCGCTGGGTTTGTAATCGAAGGTCCACTTCATCGTCAGGATCGTCCACAGCAGATAACCGCCGGTGGAATGCTGAATGCCCTTGGGTTTGCCGGTGGAGCCGGAGGTATACAGAATGAACAACGGATGTTCGGCGTTGACCCAGGTGGGTTCGCATACCTCCGATTGGCCCTTCACCACATCGTGCAGCCACACATCGCGTTTGGTGTCCCAAGCCACGCTGGTGCCGGTGCGTTTGTACACCACCACGCTGTGGATGGATTCGCAGCCGCCCAGTGTCAGTGCTTCGTCCACGGCGGGCTTTAACGGAATTTCACGTCCGCCGCGGAATTGTCCGTCGGCGGTGAGTACCGCCGTAGCACCCGCGTCGATAATGCGTTCCTGCAGGCTCTTGGCCGAAAAACCGCCGAACACCACCGAGTGGATAGCCCCGATGCGCGCACACGCCTGCATGCACACCACCGCTTCGATCGACATCGGCATGTAAACAATCACCCGGTCGCCGAGCTTGATGCCACGCGATTTCAAGCCGTTGGCCGCTACGCACACCTGGCGGTGCAGCTCGCGGTAGGTGATGGTGCTGACCTTGCCGTCGTCGGCTTCGAAGACGATGGCGATTTTGTCTGGCTGGGTTTGCAGATGCCGATCCAGGCAATTGTATGAAGCGTTCAATTCGCCGTCGTGAAACCATTTGAAGAAGGGCGCTTTCGATTCATCCAAAGTCTGGGTGAATGGCTTGTGCCACAGCAACTCAGTGCGCGCGAGATTGGCCCAAAAACCCTCGAAGTCTTTTTCAGCCTCGGCGCAGAGTGTGCGGTACGCCGCCATGCCCGAGATGTTGGCCTGCTTGACGAAAGCGTCGCTCGGCGGGAACACGCGATTTTCGTGCAACACGGATTCGATGGCGGATGACATGCTTGATCTCCAGAGTATCGATGGTTAACGGCGCGTCGCAGGACGCCAGACGGTAAGCAAATCGTAAGTTATTGTTTTCTTTGAATGATAATACAATCATTAAACGATAGCGTTGTAAAGGCCCGAGCTCGATGATGCGCGGGCGCAATGGTCGGACAACCAGTGAATGCGCTTTCCATTCGCGCCCGCTATTCGCACGGCGAATTTGTTCTCAAGTTGGACGAGGCCCGGTTAGTGAGTTTTTGGTCATACGCAGGTAGTCGAAGACCAAACGGGTTTTCGACTCGAGTGCGCGCATCATCCCCGCGATAGATTGCGCCGGTTTCTGGAATGCCTTGAGGAT
>CAMBGJ010000265.1 GCA_945865805.1 Bordetella parapertussis
GGCCGCGCACACGCGCTCGGTGAGACCGATCTGGCGATCAACGCCCTTGAGTAGCAGCGGCCCCAGGTCCGATGATAAGCCGCCGCCGGCAAAATCCGCGCGGATGGTGCAGCCCGGAATCGAAGCAAACCGCAGTTGTTCTGGCGTAGGATCCATGAGGGCAAAGACCTGTTGGTGTTGACGAATGTGTTTCTCGATAACTCACATTGTACCAATCACTTACGGTGTTCTTTGCCCTCTTTATGCAAAATTCAGGCTAACACGTCGTCGCAGGCTTGCGCGTTGTGGCGGCGGTGGCAGGCTGAGTTGCGGTTGACCCTGTGGGCAGATTTTCCAGCCCATACACGAAAGGCTCGCCCAAGCATTGGCGCGCTGCGGCAAAGCGTAGTACATTCGCTTAATTATTGCGGCGCAACATAATGACCGCGTTGATGGAACCCAGGAGCCCGCGATGACACATACCCCCACCCCTGTCGAACCGCGCCATGACCGGCGTCTGGCTGCTTTGTCGCTGGGTGCCTTGGGTGTGGTCTTCGGCGACATCGGCACCAGTCCGCTGTATGCATTCAAGGAGGCGTTTTCCGGCGAGCATGCCTTGCCGCTCTCTGAGGCGAATGTGTTTGGCGTGCTGTCGATGATTTTCTGGGCGGTGATGCTGATCGTGTCGGTGAAATACGTGACCTTCGTGCTGCGTTTTGACAACAAGGGCGAGGGCGGCGTGCTGGCGTTGCTGGCGTTGGCCTCGAATCTGTTTCGCAAGAATCGCAAGCTATCGAACGTGGCGACGGTGATCGCGGTGTTTGCAGCGTCGCTGTTTTATGGCGATGCGGTAATCACGCCGGCGATTACGGTGCTGTCAGCGGTTGAAGGTATTTCGGTGGCCACACCCGCGCTGGCGCATTGGGTGGTGCCGATAGCCATGGCAATTCTGATCGGCGTGTTTGCGTTGCAACCGCGCGGCACCGGAAAAATCGGCCGCCTGTTCGGGCCGATTACCACGGTCTGGTTTTTGACCATTGGCACGCTGGGCATCATGAGTATTGTGCAAACGCCGACGATATTGCACGCATTGAATCCCGCGCATGCGCTGGGCTTTGCCATGCATTCGCCTGGCTTGACGTTCATCGCGCTGGGTTCGGTGTTTCTCGCCTTGACCGGCGGCGAAGCGTTGTATGCCGACATGGGGCATTTCGGCCTCAAACCCATACGCATCAGTTGGTTCGGCCTGGTGCTGCCGGCCTTGATGCTGAACTACCTGGGGCAGGGCGCGCTGGTGCTGCGCAATCCGGCGGCGGTGAAAAACCCGTTTTATCTGCTGGCGCTGCCCGAATGGCTGATACCGCTGGTGGTGATGGCGACGATCGCTGCGGTGATTGCGTCGCAGGCGACGATCTCCGGTGCGTTTTCGGTGACGCAGCAGGCGTCGCGTCTGGGCTTTCTGCCGCGCGTGCCGGTGACGCATACGTCGGAAACCGAGCGCGGGCAGATTTACATCGGCCAACTGAACTGGCTGATGCTGGTGGTGGTGCTGCTGCTGGTGATGGGCTTCGGCTCGTCATCTCATTTGGCGGCGGCCTACGGTATTGCGGTGTCAGCGACCATGGCGTTGGAAACCGCGTTGATCGCGCTGGTGGTGGTGGTCATTGGCAAACGCACGCGCCTGCCGATGCTGGCGGTGCTGCTGGTGGTGTTCGTGGTGGAACTGCTGTTTCTGGCCTCGAACACCACCAAGATACTGGCTGGCGGCTGGTTTCCGCTGCTGTGCGGGTTGGCGATTTTTACGTTGTTGACGACCTGGAAGCGTGGTTCGGACGTGTTGAGCGCCAGTGCCGCAGCCAAACAGGTGCTGCTGAAGGGATTCTGTGAACATTTGTCGTCGATCACGCGCGTGCCCGGCA
Organism: Bordetella parapertussis; assembly: GCA_945865805.1. Taxonomy (GTDB): domain Bacteria; phylum Pseudomonadota; class Gammaproteobacteria; order Burkholderiales; family SG8-41; genus UBA5216. The sequence continues at coordinate 1,899 of CAMBGJ010000265.1, forward strand.
CGGCGGTGTTTTTTTCGGCAAACCGCGAGGTGGTGCCAACGACCCTGCTGCACAATCTCAAGCACAATAAAATCCTCCACGAGCGCGTGCTGTTCCTGACGGTGACCACGCAGGACGTGCCCAAGGTTGCCGATGACGAGCGTGTCGAAATCGAGATGCTGGTGCCGCACAGCGTGTACCAGGTGATCGTGCACTATGGCTTTATGGAAGACCCGGACGCCATGCACGTGCTGAAGCTCTTGGCTGCGCGCGGCCTGCGTATGGCGCTGAACGACACCACGTTTTTCCTCGGCAAATCCACTATCGCACGCGCCGTGCGGCACGGCCTGTTTACCTGGCGGCGCGAATTGTTCCGGCACATGCAACGCAACGCGCCGTCGGCAGCGGAGTGTTTCAATCTGCCGCCGGATCGTGTGGTGGAGCTGGGGACGCAGCTGCGGCTATAAAGCAGGCATGCACAGGCTTGCTTACGCGCAGCATTACGTGCACCATGCAAAAAATAATCAACGAAGAGAAAATAGTGCGTTCTGATACTGTCCTGCGCAATCCGTTGCAATGGCTTGGGCTTTGCTGCGGTTTGATGCTCACCTTTGTGTTCACCTTGTCAGCCGAGCTTGCGTTCGCGCAAGCGTGGAAGCCCACGCGCCCGGTTGAATTCGTGGTGCCGGCGAACGCGGGCGGCACGCTTGACCGCCCGGCCCGCCTGCTGCAAAAAATCTGGCAGGAGAGCAAGATGCTCGACGTGCCGGTGGTGATCGTGAACCGTCCGGGCGGCGGGCAAGCGGTGGGTTACTCCTACGCGCAGGCGGCTGCGGGTGATCCGCACAAGATATTGCTGGTGTCGGGGCCGCTGCTGTCCAACCACATCACCGGCAAGAATAAGTTGCATCATCGCGATTTCTCATTGCTGGGGCAGCTTTATACCGAGTACAACGTGTTGTCGGTGCGTGCGGATGGGCCGTTTAAGACGGCCAACGATCTGATCGCGCGCCTGAAGGCCGCGCCGGACAGCATGGCGGTAGCGATCGGCACTACGCCCGGCAACAGCAGTCATATCGCGGTGGCGTTGCCGCTAAAGCGTGCGGGGGTGGAGATACGCCGCCTGCGCGTGGTGGCGTTTCCGTCGGCGGGTGAATCCATCTCCAATCTGCTGGGCGGGCATCTCGACTATGCGTCGGGCGGATTGTCGGTGGCAGCGCAGCACTGGCGTGCCGGACGGCTGCGCTTTCTCGCGGTCAGTGCACCCAAGCGGCTTGAAGGCGAGTACGCGTCTATCCCCATCTGGAAAGACTCCGGCATCGATGCCGTGGTATCCAACTCGCGCTTTATGATGGCGGCGCCGGGCCTCACGCGCGAGCAGATTGCTTTTTGGGATGCCTTGCTGCGCAAGACGGTGGCAAGCCCCGAATGGCGCAAGATGGTGGTGCAGGAGCAATGGGTCGATGAGTATCTGAGCAGCGCGCAGGTGCGCAAGCACCTTGATCAGGAGTATGCCGAGACGCGCGAGATTCTCACTGACCTCGGCATGGCGAAATAAGCCAACGGCTTACTCGATTTTGAAACCCGTGTCCTTGATGACCTTGCTCCAGCGTTCGCGTTCAGCCAGCAGGAACTTGCTCATTTCCTGAGGCGATGTGATCAGCGGCACGGTGCCCTGCGAACCCAGCTTTTCCTTCACGTCTGCCAGCGCCAGCACGCGGCGTAATTCGTTGCCGGCCTTGGCGAGGATATCCGCCGGTAACTTGGCGGGTCCCAGCAGCCCTTGCCATGAACCGGTGTGAAAGCCTTCCAGCCCCGGTGTTTCAGCGACTGACGGCGTGTTGGGCATCGACGCATCGCGCTTTTCGCTGGAAATGGCGATGGCTTTCACGCGCCCGCTTTTCACATGCGGCATGGTTTGCAGCATGCCTAAAAACATGAGATCGCCCTCGCCGGTGGCCACCGTCATCATCGATTGCGCGCCGCCCTTGGTGGGCACGTAAACCCAGTTCACCCCCGTGCGGTTTTGCAGCGCGAGGCCTGCCATGTGCGGCGCGCCGCCCAGCCCAGTGGGGAAATTGAGTTTGCCGGGATTTTTTTTCGCCAGCGCGATCAGTTCCGGCACGTTTTTCACTGGCACGCTGGGATGCACCGACAGCAGATGCGGCGAATACGACACCATGCCGATGGGCGCGAAGTCCGTCAGCGGCTCGTACGGTACCTTGGGCAGCGTGATCTTGGTGATGATGAGATTGCCCACGTCGGTCAGCAGCAACGTGTAGCCGTCGGCGGGCGCACGCACCACCATGTCTGAGCCGATCACACCATTCGCGCCGGGGCGGCTGTCCACCACGATCTGCTGGCCCCAGGCCTCGGTGAGCTTCTGCCCCACCAGCCGCGCAAGGATGTCCGAGGTGCCGCCCGACGGGTAAGGCACAATGACGCGGACGGCCTTGGCAGGCCAATTAGTGACATTGGTGACATTGGCGGCCCCTTGCGCGTAGGCACAACTTCCGCTGACGAACGCGATTACTCCGGCAGCGGCGCGGGCTGATCCTTGCATGATGGCTCCTCGATTTTTGGTTTTAATGAGGTGCGCAGTGTAGTCTTGCGCCCGTTTGTTGTCGAACCGATTGGCCGCATGGCTCAGGCATCGGGTGCATCACGGATCAGTCAGCTGGGGCTGCTTTTGCATCCACTCCATCGCGCCTTCGTACGGCACGTTGGCACAACCCGCGAAAAACATGGCAACGGCCAGTGCCGCTACCGCCTGCAAAATAATCGATTTCATGGCGATTCCTGTCAGTGGTTACCGCTAATAAGTATATACACATGCTGCGGCAAAATATTCTCGCAATGCCGCGTCGCGCATGACATTTTTTATGCTGCGGGCAAATACGCAGATCCATCGGAAGAATTACGTAACTAATTGTTTTTATTGATATTTTTAATCAAACTTTAAATTAAGCTGCGCGACGATTTTGCGCCATTTGCCGAGTTCTCCCTGGCGGATGTCGTCCAGTTGAGCGGGCGTGGCGACGGCGGCATCCAGGTCTTCGGCGGTCAGGCGCTCTTTCACGTCGGCGGATTGCAGTGCTCGCTGGGTTTCGGCGTGCAGCCTGGCGGCGATGTCGGCGGGCAGTCGCGCGGGAGCGAGAATGCCGTACCACGAAGCGAATTCGTAGCCGTTGGCCCCGGCCTCGGCGAGCGTGGGAATATCCGTCAGCACGCGCGAGCGTTTCGCGCTGGTGACGCCCAGCGCGCGCAGCCGCCCGGCCTGCACGTGTTGCGCGACGGTGAGCGAGGGCGCGAACATCATTTGCACGCGTCCGCCCATGAGATCGGTCATCGCCTGACCGGTGCCTTTATACGGCACGTGCACGAGGTTGACACCCGTCAGGTAGCGAAACAATTCTGCCGCCAGTTGCGAATTGCTGCCCGCGCCGGATGAGGCAAAATTGATCGTGCCCGGCTTGGCCTTGGCCAGCGCCACCAGCTCGCGCACGTTGGCCGCGCCCACCGATGGGTGCGTCACCAGCACCGAGCGGTAATGCACCAGTTGCGCCACACTGGAAAAATCGCGTATCGGGTCGTACGGCAAATGAGATTTCAGCAAGCCCTGAATCGGATGTCCGCTGGAAATCACCAGCAACGTGTGGCCGTCGGGCACGGCCTTGGCGACCAACTCGGCGGCGAGATTGCCGCCCGCGCCGGGCCGATTGTCGATCACCACGGATTGCCCAAAACGCTCGGCGAACTTCTGGCCGAAAAGCCGCCCCATCGCGTCATTGCCGCCGCCGGGCGGAAAGCCGACAACCATGCGGATGGGTTTGGCGGGGTAGGCGGCGGGTTGCGCCGCACTAACGGTTGACTGAGAAAACACCACCGCAAAGGCGCAAAGGCGCAAAGGAAACGCAAAGAAAAACAAACCGGTCTTGCAGTGCTTTGCGTGGGGTTCTTTGCGACTTTGCACCTTTGCGGTGTAGCGGTTGAAGTTGAGTTTCATCATGTTAACCACCACTCGCAATAACCCGATCACCATCCACACGCAATTTTGTGCCAAACGGCGCACACAGCCGCTCCAACCGCGCAATCGCGTCGCCTTCGTTTGATGCCGACGAAAACAGCACCTCGCCCGCATCGTTTTGTCGCACGATGGAAAACGCGGCTTCGGCGAGCACCTTGTTTTCAAATCTCAGATGCGCCGCCATGCCCGCCCAGCCGCGATGCGCTTTTTTGTTGCTGCGGATAAAACAGCACATGGCCAAGCCGTAATAGACGGGCTTGGCTTGGTAAAACTCGATCGCCAGCGGGAAATGCGGGCCGTGGCCCATCACGATATCCGCGCCGGCGTCGATGGCCGCATGCGCGAGTTCGCGCTGGTATTGCAAAATTTCCTCACCATATCCCCAGTGATGTGACGCGATCACGATGTCGCACTGGATTTTCAGCGCGGCGATGTCGGCCTTGAGTTCAGCCAGATACGCCGGATCGACCCAGGTGACCACCTTCGCCGGCGCGCCGGGGCGGTTGGGCGGAATATTGTTGTCCTTGTAATACGGCGGCTGATACGCGGTGTAAGCCTTCATCGCCGCGACACCAGTGGCGCGCTCGCCCGCTTCGTGATTGTTGGGCCAGTACTGCGAGGTGCGTTGCATGAAACCGATTTTTACGCCGTTGCGTTCGATCACGACCGGCGCGCGCGCGGCGGCCTTGTTGGGGCCGGTGCCCGCGTGGGCGATGCCGAGTTCATCCAACCGCTGGTTGGAGGCCAGAATCGCATCCGCGCCGTAATTTTGATTGTTGGCGTTGCCGATCACGTGCACACCGGCAAGCCGCAGCGCCTCGCCGCTGGCGGGGGGCGCGTAAATGCCCTCGAAGCCGGACTGATCGTCACGCATCGTCTCGCGTTTTTCAGTTGGGTCGTACAAACAGCATTCGAGATTGGCGAACACCGCATCGGCGGCTTTTAGCGTCGGCGCGATTTGCTTGAACGGCACGGCGGGGTTATCCACGCCCAGCAAGTTGATGTCGCCGAGCAGATGGATGTGGGTGCGGGGGGTGGGGGGCATGGTGGCAAGTTCTCAGGTCATGCAGGAGTGCGTAATGTTAGCAGGGGTTCGCGCCAGTGCGTGACGCCTTGTTGCGTTTCTACATTGCCATTTCAATAGTCATGTACTTTCAGTGTGGCGAGCGGTTCTTGCCCCAGCGCACAGCCATTGACCGCATGACGGCGCGGAGATAAATTGGGGTTTATACACAACGCGCGTTTTGCGTTTCCAACTCCAGACTCTCACCCCATGCCCCACGCAACGCTCTCCAACGGCAGTCTCTATTACGAGGAACAAGGCACCGGCGAACTCATCATGCTGCTGCCGGGCCTGGGCCACGATCACACGTACTTTGCGAAGACCTTGCCGCTGATTGCGGCAGCGGGCCGCGTGGTCACGCCAGACCCGCGCGGTCTCGGGCAATCATCGCCGGCTTCCAGCTACAGCGTCGAGCAATGGGCGATGGATGTACTTGATTTAATTGCCTTTTTTAAAGCGCCGCGCGCGCACCTCGTGGGTTCTTCGTTGGGCGCCTGTGTGTGTATGCAGGCGGCGCTGGCGCAGCCCGCG
>CAMBGJ010000266.1 GCA_945865805.1 Bordetella parapertussis
CACATATCGACACGTGGCTAGCGGGTTGTCGGAACCGCTACGCGTTCCGACCTACGACTACTTGATGCGGTTAACAGTTAACAGTAAACAGTCCGCAGACCACGGTTCACTGTTCACCGTTTACTGTTCACCAGTAATGCCAATCACATCACCAGTTCCACCAAATAAGGCCCATGCCGCGCCAACCCACGCTTGAACTGCACCGCCAGTTCATCGAAATTGGTGGCGCATCCGGCCTCCACGCCGAAGCCCTTGGCGATCATCACCCAATCGAGATTCGGGTCGCCGAGCGTGAGCATGCTGGTGGCGTTGGGCCCCGGCTTTCCGGCACCCACGTTGGACAGTTCGTTCACCAGCACCCGATACGCGCGGTTGGCGAAAATCACCACGGTGACATCCAGATTTTCGCGCGCCATGGTCCATAACGCCTGCTGCGTGTAAAGCGCGCTGCCGTCGCCGATCAGCGCGATCACCTTGCGCTCCGGCGTGGCGATGGCCGCGCCCACGGCAGCGCCCATGGCCCAGCCGATGGAACCACCCATGATACTCAGCCAGTCGTGTGGGCGCGCGCCCATGGTGTCCCTGGCCAGGGTGCGACCGCTGGTGATGGTCTCATCGAGCAAGATGGCGTTGTCGGGAATCATCGCGTTAAAAAATGCGCCCATCGCTTCCAGCGTGACAGCACCCGTGGGCGCGGCGTTCTGGTAAGTGGGTGCATTGGCCAGCGGTGCGGTGCCTCGCGCACCGACCTCGCCGGCCAGCGCTTCGAGCGCGGCTTCAAGATCATCTTCCGCGCCGGCCACCTTGATCACTTCACAGCCCTCGGGCGTGAGCACGCTGGGCTTGTTGGGGTAGGCAAAAAAAGCGATCGGTTGTTTCGCGCCGACCAGCACCATCTGGCGTGCGTTTTTGGTCGCCGCCAACGCGGGATCAACAAGGAACGGCAGCATCTGCATCGGCGCACGGCCCGCGCCACGCTCGAAGCGCGCATTGGCCGATTCGCTCATCAGCTCGCAGCCGGTTTTTGCCGCGATGCGCGCGGCCCAATCCAGCGCCTTGCCGCGCAGCGCGGCACCGCCCAGCATCAGCATGGTTGATTGGCCGTTTTTCAGCGCACGCGCACCATCGGCTATGGCCTGGGGTGACACCGTGGCACGCGGCGCCGGATCGGCTACCTGCGCCGCGCCATCCGCCTCGCCCCACGCGGTGTCGGCGGGGAAAATCAACGTGGCGATTTGCCCCGGCGCGGTACGGGCCGCCTGCACCGCCAGCGCGGCATCAGCGGCGATGCTCTTTGACGACGGCGAAGTTTTCACCCAATCCGACATCGGTCGCGCGACACCTTCGATGTCCGAAGTCAGCGGTGCATCGTATTGGATGTGATAACCCGCGTGCTCGCCCACCACGTTGACGATACCGGAGCGCGCCTTCCTGGCGTTATGCAGATTGGAAAGGCCATTGCCGAGCCCCGGCCCCAGATGCAGGAGTGTGGCCGCTGGTTTTTCCGCCATGCGGTAGTAGCCATCCGCCGCACCGGTGACCACGCCCTCGAACAGGCCGAGAATGCAACGCACGCCTTCAACGCGATCCAGCGCGGCAACGAAATGCATTTCGGATGTACCCGGATTGGCGAAGCAAACGTTGACATCGCCGTTGAGTAGCGTGCGTACCAGACTTTCTGCGCCGTTCATAAAAAATCCTTTCAAAACATATACTTACGTTGATACCTCGATCACGTTCTGATCACACCCATACCAATCCTGTCATTCCCGCGAAAGCGGGAATCCCTAACACTGTGCCATAGGGCGCTCGCTATGGATTCCCGCTTTCGCGGGAATGACAGGGGAAGTTTTTTTCGCTCGATGTGACGGTGACTGCGTGCATTGTATTATTCAGGAGAAACCCAAATATGTCTTTGGTGAAAGGCGACTTCTTTCCCTGATTGTTCGCGTTATCAGGACACATTGGTATTGCTTAGTAATAAGTAATCATCGACACCCGCCAGAATTTGAATACCCCAAAAATTCAATCCGCCCTCGCCCCCGAAGCCTTAACCACCTTCTCCCACTTCGCACTTTCGAGTTTCAAAAACGTGGTGAACGCATCGGGTGTGCTGGCCACAACATCGGTGCCCATGGCGGCGTAACGCTCTTTCACCTCCGCCGAAGTCAGCGCCTTCACCGCTTCCGCGTGCACGCGCGCCAGGCGATCTTTGGTCATTTTCGGCGGTGCGAACAAGCCCCACCACAAATCCGCCTCGTAACCCGCGAGACCGGCCTCGGCGATGGTCGGCGTTTCCGGCAGCACGGGCGTGCGCTTGGTGCCCGAGATACCCAACGCGCGCACGCGACCCTGCTTGATAAAATTCAGCGCGGCAGGCGGCACATCGAACAACATCTGAATCTGCCCGGCGATCATGTCCGGGTACACCAGCGCCGTGCCCTTGTACGGCACGTGCACCATGTTAATACCCGCAAGCAGTTTCAACAATTCGCCCGACAAATGAAACTGAGTGCCGATGCCCGACGAGCCGAAATTCAGTTTGCCGGGTTGCGCCTTGGCCAGCGCGATGAATTCCTTCAACGACTTCGCGGGCACCTGCGCCGCCACCATCATCACCGTGGGCGAGACGCCCACTTCGGTGACATGGGTGAAATCCAGCACCGGATCGTAGGGCTTGCTGGTGTAGAGGTGCGGGCCTATCGCATGCGTGCTGGTGGTGCCCAGGGTCAGCGTGTAGCCATCGGGTATTGCGCCCGAGACGATCTTGCTGCCGATGGTGCCACCCGCGCCGGGACGGTTATCGACAATCATCTGGTAACCCAATTGCTCGGTCATTTTCAGCGCGAAATGGCGCGCCAGAATATCTGTTGCACCGGCAATCGGGAACGCCACTACCAGCCGCACCGGCTTGGTGGGATAGGCCTGTCCTGATCCCTTCGAAGTGGTTTCAGCGGCTTGGACCGAGGACAAAAACAATCCGGCGACTATCACCGGCGCCAGCGTGCGAATAACAGACAGGCTCATGAAGACTCCAAAAAGAAATAAAAGGATGGCTCAAGCCATCTACGCCCTGCAACATCACCCCGCAATAATTACATAACTATCTGATTTTATTGAATAATTTTACGATACAACCACTACGCTTATTCCGTCAACCGGCGCATCACCGCGAACAATGTCGACTTCGCCTCAAACCCCACGCCCGGAATCTGCGGCAGGGTAACGTAGCCATTCACCACCGGCGTATTGTCGGCAAAGCCGCCGAACGGTTGAAACACATCCGGGTACGATTCGTTGCCGCCCAGCCCCAATCCCGCCGCGATGTTAAGCGACATTTGATGCCCGCCGTGCGGACAGCAGCGACGCGGCGACCAACCGTTTTCTTTCAGCATCGTCAGCGTGCGCAGGTATTCCACGCAGCCATACGACAACGCGCAATCAAACTGCAACCAGTCACGATCACTGCGCATGCCGCCGTGGCGTATCAGGTTGCGCGCATCCTGCATCGAAAACAGATTCTCACCGGTGGCCATCGGGTGTTTGTAATGCTGCGCGAGTTCCGCCTGCAACTGGTAATCCAGCGGGTCGCCCGCTTCTTCGTACCAGAACAGGCCATACGGCTCCAGCGCTTGCGCGTAGGCAATCGCGGTTTTCACATCAAAGCGCCCGTTCGCATCCACTGCCAGATTTTTACCCGCGCCGACGACTTTGATCACCGCTTCGATACGCTTTACGTCATCGGCCAGTGAATCACCGCCGATTTTCATTTTGACGACCGAGTAGCCGAGGTCGAGATATTTTTTCATCTCGTCCTGCAAGGCGCTCAAATCCTTGCCGGGGTAGTAGTAACCGCCCGCCGCGTAGACAAACACTTTGTTGTCTGTCTCGCCGCCGTTGTAACGCTCGGCGAGCAGCTTGTAGAGCGGCTTTTCTTCAATCTTCGCCACCGCATCCCACACCGCCATGTCCACCGTGCCAATGGCCACCGAGCGCTCGCCATGGCCGCCCGGTTTTTCGTTGGCAAACATCGTCGCCCAGATGCGATGCGGATCAAGGTTGTCGGCCGCATCGTTCAGCAGCGATTTCGGCTCGGCTTCCATCAGGCGCGGCACAAAACGCTCAGCCAACAGGCCGCGCTGCGCATAACGCCCGTTGGAATTAAAGCCGTAGCCCACCACCGGCTTGCCATCACGAATGACATCGGTGACCACCGCCACCACGCTCGCGTTCATCTTGGAAAAATCGATATACGCGTTGCGGATTTCGGAAGCGATAGGGGCGGCAGCGGAGTGTATGGCGGTGATACGCATGGTGGATCCAGAAGGTTCGGTAGTCTTGAAAGCCGTAAACAGCGAGTATAGCGAACTACGCCGTGCGATTGACAAGCCCCGCCGATTCGGGGACAGTGCGCGCCAAAATGGAGACGTAAAAATGAATCTCAACCCGAATCTCAGCTCACTGCGCATCATCACCGTATTGATCGCGACCGCACTCGCGCCGCACGTGGCCGCGCAGGGCACCTCGACAGGCTCAGGACAGGCCTACCCCAACAAAGCCATCCGCATGATCGTGGTGTTCCCGCCCGGCGGCGGCACCGATTTCATGGCGCGCATCATCGGCCAGAAGCTCGCGGAAAGAATCGGCCAGCAAGTCATCATCGACAACCGCGCCGGCTCCAACGGCATCATCGGTTTGCAAGCCCTGATGGCAGCCCCCCCCGATGGCTACACCATTGCCAGCGCTTCGGCCGGGCCGCTGGCGGTGAATCCGCATGTCTACAGCAAGCTGCCATACGACACGTTGCGCGACTTCAGCATCATCGCGCGCGGGGTGGATTTTCCGCTGATCCTGCTGACGCATCCCACGTTGCCGGTGAAAAACGTCAAAGACCTGATCGCGCTCGCCAAGGCGCGCCCTGGCGAGCTCGCCGCGGCGTCATCCGGCTCGGGCAACTCCGATCACCTTGCGCTGGAACTCTTCAAATCGCAGGCCAAAATCAACGTGATTCACGTGCCCTACAAAGGCAGCGGCCCCACCGCGATCGCGCTGCTCGCCGGCGAAGTGCAACTGATGTTCTCCAGCATCCCACCCACGCTGCAGCATGTGCGCGCCGGCAAAATGCGCGCGCTCGGTATCGGCAACGCACAGCGCCTGCCATCGCAGCCGGAATTCCCCACCATCGCTGAAAGCGGCGTGCCCGGCTTTGAAGCGTATTCGTGGGCCGGCATCATCGGCCCCGCCAAAATGCCCGCCGACGTGGTGCAAAAACTCAACCGCGAAATCAACGAAGGCCTGAAATCCAAAGACGCCGCCGACCGCCTGCTCGCCAACGGCACCGTGCCCGCGCCCTCGACGCCGGAAGAGTTCACCGCGCTGATTCGTGCAGAAATACAAAAATGGGGCGTGGTGGCACGGGCGGCGAATATCCGCGCCGATTAAAATATCCTTTAAAAACAATAACTTATAAAAATTTTCACAAAGCGTCATTTACGGCGCATTGAGCGAATTTATAGCTATAAATAAGCCACTTGAGACGTTTATGAATATCGAAAGCACCATCACGGACATCGCCTTGCTCCAGATGATCGGCGAGCGTCTGTCGCAATTGCGCTTGTCGAAAAACCTGACTCAAGCGCAACTCGCGGAGCAAGCCGGCCTCGCCTTGTGCACCGTGCAGCGGCTAGAGCGCGGCTAAGCGGCCACGCAACTATCGGGCTTTGTGCGCGTGTGCCGGGTGCTAGGCCTGGTGGAGCGCTTCGATGCTTTTTTGCCAGAGCCCGCCGCAAGCCCCATGGCACAACTGGCGCAACTCAAGCGCTACGGTCGTCCACGCAAACACGCTACAGGCAGCAAACTCGTTGCGCGCCAACCGCAAAAGAAATGGACGTGGGCTGAAACGCCGTGATCGCGCAGGTAGCGCTGTGGGGCCGCACCATCGGCGCGGTATCCATGGACGAAGGCCGCGACATTGCCGCCTTTCAGTACGACCCGGCGTTCGCGCAAAGCGGCATCGAGATTTCGCCACTAATGATGCCGCTCTCTGAACGGGTGTACGAATTTCCCACACTCGCACGCAACACCTTTCACGGCCTGCCCGGCCTGCTGGCCGATTCGCTGCCCGATAAATTCGGCAATGCGCTGATTGACGCCTGGCTCGCCACGCAAGGCCGCACCGCGGCGAGCTTTGGTGCGATAGAGCGCCTGTGCTACACCGGCACACGCGGCATGGGCGCGCTCGAATTCAACCTGTGATCGGCCCCAACCCACGCGCACGCACCACCAGCGCCATCGAATACGCCTACTCGCTGATGGCACAAAAAGCTGGCATCACCATGAGCGAATGCCGCCTGCTGGAGGAAAACGGCCGCCGTCATTTCATGACTCGCCGCTTTGACAGACGGGCCAACGGAGAAAAGCTGCACATGCAATCCCTATGCGCGCTGGCCCATCTGGATTTCAACTAGGCCGGTGCGCACAGCTACGAACAGGCGCTGATGACCCTCCGCCAGCTCGGCCTGCCGATGGCTGCCGTGGAGCAACAATTCCGCCGCATGGTGTTCAACATCGTCGCGCGCAATCAGGACGACCGCGTCAAAAACATCGCCTTTCTGATGAACCAACAAGGCCAATGGTCACTGGCCCCGGCGTTCGACATGACCTACAGCTACAACCCGGACGGCGCGTGGAACGCCACCCATCAAATGACGATGAACGGCAAGCGCGACGCCTTCACGCGCAAGGACTTCGACGCCTGCGCCAAAACCGCCATGATGAAACGCGGGCGCGCCGCGACGATCATTGAAGAAGTGCAGGCGGCGGTTCGGGAATGGCCGGGATTTGCGGCAGTGGCTAATGCAAATGATGAATGGCGGGAGAGGATTCAAAGGACACATCGGCTGGCGTTTCCTGCCATGTGAATACACATCCACTGGGCGGCCTCATCGAGAAAGCACATAAGTATTTGTTTTTAAACAATTTTACAACCCACTACTTTCCCTTACACCCACCAAGCCCCCACCCGTCGTTCCCGCGAAGGCGGGAACCCATAACACACTCAGCACGCGCACCGGCGCAAACCAACCCGCCCACGCACAAGAACCACCCACACAATTTTTCGCCTACCATCAGCGCACCCGGCAACCCACAACAAAAACACATGGCCAAAGCAAAATCCGCGAAATCCACTACGTCTGCCGACTCCTCCGCCAACCTCGGCTTTGAAGCCAAGCTCTGGCTCGCCGCCGACAAGCTGCGCAACAACATGGACGCGGCGGAATACAAGCACGTCGTCCTTGGCCTGATTTTTCTCAAATACATCTCCGAGACCTTCGACGAGCACCACGCCAAACTGGTTCAGGGCAAAGGCGAATACGACGGCGCCAACCCCGAAGACAAGGACGAATACCGCGCCGCCAATGTGTTCTTAGTACCCAAAGAAGCGCGCTGGCCACAACTGCAGGCCAAAGCCAAACT
>CAMBGJ010000267.1 GCA_945865805.1 Bordetella parapertussis
GTATGGGCATTTTGCTTTGGCTTCGTCTCGGTGATTTAACCTTACAACGTACATACCCGCCCAACGTTTACAATGTGCCTCGAAATTAAGCTATTTTTAGAGGTGCCCATAAATCATATCGCCGTCGCGTCCGCGATAATGGAATTCAAAATCCCGAAACGGTGCCTGCCGATCCAGCATCCGGTCATGCGCGATCCACTCGGGTGCCGCGGGGTCGCCGCCAAACGCCACTACACGGGTTTTGCCGATAAAGTGACTGGTATCGCGCCCGGTGGCATTGGCCACGCCAGTCGAAATCACGGTAAAGCGATATTGAGCGTCCTGCTCCCAATACCACTCCGACGAAATACCCACCAGCCGACGAAAGCGCAGGTCCGCAGCCTTCAGCTCGCGCTCGGATTTTTCGTAAGCATCCGATACCGCATCCAGCAGCGGTTTTAACCCGCGCAATACCGCGGCAGCTTGCGTGCCGATTGCCGCGCCGGATGTGGCCATGTTATCGGCACGATCGGCAAATTGCGCAATCGCCGTCAGCAGCGTATCGAATTCGCCTTCCGGTTGCGTGCCGATCAAGCCGCGAAGCTGGTTCTCGAGTACCGGATGCATGATATCTGGCATGACACGCCAACAGAAATTGGCCTGGCAACGACTCCCGCTGTGGATGGGCAGAGCGCAATCTAGCGGCTGCGCGGCGCGGCGTCAAATGTCAACGCCTTCACACGGGTGGCATCTTCCGCATACTGGAAAAGGTCTGTTTTTAGATGGCACTGGCGTGGCCCTGCCCCGGCGATCGCTTCGGTTAAAATTGCGGGTTTACGTCTCGGTCCGTCGCAGCATGTCAAACACCAGCCCGCAAAACGAAACGGCGGCCTATCGCGCGCCGCGCTGGCTGCCCGGCGGACACGCACAAACCGTACACGCCGCACGCTGGGTGCCGTGTCCGCAGGTGGCCTATCGCCGCGACCGCTGGGAAACGCCTGATTTCGATTTCATCGACCTCGATTGGCTGATCTCGGCCGATAATCAACCCGAGGCATTACCGCTCGAGCAACGCGACGAAACGCCGCTGGTGGTGTTGTTTCACGGCCTCGAAGGTGACTCCAGCAGCCAGTACGCCGTGGGGCTGATGCACGCGGTGGCCGCCTGCGGCTGGCGCGGCGTGGTGGTGCATTTTCGCGGCTGTGGCGGCGAGTTAAACCGCCTGCCGCGCGCTTATCACTCCGGCGATAGCGCCGAAATCGACTGGATCCTGCGCCGCTTTCGCGCCACCCGCGTGGGGCCGATTTATGTCGCGGGCGTGTCGCTCGGCGGCAACGCATTGCTCAAGTGGTTGGGCGAGCAAGGCGACGAGGCACGCGCCGTCGTCACGCGGGCCGCGTCGGTGTGCGCGCCAGTGGACTTGGCGGCAGCGGGCGTGGCACTGGCACGCGGCTTTTGCAAGGTCTACACGCAGCGTTTTCTGGCGACCTTGAAACCCAAAACGCTGGCCAAGATGAAACGTTACCCGGCATTGTGCGACCGCCAACGCATGCTGGCCGCGCGCACGCTATACGAGTTCGACGACGTGGTGACAGCGCCGCTGCATGGCTTTAACGGCGTGGATGACTACTATGCGCGCGCCAGCAGCAAGCCGTTTCTGCAAACCATAGTCGTGCCGACGCTGGTGCTCAACGCCCGCAACGATCCGTTTTTGCCTGAGCGTTTTTTACCCACGGCTGAGGAGGTTTCTGCGCAGGTGACTCTCGAACTGCCCGCAACCGGCGGCCATGTCGGTTTTGTCAGCGGGCGCTTTCCGGGTAACATCGAATGGCTGCCGCAGAGACTGTTGCAATTTTTTGCCGAGAATTAATTTAACTATTTGTTTTATAAGGGATTTTATAAAGTGTCGAAACTTGCTCCGCCCGAAATCTTCAAGGCCTACGATATCCGCGGCATTGTCAACAAAACGCTCACCGTCGAGGCTGTTGAAAACATCGGCCACGCCATCGGTTCCGAGGCGATCGCGCGCAAGCAGACCGAAGTCGCGATCGGCCGCGATGGCCGCGAATCAGGGCCTGAACTTTCCGCCGCCCTGGCACGCGGCCTGCGCGCCGCCGGCATAAACGTCATCGACGTGGGCATGGTGGCGACACCGATGGTGTATTTCACCACCTACGCACTGAACACGCATTCAGGCGTGATGGTCACCGGCTCGCATAATCCGCCCGAATACAACGGGCTGAAAATGATGCTCGCTGGCGACACGCTGGCAGGCGATGACATTCAGGCGCTGCGCAAACGCATTGAAACCGGCCATATCGTCAATGGCGCGGGCAGCTACCGCACGCACGATATTCGCGAAGCGTATTTGAGCCGCATCGTCGGCGACATCAAAGTGGCGCGCAAAATCGAAATCGCCGTCGATTGCGGCAACGGTGTCGCGGGCGCGTTCGCGCCGGAGCTGTATCGCCGCCTCGGTTGCGACGTGCAGGAGTTGTTTTGCGAGGTGGACAGCCGCTTTCCCAACCATCACCCTGATCCCTCGCAGCCGAAGAATTTGCAGGATTTGATCACCGCGCTGAAAACCGGCGATGCAGAAATCGGCCTCGCCTTTGATGGCGACGGCGACCGCCTGGGTGTCGTCACCAAGAGCGGCAAAATCATTTATCCCGACCGGCAACTGATGTTGTTCGCCGACGACGTGCTAAAGCGTAACCCCGGTGCGGAAATCGTCTTCGACGTGAAATCCACGCGCAATCTGTTTAGCTGGGTGCGCGAGCGCGGCGGCAAGCCGGTGATGTGGAAAACCGGCCACTCGTTCATCAAGGCCAAGCTCAAAGAAAGCGGCGCGCCGCTGGCGGGCGAAATGAGTGGCCACGTGTTTTTCAAGGAACGCTGGTACGGCTTTGACGATGCGCTTTACGCCGGCGCGCGGCTGCTGGAAATCCTCTCGCGCGTACCGGATATTTCCGCCGCACTCGAAGGGCTGCCCGATGCGGTCAGCACGCCCGAACTGCACGTGCATACGGCCGAAGGCGAAAACTACACGCTGATGGATGCCTTAAAACGCGACGCCAAATTCAGCAACGCGCAGGAAATCATCCGCATCGACGGCGTGCGCGTCGAATACGCCGACGGCTTTGGCCTTGCGCGGCCATCCAATACCACGCCGGTGATCGTGCTCCGTTTTGAAGCGGAAACCGACGCGGCGATCAAACGCATACAAGCGGATTTTCGCGCGGCGCTGGAGGCGGTGAAGCCGGGGATCAAGCTGCCGTTCTGAGAGTCGCGCTTATTTTCTGGTTTTCTTATGGCGGTTCACCGCCGTCAACGCCGCCAGATCGAGATAGGTGTTATCACCATTCATGCGATAACGCCGTTTTTTGATGCGCGGGTAATCGCACACATCCAGCGGCCAGCGGTTGCCGCCCACCAGATACACCAGGTCCGTCTTGTGCGGATTACGCATGGCGTGCGGCAGCGACGGCGCGGTGAAGCCCATGAAATCGCCCGCGCCAATTTTATATTTTTTGCCGCCGATTTCCGCGATGCCGCTGCCGTTCAAGATGTACACCCACTCTTCATCCTGATGGTGGAAGTGGTATTCCGTACTGTCGTCGCCGGTTTTCAGTCGCACCAGATGTACGCCCAGCGTTTGCAGGCCCGCCGCGTCGCCCAGCGATTTGGTGTAGCGAATCGCGCCGGGATTCAGAAAGTGCACGAATTTGTCTTCCTTCATGCGGCGGATTTGCGCGGCGGTATGCAGCGCGGGCTGCGGCTTTTGCTTAACGCTCGCCATGGCGCCCCCTACTTCCCGCCAGCCAGCCCGGCCAGCGGCGCGTATTCCGCCGTGCTGCCGTGCCCGCCCGCGAAACGCAGCGGCGAAATGCCCGCACGGCGCGCGGCGGTGACCAGCGCTGCCAGTGGCGTGCTGATTTCCTTCGGCAACGGCCCCACGCCCGGACTCCAGATGTCCGTCACAAAGCCGATGCGCGCATCGGCGACGTAGCCGATCAACATGCTCGCCACGTGCGGGTTTTCGGTGAGATGCGCGGAAACCTGACGCGTGCCGTCGGTCATCAGGTAACGATCGGCGACTTCGATAATGTTCGACTTGGAAAAATTATACGGCCCCATGTCCGGATTGCGCGTCGCGGGCGCGGCCAGCACGCGGCGATAGTGCGCGGCGGCACCGGCGCCCACCACCAGTGTCGCGCCCTGCACCATGTAAGCGCGCAGGCCGCCCGCGTGATCCATGTGGTGATGCGTGAGCACCAGATAACGAACCGGTTTCGCACCGTAGCGTGCCTGCGCCGCGCGGATGGTCCAGTTCGATTGCGCGTCCGTCACCGGCGCGTCGAACACGATCAGATGATCGCGCATGTCCACCACCATCGCGTTGTGCGAGCCGCCCACGACGTGCTGCACGCCGGGTGCGAGTTCCTGCAAACGCAGGCTTTGCGTGGTTTGCGTATCGAAACTCGGATTGTCCGAATCGAGATAGGTGCCGATGAACTGGCGGCGAATCACCCACTGGTACGGCACATTGCCAGTGGCGGGTTTGGCGGCCGTGGCGCGCACGGCGTCGGGCACCGTCATGCCCGCCGGGTTGATCTGCGGATTCGGCGTCATTTGCGTCAGACGTATATCGGCGACCACGCGGCCATTCAACTCATAGCGCTGGCTCACCGCCACGCGTACACCCGCCAGCGGCTGCCACTCGGCGAGCGTCAGATCGTAATTCACGTCACCCCAAATATTGTCGAAATCCAGCATGCGGATGCGCACCGGCAAGCCGGATTGCGCGTCGAACATGACGATATAGCGCACACTGCCAGCGTCGTACGTCACGGCAGGCAAGGGCGCGCCGCCCTGCACGGCAAAATCGGCGATGCGCGTGACGCGCGCGAGGTTGTCGCGCATTTCCAGCAGCAGCGTGGGCGAGGTGCGCCGCAGCTCGCGCTGTGTGGTGGCAAGACGCAGGCCAGACATGGTGTGCGCGGGCGGATTCGCGTTGCGGTTTTGCGCGTTACGGCCATTGGAATCGATGCCGAGCACGTAACCTGCATCCGGCGTGACCACCTCAGTGAACTTGAAGGTACGCGGTGACGGGTAGGCGAATTTCTTTTCCCAATCGATGCGCGCACGCCGACTGACAAAATCCAGCGTGGTATCAAAACTCGATTCCGCCGCGAAGCGCGGTTCGCCGCTGGGCACATGCGATTGCTCCGGCTCCCAATGTTTGACCGTGCCCCTGATCGATGCCGAGCGCAACGCACGCAGGGCATCCGCACCGCCGAGTGCGGCCAGCGCGCGATCCACCAGCTCACGCTCGCGCGATACGGATGGCGCGGGCGCGGGCGTGCTGGTGGTGGGGCTGGTTGTACCAGTGGGCCCCGCGCAAGACATCAGCGTCGCCAGCAAACTCAAGGTGCTGATACGCCATAAAAGATTCGTCAGACGATGCATACGGTACCTGTGATCCATAAACCCCTCCGCTCGAAAGTAAAACGATGCCGTGCCCGATGCTGCCCTAAAGCGTATAGCAAAAGGCCAAAAATCGTAAGTTATTGTTTTATTGAGGATTACGAAACTTCGTGACAAACATGAAGCACGGTGCTTCCTTCCCTCACCCCCGCCCCTCTCCCGGAGGGCGAGGGGTGAAAAGCCCTTCGCCCTCCGGGAGAAGGGTTGGGATGAGGGAAGCGGGTTTAGGTGTCACGCGGATATGTAATCCCCAACAATTAACTATTTTTAACAAGCTGCCGCGTTGCGCCCGGCAATGCGGCCAAAGATCACACATTTACCCAGCGACGAGCCGGTCATATAGGCCACGCCGTGAAAGCCGCCGGTCATCTCGCCCACCGCGTAAAGGCCGTCGATGGCCTCGCCGAAGACATCGATCACGCGCGCCTCGGTATCCACCGTCAAGCCGCAGTAGGTGGCGATCAAACCGCTGGTTGAGGGGTACGCATACCACGGGCCGCGTTTTAACTCGACCAGTTTGCCGTAGCTGGTGGATAGACCCACACGGCCAAAGTCGTCGTCTTTGCCCACGCGCACAAAGCCGTTGTAACGCTCCACGGTGGCGGAGAGTGTGGCGGCATCGACACCGATGCGTTTTGCCAAAGCCGCCAGCGTCGGCTCGCTCAGCAAGCGCCCCAACGCCAGCGCTTCCTTGAATTTGAACAGCGGCGCAGTGTCGCTTGAGGTATCCATCACGCCCTGATCAAATATCTGGAACGAGGTGGCGTCAGTTTGCGTGAGCACAGCGTCGCCCAGCAGTTTGTAGGATTTCGATTCATCGACGTAGCGCTGCGCCTGCTTGTTCACCAGAATGGCGCCGCGATACACCGAGTGCTTGCTCCAGTCGCGCCCTGCGGTCTTGCCAGTATCGGGGTGAAAACCGAACGTGCCCTTGATATGCACCACGTCACGCAAGCCCGCGCCCAGCGCCCACGCCATGCGCACGCAGTCGCCATCGCAGCCGGGGCCGCAATACACCACGCACTTGGCCTGATGCGGCACGAAAAGATTCACCATCTCCGCGTTACGCGAAAAGCCGCCTGCGGCCAGCACCACGCCGCGTCGTGCGCGGATGTGGGTGGGCTTGCCGTTGATGCGCGCAGCCACGCCTTCCACGCGCCCGTCAACACGATGCAAACGCTCGGCCGCCGCGCCAAAAATGATTTTCACCTTGCCGGTTTCACGCGCGCGTTGCTCCATCAACGCCATGAAATCGATCGAGCGCAGCGAATGCGCACGCGGCTGCCCCTGCCCCGCGCCAAGTTCGACAGAAATAAATTGCGTGCCGAGATTTTTCAGCCACGTGTACGCCGATAGCTGATGGGCCACGTAAGTGCGCACCAGCGCTTCCACGTTTTGCTGGCCACCCGCGCGGCGGATGTCGTCATACAGTTGCTCGTCGCTGTCGTTGATGCCGGCGGCCTTTTGCATATCAGTGCCGGAAAACGCCAGCAAGCCGCCCGACAACACACTGCTGCCGCCGCACTCGTTGAGTTTTTCCAGCAGCGTGACTTCGGCACCGGCATTGGCGGCTTCGATGGCGGCGCACAGACCGGCGAGGCCGCCGCCGATCACCAGCACATCGGTTTCTTTATTGTAAGTAATTGTTTTTATTGACATTTTATACTCATGATTCCTGGAACCCTCTATTCACCCTGTCATTCCCGCGAAAGCGCATAAGCGCTAACGTATCCGGTTCCTCCCCCTTCAAGGGGGAGGTTAGGAGGGGGATGGGGTGCTTTGTCACCGGAGTTTTCCCCCATCCCCACCCTAGCCCTCCCCTTGAAGGGGAGGGAAAAATGCGCCGGTATGTCTAACCTGAATTTTGCATAAAGAGGGCAAAGAACACCGTAAGTGATTGGTACAATGTGAGTTATCGAGAAACACATTCGTCAACACCAACAGGTCTTTGCCCTCATGGATTCTACGCCAGAACAACTGCGGTTTGCTTCGATTCCGGG
>CAMBGJ010000268.1 GCA_945865805.1 Bordetella parapertussis
CAATCACTTACGGTGTTCTTTGCCCTCTTTATGCAAAATTCAGGCTAAGATATTGTTTTAATTATGTTTTTACTATACGAAAAACGCTTAAGCAAGCCTGCATTATACCTGTTAACCGGTATAATAATCCTTTACATACCCTGAATTTACAACTTATTTACGCGCCGCTTCCGGCAGACGCGGCCCTTCGTTCAGAGACAGCACCAGCTTGAGCCGGTCCGGTACGCCGAGCTTCATGAAAATATTCGATAGATGCCCCTTGACCGTACGTTCGGAAATATCCAGGTCCGCAGCGAGCTCTTTGTTGGTGGCACCATCCGCAAGGCGTTTCACAATATCGCGCTCGCGTGGGGTGAGCGTGGCGAGCTTTTCCGGCGCCATCTTCGGCGGCACGGGCTCTGCAATGGGTGGTGCCACGGCGGCAGCCTGCTGCGCATAACGACGCAGCTCCGTCACCAGCCGGGGCAACAGGCTGCGCGTGACCCATATACCGTTTTCCGTCACGGTGAGCACTTGCCGCAGCGAATCGCCATCAATGCCGCGTCGGCACACGCCCTGCACGCCGCTGCGCAATAAGGCCACTTCTTCGTCTTCGATGAAATCGGCCGTCATCACGATCACGCGCGTGACGCCGGGCGTGGCGACGACAGCGGCGACTTTTTCCGCATACGGCCGCTGCAAGATCTCGGCGTCGATGAGCACGATGTCGTGCGCCACCGCCGCGAGGCACGCGGGCGCTTGCGCCACAGTGTCGATTTGCGTGATGGCGTATTGCGCGCTGGTCGCGCGGCGACAGCGTTCCTCGAGTTCAGTATCCTGGGTGATAAGCAAAATGGCCATGCGATAAACAGCCGCCCGCTCAACGCTCGCGGAACGCGAGCTCCCGGGTTTTGATGATCGGCTTTAACAGATAACTCAAAAACGTTTTCTCGCCGGTCTGGATGTGCACGGTCGCCGTCATGCCGGGAATAATCGCCAGCGCCTTGCCGCCGCGCCGTGGTTCATTGGTGGTGGTGCGCACGCGCACGAGGTAGTAGCTGTCCTGCTTTTTCTCGTCCAACACCGTATCGGCGCCGATGTATTCGAGCTTCGCCGGAAAGCCGCCGTAGATCGAAAAATCATACGCGGTGAGCTTCACCAGCGCGTCCTGTCCGGCCGCAAAAATGCGATGTCTTTGGGCTTCACACGCGCTTCGATCACCAGCGATTCCTCGCTCGGCACGATTTCAACGATATCGGAGCCCGGCTGCACCACTCCGCCCACAGTGGTTATCTTGACGGTTTTGATGGTGCCGTTCACCGGTGATTTGACCACCGCGCGCTCCACACGATCCTTCAGCGATACGCCGGTGGCCTCGGTGCCTTGTTGCTCCGCGCGCGCCAGGTTGAGTTCCGCCAGCGCATCGGAGCGAAACTTCGCTTCGTAACTTTGCAGCTTGTTGCGCGCTTCCGACACGGCGCCTTCCAGACGCGGTATGGTGACGTTCGCTGAATCGAGTTCGCCCTTGAGATCGTTGGCTTCGCGCTCCTTGGCCAGCAACTCGATTTCCGACATCGCGCCGTCCTTCACCACCGGGCGCATCATGGCGATAGTCTTATTGAGCAGCGCGAGGCTCGACGTAATCTGCTTTACGCGCCCGCGTTTTTCGACGATCTCCTGCGAGCGTTGATCAATCTGTTGGCGCAGCGCGGAAGTGTTGGCGGCGAATTCCGCCCGCCGCGTGCGATATAACTCCTGCTCGCGCCGCACCAGATCGGCATTGGCGCGCGCAACTGACGCTGGCACGGTGAACGCGGTGCCATTCACCTCCGCCGACAGGCGTGCGATCTTCGCCATCAGCGCGCTGTCCTTGGCGGTGTTTTCCGTGGCAGACGACTTGTAACGCGTATCGTCGATTACCAGCAGCGTGTCGTCCTTTTTCACCACGTCGCCGACTTTGATTTTGATCTCGGAGACGATGCCGCCTTCAAGATTCTGCACCACCTGCACCTGACCGGCGGGGATCACCTTGCCCTCGCCGACGGTGGTTTCACCGATGTTGGCGAACGCTGCCCACAGCAGAAACACCACGATAAACAGCAGCGCCCCCCACAACACCACGTGCGTGAAACGCGGCGGTCCCTACAACGCCGCGGCCGAGGTTTCGCTCATGTAATCGAGGTCTTGCTCGCGGGTCGAGCGCTTGGGCTGACTCGCACTCGCGCCGCGCACTTCGGTCAGGATGCCCTTGAGCAGCGCTAGTGCGCCTTGCTTCGGTGGCGCCGGCACAACCTCGCCAGACTGCTTTCCCGTCAGCGCCGCCGCCTGTATCGCTTGCACCATTTCTCTGGGCATGGTGCCGGTGATCACGCGCTTATCAGCTTCTTGCGACATTGACCTTCCCTCCCGCCAGCGCCTGCATCACCTGTTCTTTTGGCCCGTCGGCGACAATCTTGCCGCCGTCCATCACGATCAGCCGCGGTACCAGTGTCAGCAGCGACGCACGATGCGTCACCAGCAGAAACGTCTTGCCGGCAATCGCCGCGCCCAAACGCGTTTTAAAGTTTTCTTCCGAACGGTTATCCAGCGCGTTGGTCGGCTCGTCCATGATCAGCATCGGTGGGTCGAGCACCAGCGCGCGTGCGATGGCTACCGACTGGCGTTGTCCGCCCGACAAACCTTCGCCACGTTCGCCGATCGGCAGATCAAACCCCTGCTCGGCCGGATGCACGAACTCCGTCACGCCGGCGATCTCGGCCGCGCGCAGCATGGCCGCGTCCTCCGCGTAGGGCGCGGCGTAGAGGATGTTTTCCTTCACCGTGCCGAAAAACAGCACGATATCCTGCGGCACGTAGCCGATGTTGCGGCGTAGCGTGGCCGGATCGATCTGATTCACATCCACACCATCCACCAGAATCGACCCTGCATCTGGCTTATACAGGCCGAGCACCAGTTTCTCGATGGTGGATTTGCCCGAGCCGATGCGCCCGATCAGCCCCACACGTTCACCCGCCGCGATCTTGAACGACACATTGGCGAGCGCGGGCACCTTGTGGCCGGGGTAGGTGAACGTCACTTCACGAAACTCGATGCTGCCCGTGATCACCGGGCGATGGACAAAACTTTTATTCGCCGGGCGCTCCACCGGCAGGCTCATCACGTTGTTCAGCGTGCGCAGCGACGCCGCCGACTGGTGATAACGCGCGAGCAAGCCCGCCACCTGCCCCAGCGGTGCCAGCGCACGCGCGTTGAGCATGGTGCAGGCCACCAGCGCACCCACCGTCAACACGCGGTCGTTAATCAGATACACGCCGAACACCACGATGGCGATGCCCGCCGCTTGCTGCATCAACAGCGACGAATTGATGATGGCCTGCGACAGCGTTTTGGATTTCAACGCCAGCCGCGCCACCTGCCCCACGATCTGCTCCCAGCGGCGCTGCTGCACGCTTTCGGCGGACATCGATTTGATGGTTTCCACCGCCGTCAGACTTTCGATCAGCACACCCTGTTTCTGCGCACCGCAGCGAAAACTCTCCTGAATCACCGCGCCCAGTTGCCGCTGCAAAATCAGGCTGACGATAATCACCAGCGGCACCGTCACCAGTGGAACGATGGCAAGCGGGCCGCCGATGAGGAATATGGCGAAGATGAAAATAAACAAAAACGGCACATCCACCAGCGCGGTAATCGTCGCCGAGGTGATGAACTCGCGGAACGATTCAAACTCCTGCACATTGCTGGCGAACGAACCCACCGACGGCGGGCGTGACTCCATGCGGATGCCCAGCGCACGTTCGAAAATATTCGCCGATAAAATCACGTCAATGCGCTTGCCCGCGATATCGGTGAGATAGCCGCGCAACATGCGCATGACAAAATCAAACAGCAGCACGATCAGCACGCCGACCGTCAGCGCCCACAGCGTTTCGCTGGTGTCGTTGGGCACCACGCGGTCGTAGACGTTCATGGTGTAGAGCGGCAGCGCCAGCGCGAACAGATTGATCAGCAGCGAAGCCAGCAGCACCTCGCCGTAGATCGGTCATGCCTGCCCCACCACGCTCCAGAACCAGTGATTGACGCGCGGCACCGCCGACAATTCGGTGCGTGCATCGAACCGCAGCTTCGGATGCACCAGTAGGGCGTGGCCGCTGTACTCCGCGCTCAAGGCCGCCAGCGTGGTTTGGGTCTCGCCGCCGGTGTCGGCATTGATGACCTGGCACATGCCGTCCGCAGCGCGCGAACGCAGGATGCACGCGCGTTGATCCTTCAGCAGCAGCACCGCCGGTAGCGTCAGCGGTGAAATTTTATCCAGCGGGCGCTGCACCAATTTGCTGTTCAACCCGGCGCGTTCCGCGGCACGGCCGAATAAATCCGGCGTCAGGCGCCCTTTGTCCAGCGGCAGCCCGGCGGACAGCGTTTCTTCCGAAAACGGGTGATTGAAAAAGCGCGTGAGCAGCACCAGGCATTTCAGCAGCGGATCGTCAGACACGACTCCCGCCTGAGCGGTTTGCCACTGAGCAGTACCCGCGGTGCTGCGATGTAGGTCTGGTTGCTGTTCGGCCACGCTGGATCTTTCTCGCGGAAGTTACGTAGGTCGCGGCAAATGTCAGTAAAACAACCCTTTACGGTGCGCCATCTACGGGAAACCCACTATAGCATTCGACAATGAAATTTAACCCCGTATCGTCCGATATTGCCAAATTTTTACCAGTGGCCGTTCCGCTGGCGGCAGCACCCGCTACTGCGGCTTGCCAACAAAGTATCCCTGCGCGCCATCAACCCTCAAGCCCTTGACGGCGTTGAATTCGGCTTCGGTCTCGATGTATTCCGTCACTACTTGTATGCCCAGCCCGTGCGCGATGCCCACCAGCGCCTGCACAAAGAACTGCCGATCGCTGGAATCGATGATGCCGCGCGTGTAGCTGCCGTCGATCTTGATGTAATCGACCTCGATGCTGCGCAAAAAGCCCACCGACGCGGTGCTCTGGCCGAAGCGGTCGATGGAGCAGTGCACGCCGCATTCACGCAGCCGGTGCAGGGCGGTTTTGACGGATTCGATCTTGTTGATGATCGACCCTTCGGAGACCTCGATGATCAAATGGCGGGCGATAGTCGGCTGCTGCTTTAGCTGTGTGCACAGCCAGTCGACAAACCCCGACTCGTTGATCGATTCCGGCGACAGATTCACCGCCGTAGCGCCGCCCTTGATCGGCCCCTCGGCGGCGATGCGCTGCATGACTTTGCTCACCACCAGACGGTCCAGTTCGCCCATCAGCCCCAGACGCTTGGCCACGGGGATAAACAGGCCTGCCGGTATCATTGCGCCGTCCGCGCCGGTGACGCGCACCAGCGCCTCGCTGCGGTAACGCCAGGCATCGCCGTCCTGACACGCGCGCACGGGCTGGTATTGCAGCGTGACATGGCGCTCGGTAATGCCGTCCTTGAACACGGCATGACTTGCGCCGATACAGCCGCGGCGGTTGCGGTATCCGCGCCGGTGGTCGCCTCCGGCAAATGCCAGCCCGGTTGGCCGCGTCCTTGCGCCACGGCCAGCGCCTGATTGGCGGCCTGCATCAGTTTGCCGAAAGTGGCCCCTTCACGATGCTGGTAGTGCGCGAGCCCCGCGTGCGCCATGACGCTGGCGGGCGTGTGCGGAAATTCCTCGATCTCACCGAGCGCCTGAATCAGCGCGTCGCCCAGGCGCGCCAGATCGGCCGCCGCGACATCGGGCGTCATCAACGCAAACTCGGGGCCGTCCATGCGCGCCAGCAGCGCGCGCTCGTGGCTGTCGGCTACTTTGCCCAGCAATTGCGCGGTTTTTTGCAGCAGCGCGTCGCCCGCGTTGCGGCCGTGTTTCTCGTTGTATTGCGCGAAGCCGTTCAGGCGCACCAGCGCCAACGCGCCGGCGCCGAACTCTTCCGGCGTGGCGATCATGTGGTTCAGTTTTTCGCTGAAATCATTGCGGTTCATCAAGCCGGTGACGCCATCGACGTACGCTTTTTGGCGCATTTTTTCGGTGAGCGCGGTCTGCTCGCCGAGCATGCGCTCCACCGCGCGGCACATGTCGTTCAACGCTTGCGAGATACGATGCAGCTCGCGCGCCCAGGGTAATTTGTCCAGCAGGGTGAATTTGCGCCGGGAAATATCCATCGCCTGCCGCTCCATGTCGCTCAGCGGGCGCAGCGCCCTGCGCAGCACGGTGGCCACCACCGCCAGCGAAATCGCCGCCACCACCAGCAATACCCAAAACGAACTCTTGGCGATTCCCCACAGCTCTTTGTAGGCGTGGCCCGGATGGCTTTCGACTTCGACGATGGCCGCCTTGCGCCAGCCATCCATCACCACCGCGTCCATGCGCGGCGTGGGCAGCTTGAACGACTCCATGAACCAGCCCGGCACGCCCTCGACGGATTTCTCCACGCGTTTTTTGAAGATTTCTTCGCCGTTGCCCTTTTTCACCAGAATTTCGCTGTAGTAACCGCGGTCGAATATGGCGCTGGTCATCAGCTCGATGGTCACCTTGTCGTTATAACTTCTGCCCTGCGAGATCGACAGGCCGAGCGAGGTGGCGGTGTCCTGCGCGTGCGATTCCATCGAGCGATGCAGGTAATCGCGCGTGTTGTTCACCACCACGAACAGGGTGGCGAAAAACACGATCACCCATAACAGCGCGATGAGTCCGAGCAGTAATCGAGAAAGCTTCATGGCTTAGCCCGTCATAAAATGTTGTTTAAAAACAAATAGTTACATGAAGAATATCAAGACGAACCCTTCATGCGATTTTGCAAATCTTTCCAGTGGCCGATGCGATCCGAGCTGCCCGCCGACTGGCCACGCCCCTGTTGCTGCTTGGCGAGCCACAGGCCCGAGCCGTTAAAACTGTAGACCGGAATCAGATCGCCGCGGTTGGACGCCGGCTGGATACTTTTGTTGATATTGTCGAGGATCACCGGCTCGGCATCGGGCGTGGCGAAATACGCCAGCACCATGTGCGCCTCGTTGTAGACCTTGATCTCCTTGACGTAGGTGATCTGCAACTTGTCGTCGGGCACGCCCAGCGCGCGCAGGGTGAAATATTTAGCGATGGAAAAATCCTCGCAATCGCCGCCGTGGGTGGACAAAAACTCGATCGGCCTGGCCCAGTAATCTTCCTTGCCCCAGTGCTCTTTGTCGCTCTTGAACGGCGTCTGGTTCATGAAATCGTTCACCAGCTCGAGCTTTTGCCGGTCGGTCAGCGTCTTGTTCTTCGGGTTGTTCATCAGCGCACGCCAATTCGTCAGCCGTTCCTTGGCTACCGGGCCGAACGACGTGGCAAGCTTCGATATCTGCGCGTCAGAGAGAGTCACCGCGTCCTGCGCGAACGCAAGCGCGATCATCAGCGTGCAAAGCAGCCACGCAAGCGGGCGAAAGGAGCGTGCCGGTTTAACGGGAGTCACGAGGCGGTTTCAAGCCAATGGAGATGCGCTGGTGGACGCAACTTTA
>CAMBGJ010000269.1 GCA_945865805.1 Bordetella parapertussis
ACAGCCCGGAATCGAAGCAAATCGCAGTTGTTCTGGCGTAGAATCCATGGAGGGCAAAGACCTGTTGGCGTTAACGAGTGGGGAAGTCAATAATCCTCATTGTACCAAGCACTTGCAGTATTTTTTACCCTTTTTATGCAAAATTCAGGTTAGTCAACGTTGCAACTTTTCGATCAAGGCGTCGAGTTGATCGAGATTGGCATATTCAACAATCAACGCGCCGCGCCCTTTGCTCTTTTGCTTGATTTGCACCGCCGTGCCGAGTTTTTGTGCCAGCGCCTCGGTAAGACGTGCCACATCGCGATCCACGGTGCGTGGGATGCGTGGCTTGGGACGCGCGATCAACTCGCTGACGCGTTTTTCCACCTCGCGCACGGTCATGCCCTTGGCGGCGATTTCGTTGGCGAGCTCGACCTGGCGCAGCGCAGGCAACACCAGCAAGGCGCGCGCGTGACCCATGTCGAGTTTGCCTTCGGCGAGCAGCTCGCGCACGGGGGGTGCCAGTTCTAGCAGTCTTAATAGGTTGGTGACCGCCGTGCGCGAGCGGCCCAGCGCTTCGGCAGCACTTTGGTGGGTCAGGCCGAATTCGTTGGTCAACCGCTCTATGCCTTGCGCTTCTTCCAGCGGATTGAGGTCTTCGCGCTGGATGTTTTCGATCAGCGCTACCGCAAGGGCTTGATTATCGGGAATATTTCGTATCACCACCGGTACGGCTTGCAAGCCCGCCATGCGCGCGGCACGCCAGCGGCGCTCGCCGGCGATGATTTCGTATTTGCCGTCTGCCACCGGACGCACCAGGATCGGTTGAATCACGCCCTGGGTTTTAATCGATTCGGCGAGTTCTTTCAGCGCATCCTGATCCATGCGCGTGCGCGGCTGGTATTTTCCTAGCTGCAGGTGGTCAACCGCCAGTTCGCGCGGCGTGTCGCTGGCGGCGGCTGGCGGCGCGACCGGTTCGTCGCCGCCGAGCAGCGCATCAAGACCGCGGCCCAGTCCTTTGAGTTTGGCCATGGGTTACGCAGCCACCGTGGGGGTGGATTGGCGATTGAGCATTTCCTCCGCCAGCGCGATATACGCCTGTGCGCCCTTGGACGCGCGGTCAAACTGCAACACTGGCAGGCCGTGGCTGGGCGCTTCGGCAAGACGGATATTGCGCGGGATCACCGTGCGATACACCTTGTCGCCGAAGTGATCGAGCAATTGCTGCGACACTTGTTGCGCCAGGGTATTGCGTGGGTCATACATGGTGCGCAGCAGGCCTTCGATTTCCAGCGTGGGGTTCAGGTGGGCGCGGACTTTTTTCACCGTCTGCACCAGATCGGATAACCCTTCCAGCGCATAGTATTCACACTGCATCGGAATCATCACCGCGTGCGCCGCGGTCAGGCCATTGACGGTGAGTAAATTCAGCGCGGGCGGGCAATCGATCAGCACATAGTCGTACTCGGCATCGTGCACCGCGATGGCGTCCTTCAAACGCGTTTCACGATGTTCCATATCAACCATTTCGACTTCCGCGCCGGCCAGTTCACGATTTGCGGGTGCTACGTCATAGGCCTGATCGCCCGAGCGCACGCGCACCTCAGCCAGCGTTTTTTCACCGAGCAACACGTGATACACCGTCGCCGTCAGAGTACGTTTGTTCACTCCGCTGCCCATGGTGGCATTGCCTTGCGGGTCCAGATCCACCAGCAGCACGCGTTGTTTGGCCTCGGCCAGACTCGCCGCCAGATTGACGCCAGTGGTGGTCTTACCCACTCCGCCTTTTTGATTGGTGATTGCGAGTATGCGCGCCATGTTTTACGCCGCCTTCAAAAAAACCAGATGCCGCTCGGCATCAAGGCCGGGCACGGAAAGCGACGTGACGCCGCTCAGGGTGAATTCGCTTTCGCCACCGGTGAGCTGCGCGATCTCGTCCGCTGGATGGACGCCTTTCATCGCCAGCAACGTGCCGCCGGGCGCGACCAGGCGGCCCGCTTGCGCCACGAACGCCGCCAGGTCGGAAAACGCGCGTGACACAACCACGCTAAATAATTGATTTGATTGATATTTTTCCGCGCGCTCGCAGACGACCCCGGCGTTTCTGAGTTGCAGTTCAATCAGCGCCTGGTGCAGAAAGGCGGTCTTCTTTTGATTGCTGTCGAGCAGCGTTATCTGTGCCTGCGGCAACGCCAACGCCAGCGGAATACCCGGCAGACCCGCGCCGCTACCCACATCAAGTATGGTGGTGGCATTGGCGACATGCGGCACCACCGCCAGACTATCGAGCAAATGGTGCGTCAAAATCTTATCCGTTTCGCGCACGGCTGTAAGGTTGTAGACCTTGTTCCACTTTTGCACCAGCGCCACGTAGTCGAGCAACTTTTGTTGCGTTTCTGGTGGCAGCTCGAGTTGCAGGCGCGCGAGGCCGTCCGCCAGAGTTGTCTGTGCAGCGGTACTCATGCGGTTTTGCGCTGACCGCTGAAACCGCGTTTGGCGTAGACCATCAACACGGAAATCGTCGCCGGGGTAATGCCGGAAATGCGCGCGGCCTGGCCCAGCGTTTCCGGCTGGTACTTGGCGAGCTTTTGTTGCGCCTCGATCGACAAACCCGTAATTTTTGTGTAATCAATGTCTTGTGGTAGCCGGGTGGTTTCCTGCTGCATGCTGCGCTCGATTTCTTCCTGCTGGCGTTCGATATAGCCCTGGTATTTGGCCTGTATTTCCACTTGTTCGGCGACTTGCGGATCGGTAACGCCGGGGCCTGCGCCGGGCAATGTCATCAACACTTCGTAGGTCACATCCGGCCGGCGCAGCAGGTCCACCAGCGGATACTCGCGCTCCATGGTCTGGCCCAGCACGCGGCGGGCCTCGGCCTCGCTCACCACGCGCGGATTGACCCAGGTGGCTTTCAGGCGCTCCTGCTCGCGCGCGACGGCTTCGCGTTTTAGCTCGAACGCGGCCCAACGCACATCATCCACCGCGCCGAGCTTGCGGCCGATCTCGGTCAGCCGCAGATCGGCATTGTCTTCGCGCAGCGACAAGCGGTATTCCGCGCGGCTGGTGAACATGCGATACGGCTCGGACACGCCGCGCGTAATGAGGTCATCGACCAGCACACCGAGATAGGCTTCGTTGCGTTTGGGGCACCACGCGTCGCGCTCGTTGACTTTAAGCGCCGCGTTCAAACCCGCGAGCAAGCCTTGTGCTGCGGCTTCTTCATAACCGGTGGTGCCGTTGATCTGGCCGGCGAAAAACAGGCCGGCAATCTCCTTGGTCTCGAGCGAACTTTTTAATCCGCGCGGATCGAAATAATCGTACTCAATCGCATAACCGGGCCGCGTGATGTGCGCGTTTTCCAGGCCCTTGATCGAGCGCACCAGCGCGTATTGCACATCGTACGGCAGACTGGTGGAAATTCCATTCGGATAAAACTCGTGGGTGGTCAAGCCTTCGGGTTCGAGAAAAATCTGGTGCGAATTCTTATCGGCGAAGCGCGAGATCTTGTCTTCGATCGACGGGCAGTAGCGCGGGCCGATACCTTCGATCACGCCGGTAAACAGCGGCGAGCGATCTAGCCCTGCACGAATAATGTCGTGCGTGCCGACGTGGGTGTGGGTGATCCAGCAAGGCAATTGTTGCGGGTGTTGTTCACGCGAGCCGAGGAAAGAAAACACCGGCAGCGGGTCGTCGCCCGGTTGTTCGGTCATCACGGAAAAATCAATGCTGCGGCCATCGATGCGCGGCGGCGTGCCAGTTTTTAACCGCCCCACGCCGAGATTAAACTCACGCAACCGTTGCGCCAAGGTTAATGCCGGTGGATCGCCTGCGCGTCCCGCCTGATAATTTTCGAGACCCACATGCACGCGCCCGGCGAGAAACGTGCCTGCGGTCAACACCACCGCACGCGCCTTGAAACGCACGCCGATTTGTGTGATGACGCCGGCGACTTGATCCCCTTCGAGGATCAGATCATCCACGGCCTGTTGAAACACGTTCAGGTTCGTCTGGTTTTCCAGCCGCCCGCGTATGGCTTTGCGATACAGTACCCGGTCGGCCTGCGCGCGGGTGGCACGCACTGCCGGGCCTTTGCGCGAATTGAGGATGCGAAATTGGATACCTGCTTCGTCGGTCGCGGCAGCCATGGCACCGCCCAGCGCATCGACTTCCTTGACCAGATGCCCCTTGCCGATGCCGCCAATGGACGGATTGCACGACATCTGCCCCAACGTTTCGACGCTGTGCGTCAGCAGTAGCGTGCGGCAGCCCATACGCGCTGCGGCGAGCGCGGCCTCGCTGCCGGCATGCCCGCCACCAACAACAATTATATCATATAAATCAATGTGTTGCACTTTTATATCGCCGCGCTTTAGGGTACGCATTATAGCGAAATCGGTGGGGTTCGGATAGCTCGGTGTTTCACGTGAAACATTTGATGGGGTTTCGCGCCAACCTACTTCCCGATACAAAAGCGCGAGAAAATTTCACCCAGCAGGTCATCGGAAGTGATCTCGCCAGTAATCGACATCAATGCTTCATGAGCACGGCGCAGCTCCTCGGCAAAAAGTTCCTGACGCAACAATTGCGTCGCCGCTTGCTGCAGCCCGGCTTCCGCCAGCCGCATCGCGTCTAGGTGCCGAGCCCGCGCCATAAAGACGCCCTCGCTGTCGCCTTGCCAACCAATGGCCTCAGCGATGGCCGCTCGTAACGCTTCCAGGCCCTCGCCAGTTTTAGCGGAAAGCGTCACCGTATCGCCCGACCGACCGCTCGCCTGCCCTGCCAGGTCACTTTTGTTGTACGCGTGCAAACAGCGCAGGCCCGGCGGTAACCTCGACAATATCGCTCGGTCCTCCTTCGTTTCACCGAGCGTTGCGTCGATCACCAATATCGCCAGATCGGCTTTTTCTATAGCCGCCCAGGTACGGGCAATGCCGATTTTTTCGACTGGGTCATCCGAATCCCGTAGCCCGGCCGTATCGATCACATGCAACGGCACGCCTTGCAAATTAATACTCTGGCGGATGGCATCGCGTGTGGTACCGGGTATCTCCGTCACTATGGCAACTTCCTCCCCTGCCAACCGGTTTAACAGGCTGGATTTCCCTGCATTCGGCTGGCCTGCGAGCACCACCAACGCGCCTTCGCGCAGCAGGCTGCCTTGGCTGGCGGATTGCAACAGCGCGTGGAGTTTTTCCTGTATCGCCCGCAAGCGGTTCGTTTGGTCGTCGCGGGTGCCGGTGTCGATCTCTTCTTCGGGAAAGTCCAGCGTGGCTTCGGTCAGCGCACGCAATTCGACCAACAACCGCGCCACATTTTGAATCTCGGCAGAAAACTCGCCATGCAAGGAACGTTGCGCGCAGCGAACCGCCTGTTCTGTCGCGGCGTCGATCAGGTCCGCTACGGCCTCGGCCTGCGCCAGGTCCATTTTCCCGTTGAGATAAGCGCGTTTGCTAAACTCGCCGGGCGCCGCCACCCGCGCACCCAAGGCGAGACAGCGTTTCAGCAACTGTTGCAGCACCACCGGCCCGCCGTGCCCTTGAAGCTCCAGCACGTCTTCACCGGTATAGGAATAGGGAGCGGGAAAAAACAAAGCCAGCCCTTGATCGATGGCGATGCCCGTCTGGTCGCGGAAATCACATAACGAGGCTACGCGCGCTGACAGCGTTTTACCACACAGGATTTCGGCCAAGTCGGCCAACGATGTGCCTGACAACCGCACCACGCCGATGCCGGCGCGACCCGGCGCGGTGGCTATCGCTGCTATGGTCTCGGGGTTCGACACGGCCACTGTTTCACGTGAAACATTCCCGGCCGGTCTACTAAGCTTTCGCGTTGCCCGGCTTCTGACTGGCTTTTTCTATGGCGCCGTTGATCTGCCATTGCTGCGCTATCGAGAGCACGTTATTTACCAGCCAATACAGAACCAGCCCGGCGGGGAAAAAGAAGAAAAAGATGCTGAACGCGATAGGCATGATTTTCATCACTTTCGCCTGTACCGGATCGGGCGGCTCAGGATTCAACCTGGTCTGGATAATCATCGAAGCGCCCATCAACACCGGCAGGATGTACCACGGGTCGATAGACGACAGATCGGTAATCCAGCCGTAAAACGGCGCATGGCGCAGCTCCACCGCCGCCAGAATCACCCAGTACAGCGCAATGAAAACCGGCATTTGCACCAAAATTGGCAGACAACCCGCCATCGGGTTGACCTTTTCTTTTTGGTACAACTCCATCATCGCTTTTTGCATTCGCTGACGGTCATCCCCATACCGCTCTTTCAACTGCTGCATCTTGGGCGCGATCACCTTCATCTTCGCCATCGCCTTATAACTGGCGGCCTGCAACGGGTAGAACAGCGCCTTGATCAATACCGTCAGCAGAATGATGGCGATGCCCCAATTGCCCACCATCGATTGTATCCACGTCAGCAACACGAACAGCGGCTTGGCGATTACGGTGAGTATGCCGAAATCCACCACCAGGTCGAGATCCGGTGCCAGCGTTTCCAGTGTACGCGTATCTTGCGGACCCGCGTAGAGCGGCGTGCTGATTTGTCCCTTCTGCCCCGCCGGTATCGCCGCGCCCGCGACGACCGCACGCACCACGTATAGGCCGCTATCCAGCTTTAAGGTGGAAAACTCGCGCGGTGTTTTGTCTTTGGGTAAAAACGCGCTCAAGAAATAATGTTGGATAACCGCGATCCAGCCCTCGTCCTGGCTGGTTTTGCTATAGGGTGTTTTGCCTTTGTCGACATCATCAAAGGCGACCTTCTGAAACTTCTCACCTTTAGTATAGACGGCGAGGCCGGTATACGTCGGCAACATCGCTGAATCCCCGTCCGGCGGCTTACGATCACGCACTAACTGAAAATAGCCATGCGGCTGCAAAGCCTTATCCGCACCATTAGTAATTTCATAAGTTAAATCAATTACATAGCTACCACGGGCAAACTTATACACCTGTGCCACCGTCACGCCATCCGCAGGCGGGGCCTCAAGTCGAACCTCCACCCCTTGCGCGCCGTCGGCCAGTTTGTAAGCACGGCTGGACGCAGTGTAAATCGTATTGTGGTTCGGCAGCGGCCCCTGCCTCACTGGTGCGGTCAGCCCTGATTGTGCGATATAGGTGTTATCGGCGGTTTTCTGAAACAGCACAAAATTCTTGCTTTTATCCAGGGTGCCTTTGTGCTGTTTTAACTCCAGGTAACGTATGTCGCCGCCCTGCGTACTGATATGCGCCAGCAAGACATCGGTTTCGACCTTGATGGTTTCACCGCCTGACGCGATAGCGGCCGCAGGTACCGGGGTCCCGCTACCACTAACGGCAGGGACATTCGCCACTGGCGCCGCTGGCACAGGAATGGCGCCAGGCTCACTTTTGCCTTCCGCCTTGCCGTTAGCTTTACCCGCGCCCTGAGTCACCGGCGCCTGTTGCTTTTGATCACGCTGCCAACCTTCGAGCAACATAA
>CAMBGJ010000270.1 GCA_945865805.1 Bordetella parapertussis
AGAACGCTTCGGCAAGACTCACAGGCTTTTCTGTCTCCATCGCCACTCCAAAAAGACAGAAAACTACACAGCTTTGCGAAAAAGTACAAGCCTTTGACCTTTCTCATAACTATTTCATTCTTATAGGGTTTTGATGCAATTGCCCTGCGTGCGCACGCCGCATCAGCCATCGCCATTGCACTGTGGGACAATTTATCCATGGAAAGCACCGTCAAACCCATGAATCCTGTTTTACCCCGCGCGCCGCCGGTATTTCGCGGGCTGTGGCAGCACGCCGGCGTGCGCGCCGCCGTTTTTTTTGCCATCTACATCGTGCTAGATCGGATTACGTACGTATTTCCCGCGCGCTTTGGCGTCACCCCGTTTAATCCCGAAGCCGCGATCGCCGTCGTGCTGCTGATGTTTTGCGGCATGCGCTACGTGCCGCTGGTTTTTCTGGCGGCGCTGTGGGGTGAATTTTCCCTGCCGCCCACGCCGCGGCCCGTGATCGTGATGCTGCTGGCCAGTGCGGTGCTGACGGCGGGTTATGCCGCGATGGCGTATCTGCTGGCAGGCCGCTTTCGCGTGCGTATCGACATGGACACGCGGCGTGACGTGACGCGTCTGATCGGCGTGACGCTGGTGTGCATGCTGTTGTGCGGCATCGCCTACGTGGGCGTGCTGGTGTCGTTCGGCATCGGCCCCGCAGATCGTTATTTCCGCGGCGCACGGCGCTTTTTCACCGGCTACAGCGTCGGCATCCTGGTGGCCGCACCCCTGGTGTTGATGTTGTTCAGCGCCAAACGGCGCGCGCAATTCGCGCAATGTCTGCGCACGCCCGAGGCCTGGCTGCAGGTGGCCGTGATGGTGGCCTGCATCGGCTGGGTGTTCCTGCAAGACCAGCAGGATCATGTGCGGTTCTTCTATGTGCTGTTCCTGCCGGTGATCTGGGCTGCCGCGCGCTTTGGCATGGTGGGGGCGGCGTGCGCGCTCACATTGCTTCAGAGCGGCGTATTCGTGGTGATGCATCTCACCGGGTACCAGCCGCTATCCGTGTTCGAACTGCAATTGCTGCTGATCGCGCTGGCGATCACCGGCCTCTTGCTGGGCGTGGCCATCGATGAGCAGCAGCGCGCGGCGGCGGATTTTCGCGAATCGCTGCATCTGGCTGCCGCCGGTGAAATGGCCGCCGCCATCACGCATGAGATCAATCAGCCGCTGACCGCCCTATCAGGGTATGCCACAGCGGGGCAGCTGATGGCCGCCGCGCCGCATCTCGATCACGAGCGCCTCGCGCAGACGATGGCGAAGCTGGTCGAGGAATCCAAACGTACTTCAGAGGTGGTGCGGCGGCTGCGCGATTTTTTCCGTACCGGCGCGACACGGCTGGAACGCGTGGCCATCGCGGATATCGCCGAGCGGGGCGTGGCATCGCTGCGCGGCCGGGCCGGGCTGGCGCAGGTGTCGCTTGCCTGCGACATCCCCGCCGGGCCGGGCGCGCTGCAACCGCTGCTGGCGGACGTGGTGCAGATCGAAGTGGTGCTGCGCAATCTGCTGATAAACGCGCTGGAGAGTGCGGCGGCCACGGGTGCCCGTCAGCAGGGCAGCGGCGGCACGGTGACGCTGTCGATTACCGTCAACAAGGCCGGCATGCAGCAGATCGAAGTGCGCGACAGCGGCAGCGGCATCCATGCGCAGGATGCCGAGCGGATGTTTGATTCGTTTGTGACCACCAAGACCTCGGGCATGGGCATGGGGCTTGCCATCAGCCGCGCAATCATCGAAGCTCACGGCGGAGAACTGTGGGCGATCCCCGGCGCCAGTGGCGTTTTGTGTTTCACGCTGCCGCAGGATGCGCCATCCGGTAAAATCGCATGAATTGACCGTTGATCACAGGAAAAACCATCATCATGAGCGCGCCATCGACATCGCCCGCTGAAAACAAGCCGCAGGACGGGCAAGCGTCAGCGCGGGAATCGACGCAGCAGAGGCAGCCGGACGTTCAGCGCACCCAACTCACCGTGTACGTGGTGGATGACGATCCGGCGATACGCGATTCGATTTCACTGTCGCTCAGTCTGCGCGGCTACCACATCGCGCAGTTTGCCAGCGCCGAGGATTTTTTAACCGCATTTGATCCGGCGTGGATGGGTTGCGTGATCGCCGACATGCGCATGCCCGGCTTGAGCGGCCTGCAAATGCAAAGCGAGCTGACCACGCGCGGCTCGAAACTGCCGGTGGTGATCATCACCGGCCACGGTGACGTGACTTCCGCACGCACGGCGTTTCGCGGACAGGCGATTGATTTTCTCGAAAAGCCGTTCGACGACGAACTCCTGATCAGCGCCATTGAAACCTCGTTCGAGCACGAACTCGGCCGCATGAACACGCAGGCAGGCAAGGCGCGGCGCGAGCAGATGGTGTCTGCGCTGTCGCCACGCGAACGCGAAGTGCTGCGCCATCTCACGCGCGGCCTGCACGCCAAGGAAATCGGCGAACAACTCGGCATCAGCCACCGCACGGTGGAAGTGCACAAGGCGCACATCATGGAAAAAATGGGCGTGCGCAGCGTGATTGATATCGTGCGCATGGGGGATTTTCTGGCGGAGTAGGGTTTTATAAGTATTTGTTTTTATTGAGTATATTTTCCATTTCTGCCGCATTAACCACGTCCGCAAACCGCAGCTGATCGGCTGGAGCCATCGCGGTGAACGTTCTCTGACGGGACCGCCGTGCCGCCACATCTGCTGGCGGCCCTCAACAAGTACACACGTCCGTCCGGCAAATTGAGCGCGCGATTCACCTTGTTGCGGTTCAACGGCTCCCTCGTGGAGGTCGTAGCGGTGATGTGCGACGCAGGAAGTGTCTGCGGCATCAGGCTGGGTGATGAGACAAAGCGATTTTTTTGCGTCGTGGAACGCCTGCTTTGAAGCAGGCCAGCCGGCTGCGAATGTTACGAAATCTCATCCACCGGAACGCTTGTTTTTCCCCCCACGATGACGAATAATGCGCCGGTTCAATCCGGCGTCACTCGTACTTGTTTCTACCCGATTCAAAAATCAGCCCTACCGAGGAGGCATCATGGCAAAACTCAATATCAATGGCAGAACTCACGACGTCGACGTCGAACCCACCATGCCCCTGCTGTGGGCCATACGCGAGCACGCGGGCCTTACCGGCACCAAATATGGTTGCGGTGTGGCGGTGTGCGGTGCCTGCACGGTGCATATCGATGGCGCGCCGGTGCGCTCCTGCGTGATGCCGGTGAGTGCGGCGGAAGGCAAAAAAATCACCACCATCGAAGGCCTTGCGGTGAACGGCGTGCTGACCAAGGTGCAAAAAGCCTGGCACGATCACGAAGTGCCGCAGTGCGGTTATTGCCAGTCGGGCATGATCATGGCGGTGACGGCGTTGCTTAACAGCAAGCCGAAGCCCACCGATGCCGATATCAACAGCGCCATCACCAATATCTGCCGTTGCGGCACATTCCAGCAGGTGCGCGAAGCGATTCACGCCGCCGCCAAAGCCTAAGGAGACCCCACATGAAACCTATCGCTATTGCCATGCCAAAAGTCTCGCGCCGTTCGTTTGTGATTGGTACCGCCGCTGCGGGCACCGGTCTTGCCATCGGCCTGAAGTTGCCGCCGTTCGGCCCCGGCATTGTGCGCGCACAGGATGGCTCGCCGGAAGTGACGCACTGGGTGGTGATCCGCCCCGACGACACTGTGGTGATCCGCATTGCCCGCTCCGAAATGGGCCAGGGCACGCTGACGGGTCTGGCGCAGATGATGGCCGAAGAGCTCGAATGCGACTGGTCGAAAATCACCACCGAATACCCGACGC
Organism: Bordetella parapertussis; assembly: GCA_945865805.1. GTDB lineage: Bacteria > Pseudomonadota > Gammaproteobacteria > Burkholderiales > SG8-41 > UBA5216. The sequence goes on from CAMBGJ010000270.1 coordinate 3,823, forward strand.
CGGGGCAAAGTGTCGCGCGCAAGCGCGCATGGGGTGATTTCTCCACCGGCGGCAGCCGCGGTATCCGCGAGTCGCACGAGTATGTCCGCCGTGGCGGCGCCACCGCCCGCACCATGCTGATTCAGGCCGCCGCCGAAGCGTGGAAAGTTCCCGTGGGCGAATGCAGCGCCGCCAACAGCGTGATCACGCACAACCCGTCGGGCCGCAAGGTCAATTATGGCAAGGTGGCGGAAGCAGCCGCGCGCATTACGCCGCCGAAAGACGTGCCGCTGAAAGACCCGAAAGACTGGAAGGTCATCGGCAAGAGCATCAAGCGGCTGGATACGGTGGACAAACTCACCGGCAAGCAGGTCTACGGTTTTGACCTGAAACTGCCCGGCATGCTGAGCGCCTCGATCATCGAATGCCCGGTGTTCGGCGGCAAGGTCAAGAGTTTTGACGCCGCCAAGATCAGCGGTCGCAAGGGCGTGAAAAAAGTCGTGCAGGTCGGCGAGACCGCTGTCGCGGTAGTAGCCGATACCTGGTGGCAGGCGAAAACTGCGCTCGACGCATTGCCCATCGTGTGGGACGAAGGCCCCAACGCCAAGGTGTCTAGCGCTTCCATCGCTGAAATCAACAAGGCCGCGCTGGATGCCGATCAGGCGTTTGTCGGCAACGATGCAGGTGACGCGAAAGCGGCGCTGGCGGGCGCGGTTAAAAAAATCGAGGCGGTGTATTCCTACCCGTTCCAGAACCACCAGTGCATGGAGCCGATGAACGCCACGGCAAAATACACCGCCGACAAGTGCGAGGTGTGGGTGCCCACGCAAAACGGCGAAGCAGCGTTTGCCGCCACGCTGGCGGCATCGGGCCTGCCCGCCGACAAGTGCGAAGTCTACAAAATGCACCTGGGCGGCGGCTTCGGCCGACGCGGCGCGTTTCATGATTACGTGACGCAAGCCGTGCGCATCGCAAAAGAGATGCCCGGCGTGCCGGTGAAGCTATGCTGGACGCGCGAGGAAGACATGCGTCAGGGTCGCTTCCACCCGGTCACCCAGTGCAAACTGGTGGGCGGACTGGATGCCAATAACAATCTCGTCGGTCTGCACATGCGCATTGCCGGGCAATCGATTTTGAGTTCGGTGCGGCCCGAAGCGCTGCAAAAGGGCATGGACCCGGCGACGTTCCAGGGCCTCGCGCGTGGCGGCGAATTCGAGTTCGGCTACAAGGGCATTCCGAATCTGCTGATCGATCACGCGATGCGCAACCCGCATGTGCCGCCGGGTTTCTGGCGCGGCGTGAACATCAACCAGAACGCGATTTACATCGAGTGCTTCATGGACGAGCTGGCGGCCGCCGCCGGGCAGGATCCGCTGGAGTTTCGCCGCAAGTTGATGAAAGACAACCCTAAGCATCTCGCGGTGTTGAACGCGGTGGCAGACAAAGCCGGCTGGGGCAAGCCCGCGCCCAAGGGCGTGTTCCGCGGGCTGGCGCAGATGAAAGCCTTTAACAGCTTTGTCGCCGCCTGCGCCGAGGTGTCGGTAGACGGCAATAAGGTGAAGGTGCACCGCATTATTTGCGCCACTGATCCCGGCTATGCGGTCAATCCGGCGCAGATCGAACGGCAGATCGCCGGCTCGTTTGTGTATGGCTTGTCGGCGTTGTTCGATCAGGAATGCACGGTGAAAAACGGCCGCATCGTTGAAGAAAATTTCAACACCTACCCCAGCATGAAGATCGCGCAGATGCCGAAAGTGGAATCGATTGTGATGCCTTCCGGCGGCTTCTGGGGCGGTGTGGGCGAGCCGACGATTTGCGTGGCAGCACCCGCAGTGCTCAACGCCATGGCTGCGGCGATGGGCGGCAAGCGCGTGCGCACCGTGCCGTTGAAAAACCACGGCATCAGCATGGCGTAGGCGACATCTGCTGCTGCCCGGCAAAACTTGCCGCTGTGCTGGTGCAGTTTCGATTGCGGTGGTCATCGGTAAGTATTTGTTTTAATTGATAAATTTGTGATAAAGCCTACGCGCCGCCAATTTCTCGCCGTGGCGGGCGGCGTGGTCACGGCTGCCGCGTTGCCACCGACGGCGCGCGCGCAGATGGTGCGCACGCCGCTCAACAACATGCCCGAAGCCATCCGCAAATTAACCGGCGCGAACCCCATCAACAAAGGCCGCGTCAAGTTGGGGGTGCCGCCGCTGGTGGAAAACGGCCACCTGGTGCCGCTGACGGTGAGCGTGGAAAGCCCCATGACCGAGGCCGATCACGTAACGGCCATCCACGTGTTTACCGAACGCAATCCGCTGCCGGAGATGGCGAGTTTTCGCATCGGCCCGCGTGCCGGGCGTGCGTACGTGGCGACGCGGGTGCGGCTGGCCGATACGCAGAACGTGATTGCCATCGCGCAAATGAACGACGGTTCGTTCTGGTCCGACAGCGTGTTCATGATTGTCACGCTGGCCGCGTGTCTTGAAGAGCTCGCCTGATCGGTCATGGCCAACGCACGCATCGATGTACCCAAGAGTGCCCGGCGCGGCGAGATCATCGACATCAAAACGCTGGTTGCGCACTCAATGGAAACCGGCTTCCGGCGCACGCATCTGGGCGTGCCGGTTGCGCGCGACATCATCACCACGTTTGTGTGTCTGTATAACGGCGTTGAGGTGTTTCGCGCGGAGTTGCACCCGTCGGTGTCGGCCAACCCCTACATTCAGTTTTCCACTGTCGCCACGGAAAGTGGCACGCTGGAATTCAAATGGAGCGGCGACAACGGTTTTGCCGTTACTGAAACGACGCGCATCACCGTGGTGTAATCAGCTTAGCTTGCGGCGCTGAGCGCTTCGTCGAGAAAATCCAGCCGGTCCTGGCCCCAGTAAAGCACGTCGCGGTATATCCACGTCGGCGTGCCGAAGATGCCGCGCGCCTGCGCTTCCTGTTCGCTCGCTTGCCATGCGGCCATGATTGGCGGGGTGTCCTGCATCGCCAGCAGTTTTGCCCCGTCCAGGCCGAGCGCGTTGGCGGTTGCCACACGAACGGCGGCATCCTTCACGTCCCGTTCCTCGCTCCACAGGGCGTGCAGCAACGCATGGCTTAGTGCGAGCACTTTGTGCTGACCGTAGCCAAGCTGATCCGCAGCGATCACCATGCGCGCGCAGAATTCGTTTTGTGTCGGGTAGTGCCTGGGGCGCAGCGCGAGCGGCATGTTGAGCCGTTTGCGCCAGCGATCGAGTTCGACTTCATGATAGTTGCGCCGTGCATCCGGGCGGCTCAGCAGCGGGATGCCACCGTTGGGCGGCACGATGCGCGTGGGGCGCGCGATCACGTCAAGATCGTGTTTTTCGATCAACGCCCTGAATTTGGGCCAGCCCAGATAGGCCCACGGCGATGACAGCGAATGGAAGTAGTAAACGGTTTTTTTCATGATAGTGATGCTAGGGAAACGCAGATTTAATCAATTTTTGAGAAACGTCGAAGCGCAGTGCGCATTTTTTGTTCACGGCATGCGCAATCGCCCGATATTTTCCCTCTTCACATCGATTTTTTAACGTATCTGCCTCTTTCGGTGCCTTATGCGGCG
>CAMBGJ010000271.1 GCA_945865805.1 Bordetella parapertussis
AGGTTGGAGCCGACCACCACGTCGAACCAGTCCGGGTGCATTACAAAATGTGCGCACAGGATGTCGATGTGAAACTGATCGACCTTGATGACGGGATAGCTTTTCGCCATCTCGGCGACGCGTTCGTCCCAGTAGGGCATCGAGATCGAGATGCCGTTGGATTTGGTGGCCGAGGTGAGATGTTTTTTCGGGCGCGTGGCGGCCAGATCAAACGCGTACTTCAAAATACGGTCGGTGCCGATGCGCGAGAACACCGCGTTCTGCGTGACAAACTCGCGCTCGGTGCCGGCGTACATGCGGCCACCCACGGAGGAATATTCGCCTTCGGAATTTTCGCGCACCACCCAGAAATCGATGTCGCCGGGCTTGCGGTCGGCGAGCGGGCATTTCATACCAGGCATCAGGCGCACCGGGCGCAGGTTGACGTATTGATCGTAGCCGCGGCGAAACGGAATCAGCAGGCCCCACAGTGAAATGTGATCGGGCACGGTGGCGGGCCAACCGGCGGCGCCGAAGTACACCGCATCGTGTTGTTTGAGTTGTTCGAGACCGTCGTCGGGCATCATTTTGCCGTGCTTGGCAAAGTAGTCGCAGCTCCAGTCGAATTCGTCGAATTTGAACTCAATGCCGAATTTGCGGCCCACGGCCTCCAGCGCGCGCAGGCCTTCGGGCATCACTTCCTTGCCGATGCCGTCGCCGGGGATCACTGCGATACGAAATTTTTTCATGATCTATTCACCTGTGATTACAAAGAAAAAGGGCAGCGCGCGGCTGCCCTTGAATATCTACTGGGGTAATACGGCGCAAATTACGCGGCAGCCGTATCAGTGGCGATGGCGGCCTCTGCGGCAGCGGGTGCGGCAGCCTTGTTGGTGGCGGGCGTGCGCTTGCCGTATTTCTGGTTGAAGCGCTCAACGCGACCGGCGGTATCGACGATCTTTTGTTTGCCGGTGTAAAACGGGTGGCAGGACGAGCACACTTCAACGTGCAGATCTTTGGTCAGCGTCGAGCCGGTGGTCCACTTGGCGCCGCAACTGCAGGCCACGGCTAGCGCATTGTATTCGGGGTGAATTTCGGATTTCATGGTGGCGTCCTGCGGGGTTGTCCCGCGTCGAAAAAGGGACGAATTATCTACGATTTTGCCTAGCGAAGCAAGGGTCTTTGGCCCGGTGCCCAGGTTTCCAGCAAATGACAGCAGTTAGTGATCACTTTTTGGCCTAAATCCGCCGAAACCAGGCGAAATTGCGATTGCCCGCTGGTGATTAGCTGCTCAACAAAATACACCTCGCCAGGACGAACCTCCAGCGCCAGCCGACCGTTGTCGTGTGCCAGACCATTCATCACGTGGCGGCCCGGCTCGAGATGCACCCTGAAATAGGCCAAGGGCAGGGTGGCGCCGATCAACTGGTTGTCGATCCACAACACGGTTTCGTCGTGCGGTGCCGGGTTGGTGGTGGGCCGGTAGATATAAACCGTTGCGGCTGCCGGGCTGCTGCCAAAGCGCTTGGCCTCCGCATCACGCTCGCGCGAAGCCTGCGGTGTTGAGGCGCAGGCCGTCACGAGCAGCGCGACCATCAAGACTATAAAGTGTCGCATGGTGCGTTTTGACAGGACTAGCCGGGCTGCGTCAGTTGGTCAATCTCGGCCAGATCGTTAGCCGACAACGGCCACGCAGCGGCGCGCGCATTGAGTTCCAGTTGCTCGGGCGATGTGGCGCCGGCGATGATGCTGGCGACCGTGGGGCGTGCCGCGAGCCAGCTCATGGCGAGCTCCAGCAGGTTGTGGCCGCGTGCTTCGGCAAAGGCCGTGAGGCGCTCGACCATTTCCCAGTTGGCGTTGCTGATCCAGCGGTCAGCCTGGCGCTTTTCGCGCGTCATGCGCGCACCGGCGGGCATGGGCGCGTTGCGCCTGTATTTGCCGGTGAGCAGGCCGGAGGCGAGCGGCGTGTGCGGGATCAAGCTCAGACCGTGGTTTTGCATCACGGTGGGCAGGTCTTTTTCGATGCCGCGTTTGAGCAGGTTGTATTCGTCCTGGCAGGTGACAAAGTGATTCAGGTTGTGGTACCTGGCGGTCCAGTGCGCGTCGACCACTTGCCACGCAGCGAACGTCGAGCAGCCGGTGTAACGCACCTTGCCCGCGCGCACCAGATCATCGAGCGTACGCAGGGTTTCTTCAATCGGCGTCTGCGGATCGGGGCGGTGAATGATGTAAAGGTCGATCCAGTCGGTTTTCAGCCGCTTGAGACTCGCATCGATGGCCGCCATGATGTAGCGGCGTGACGCACCTTTAAGCGTGCCCGCCTCGTCCATCGGCAGCCCGCACTTGGTGGCGAGCACGATGTCTTTGCGCCGGGCGCCGAGACACTCGCCGAGGATCTTTTCGCACTCGCCGCGATTGCCGTAGGTGTCCGCCGTGTCGATCAGCGTAATGCCCAGATCGAAGGCCTTGTTCAGCACCTTGCGCGACGCCTCAAGATCGATGCGGTCGCCGCCAAAGTTGTTGCAGCCCAAACCCACCAGCGAGACTTTGAGACCGGAATTGCCTAAATTGCGTTGTTGCATGATGCTGACCTTTACGTTGCTTTACGTTGCTTTACGTTGCCGTACGTTGCCGAAAACGATGCCCGGCACAGTATCCGCCGGTCGGCGGCCCGTCAACTCCGACACAATCTACACGGCGGCGCTCCCCCAAGCACGCCCAAATGCGGCCCGTGCCGCCAGGCCATTCGTCATGGAATTTGATAACTTGTTGAATTGTAAAGGGTTTCATATTTGCACTGACGCTCGTCCACGGGCGCGGCCTGTGATTACCAATTGTAATCGGCGCCATTAACCTTGACGCATTGGAAATCGCCATGTTACAAAGCGCCCGCATGTCGGGTTAATTGCGCGGCATGCACTTCAAAGGGGAGTAGCTACGGCGTTAGTGAGGAGCAGCGCCGCGGCAGGGCCGTCAACACGGGCAGCGGATATCGTTCGCTGCCCCGGTCCTACCGGCAATCTCGATTTTTGTCTGCGAGACCTTTGCCTGCAAAACGTACCGGCGCATAAGACGCCGGGCGGGGTAAGGTCCGTCGCGATGTTCGTGCGCATCCCGCGCGCGGCGCATGTGGCTGGCGGTGATTAATCGAGAGGAGCACGCATGCGGTTTTCAGTTCAAGTTTTGGCTACGGGCGCAGCGCTGATGTTGTTGCCGATGCTGGCGCACGCCACGGGAGAAGGGCCAGCGGTGTTGGGCATTCCGGTGGATTTCATTTTGTTTGCCTGTACGTTGCTCGGCGTGGCGCTGTTTCACGGCAGCACCCTGCGCGTGGCGCTGATCGGTCTGGCGACCATCGTTACCTACAAGTTCATTTTCACCGGGTTTAAAACCGGCGCAGGTCTTGCGGGCTTCGGTGCGCACATGGCGCACGAATGGGTGATTCTGGCCAACCTGCTGGGGCTGCTGCTCGGTTTTGCGATTCTGTCCAAGCATTTCGAGGAAAGTCGCATCCCGGCGTGGTTGCCGAAATTCCTGCCCGACGACTGGAAGGGCGGGTTCATGCTGCTGGTGATGATCTTCGTGCTGTCGAGCTTTCTCGACAACATCGCGGCGGCGATGATCGGCGGCACCATCGCGATGACGGTGTTTCGCGGCAAGGTGCATATCGGTTATCTGGCGGCGATTGTCGCGGCGTCAAACGCTGGCGGCTCTGGCAGCGTGGTGGGTGATACCACGACCACGATGATGTGGATCGACGGTGTAAGCCCGGTTGCTGTGCTGGATGCTTACGTCGCGGCGAGTGTGGCGCTGGTGATTTTCGGCATACCCGCAGCGTTTCAGCAACACAAGTATTCGCCGATTTCGAAAGACGCTTCGGCAGGCGTGGTGATTGATTGGGCGCGCGTGAGTATCGTGGTGCTGATACTCTCATTTGCCATCATCGCCAACGTGATCGCCAACAGCACGCTGGCCCACATGAGCGACAAGTTCCCGTTCATCGGCGCGGCGGTTTGGCTGGCGATTCTGATAGCGATCCCCATACGCAAGCCGGACTGGGGGCTGCTGCCCGAAGCGTTCAAGGGCAGCATTTTCCTGCTGTCGCTGATTCTGTGCGCTTCGCTGATGCCGGTGGAAAAGCTGCCGGTGGCATCGTGGCAATCGACGTTTGGCCTGGGGTTCTTGTCGGCCGTGTTCGACAATATCCCGCTCACCGCGCTGGCCTTAAAGCAGGGTGGCTACGATTGGGGCATGCTGGCCTATGCGGTCGGCTTTGGCGGATCGATGATCTGGTTCGGCTCGTCCGCAGGGGTTGCGCTGTCGAACATGTTTCCTGAAGCCCGCTCTGTCGGGCGCTGGGTGCGGCACGGCTGGCATGTGGCGCTGGCGTATGTCATCGGGTTTATCGTGATGCTGATGATTACCGGTTGGCATCCCACACCCAAAGGAAAATCCGGCGTGCCAAGCGTGCCTGCGGTGACGCAGCCCGCCAAGTAATTGAATTGATTTATTTTAATGTAAGTATTTGTTTTTAAAGGAAAATTATGGAACCCATGCAGTGGTTTACCCTGATTGTATTCGCGCTCACCATCGTGGTGGTGATTACCAACTGGATCGACAGCACGCTTGCCGCGCTGATCGGTGTGTCCATCATGGTCTGGGCAGGCGTGATGACCGACATCGATGCCTTCAAGCTGGTGGACTGGAACGTGATGGCGATTCTGATCGGCGTCTGGGTCATTGCCGGTTATTTTGGCAAATCCGGTGTGCCCAGTTGGCTGTCGATACAGGCGTTGAAATTATCGGGCGGGCGACCGGGCGTGTTGGTGATTATTCTCACCTTCCTCGCCGGTTTCATCTCGATGTTCGTCGACAACGTGGTGACGATTCTGATGATGGCACCCGTCGCGCTGCCGCTGTGCCGCGCGCTTAAATTGCCCGCAGTGCCGGTGGTGCTGATGATCGGTTTCGGTGCCAACTTCATGGGCACGGCACTGATCATCGGCGATCTGCCGCCGCAGATGCTGCATAGCGTCGCGGGTGCGGAATTCTTCGACTTCATCTGGCAGTTTGGCCGCCCGTCGTCGTTCCCGATATTGATGGTGACGTTCCTGATCACGCTGGGGTTCATGTACTGGTATGGCTTCCGCGGCCACAAACGCGTGACCGACCTGGCTTCGCTCGGCGTTGAAGCCAAGATCGAAAACCCGCTGTTCGCCACCATCGTGGTGGGCTGGTTCATCGCCACCGTGGTTGCGATGTCGGCACGTGAACACATCGGTGTGACGTTGGGCTTTATTACCATGACTGGCGCGGTGTCGCTGGTGCTGGTGTTGGCGCTGCTGGGCGACCGCGTGAAGCAGGCGCACAGCTTTGAGGAATGCCTGCAAGAGTTGGACTGGCGCGCGATTTTCTTTTACGTGGCGTTGTTCGCGTTAGTGGGTGGTCTGGAAAAAGCGCACATCCTTGATAAGCTGGCGGCGGCGTTAAAACCGATCTTCCTGGAGAACTATGCCTTGGGTGCGACGATTCTTTACTGGGTTACCGTGCCGATCGTCGGGCTGGTCGAACACGATGCGTACATTCTGACGTTTCTGCACACCATCAAGGATCTGGCCAAAGCGGGCGTCGAGCCATGGCCTCTGTACTGGATGGTGTTGTGGTCGGGCACGCTCGGCAGCAATCTCACCATCGCGGGCGCACCGGCACTCTACGTCGCGTTGAGCCTCGGCGAAAAAGAAGAAGGGCGCAAGGTGTCGCTCAAAGAGTTTCTGAAGTGGAGTATTCCGTTTACGCTGGTGTGCTCGATCATCTGTTACATCCTCGGCATGCTGATCTGGGTACTGCCGTACGCGAAATAAGCGTGAACGCGGCGCGCGTTGATTTGAGTCAACGTGTGCCGCGTCTGCGGTCACCCCCGGCATTGACAAAAGTCTGTTGCCGGTCGGTTATATGACCACGACGGAACACAAGGCGCTGGTCGAAAAAGTCGCCGCCCAATATCCGGGTTACATCGAAAACTTGGCGAAACAAGCGGGCGTGCCGTGCAAGAGCCGCACCGTACCGACGAATATCCCGCAGGCGCCATCCTCGCCGCCGCCTAAAGAGAAAATGCGACCTGATCTGCATCGCATGGCCATAGCGGATTTCGCAAGACCCTGCTGGGCAGCCAGACTACCAATGCGCTGGCGGATTCGCCGATTCCCGTGCTGTGCATCGTTAGCCGCGCCAATGCGCGGTGCGGGTAAGTTTTGCTAGGTGATCCGCAATTCTGGCTTGCGCTAGGCCAAGTCATCCTGCTCAATGTGGTGTTGTCTGCGGACAACGCGATCGTGATTGCGCTGGCCGTGCGTGCGCTGCCCGCGCACCAACAACGCCAGGCCGTGGCGTATGGCACGGTCGCGGTGATCGCGGTGCGTATTGCGCTGACGCTGTTGGCGGCGGCGTTGCTGGATTGGCCCGGTCTTAGAATCGCCGGTGCGCTGTTGTTAGGCTGGATCGCCGTCAAACTGTTGCTGCCGCAGGATAACGACGCGCCGGTGGCGGGCGAGCGCCGCGTGATTGGTGCCATCAAAACCATACTCATCGCCGACGTAGTGATGAGCGTGGACAATGTTTTCGCTGTGGCTGCAGCCGCCGGGGGTAACAGCCTCGCGCTGATCATGGGCTTGGTGCTGTCGATACCTCTGGTGGTATTTTGCGCGACGTTGCTCGCGCGTCTGATGACTCGATGGCCGGTGATTATTTTCGTCGGCGCTGCGTTGCTGGGTTGGGTGGCGGGCGATCTTTTAATCACCGATACGTTATGGAGCGCGTGGTTTTCTGCGCCGTCGGGCTGGCCAAAGGTGGAACTGGGAACGGCATTCGGCTATCCGGTTAAATTTCATTGGCTGCAAGTTGCCGCAGCGGCACTGGTGCTCGCGGCGGGCGCGATAGCGCGAAAAAAAGCGGTGGCGGGTGCTGCGCGATAGCCACTCGCTAAAAATTCGCGTGTACGGGCTACGCGATACGACGGTTTCGGCACGGTTCTTCATAACCCATTGTTTTTGTTGAATATTTTTCGAAACAATGTTTTAACAATACTTGACGGTGGTCAACGCTGCTAAAGTGCCGATTGCGGAACAATAAATAGCGCCAAAGAAATCGACCCGAACAGGGCTCTTGGCGCGGGGAAACATCCGTTTCCCTAATGTCGTTACAGGTGAATTTGAAGGAAGAGATTATGAAGGCCTTAAACGCTCTGGAAGCGCTGGTAGTGCGAGTTACTGTAGTTCGATTTACCCCGTTGCTGCTGGCGGCTGCATTTTTTGTGACGGGCCATGTGGCGCATGCTGCTGCCTGGGAGCCCACCAAGCCAGTCGA
>CAMBGJ010000272.1 GCA_945865805.1 Bordetella parapertussis
GAACACCGGGCGCGGCAACTCGCGTGTTTTTTCGATTTCGTTGGCGTTCTCGCGTATCAGCGGCGCGAGTTTGCGCGTGGCTTCCAGCGGACAGGATGTGGACGGCTGAGGGGCATTCATGAATAAGTTACTCGGCGATCAATGGGGAACGGAATACCCGAGTGTCCGGAATCATTGCGCTGCCGTCAATCGATACGATAGCTATGCACGCCGAAAGCGGAAAGTCTGATTACCAGAATATGAACCCCGCTCGGCCATGTGGATCTCGCGTGGCGAAAACGTCGCCAGCAGCCCCAGCGCAAAAAACCCTAAGTATCTGTTTTATTTGATCTTTTTTATTTGGCGTTACGTTCTTCCCACGGCGTGGTCACATCGAGCTTGGGGTCTGCGGGCCAGCGCAGGTATTCGGTGTGCAAACGGTCGGCACGCAGTTGAAATTTCTTGCTGTGCGTCACATGGCGAAACGTGGCGCTCACCACGTACGAACCCGCAGGCAATCCCGCCAGAAATATCGGCCCTTCGGTGACGGTTTCCACCAGCCGCTGCCCGCCAGCGGTGGCGAGCGTCAGCCGCGCATCGGCGACAAAAGCGCCACTGCCTTCCAGTGTCATCACCAGTTTGAAGTTGTAGGATTTTTCGCGCGCGGCAAGGCTGTCACGCGAATCGGTGCCGATGCCGCCGGAGACAAACGGGATGCCGTTCATTTCCTGCACGCGATCGGCTGCGGTCGCATGCGTCATCGCACTTGCCGAGATCAATAATCCCCCCAACGCTACCACGCGGAAAAAATGCCTGCGACTGAACCCTCTCATGTTGCGCTCTCCGTTTAAGCTGTATGGCACGATTATCCTTCGACTACCTGCCGTCGCATTTGTTTCATATCAACGCCGCTTCAGGTAATGTCACGGTCACGCTACCACGAAGGAACCCTTCATGCGCCGCATCCCCACCATCGTCACCGCCGCGATCCTGACAGCAGCCAGCGCAACAATCTGCCACGCGCAAAGCGCCTACCCCGTCAAACTCGTGCGCATCATCAACCCGGTGGCCGCTGGCGGCAATCAGGATGTCGTCGCGCGCGCTTACGCTGAGCAGTTCGCCAAGGCCTTCGGTCAGCAGTTCGTGATCGAAAATCGTCCCGGCAACAGCGCGATTATCGGCACGCGCCATGTCAAAAGTTCGCCCGCCGATGGTTACACGCTGCTGGCGATTTCCAACACTTATGCGCGCACGCCGACGATGGTGAGGGATGCCGGTTACGATCCGATCAAAGATTTTGCCGCCGTATCGATGACCAGCGACACCGCGCTGGTGTTCGTGATCAACCCGGCGCTGCCGGTGCGCACCGTCAAAGAATTCATCGCGCTTGCCAAACAACGCCCCGGCGAAATTTCCAGCGGCTCGTCCGGTGCCGGTTCCACCGGCCACGTGGCGGCAGAAATGTTCAGCCGCCGTGCGGGCATCAAGTTGCTGCACATTCAGTACAAGGGCGCAGCACCCGCAGTGATCGATCTGGTGGGCGGGCACGTGATGCTGCGCTTTGATCAGGTCACCACGTCGCTGCCGCATGTGCGCGCCGGCAAGCTGCGCGCGCTGGGCGTCACCCCGCGCAAACGTTCGCCGCTGATGCCGGACGTGCCCACCATCGACGAAGCCGGGCTGCCAGGCTTTGAAGACTCCACCTTCAACGGCCTGCTGGCGCCAGCGGGCACGCCGCCCGCCGTGGTCGAGCGCCTGCGCGCAGAGGTGGCGCGCACGGCTGGCAGCGCCGAACTGCGCAAGCGCTACCAGGATCTGGGCATCGATCTCGTGGCGAGTAATTCCACCGAGGAATTCGCTGCATTCCTGAAAAAACACGTGGAAGAATTCACCCGGCTCGCGCGCGACGCGGGGCTGACCGCGCCGTGACGCGCCCTGGTGCAGGGGGCAGTCGTACTAACAGTTGCACCACCGGACACATCGGGCGCAGAATCACCTGCGGGATTTGAGCGGATAAACCGACAGCACACAAAGGAGAGCCAGCCATGTCAGTGCAAGCATTGCGGGAAGCAGTAACCCAGCCAGCCAGCGCGGTTGAAGTGTTGCCGATGGCGATACACATCGGCGCGGAGATACGCGGCGTTGATCTGTCACAGCCCTTGCCACCAGCGCACGTGAGCGCCGTACGCGCCGCGCTGCTGCGTTGGAAAGTGGTGTTCTTTCGTGATCAGGCGCTGGATCACTGCAAGCACATCGCGGCCGCGCGCCACTTCGGCGACACCACCGCCGGGCATGTGGTGTACGGCAGCGACGGCGAGTATCCGCAAATTTATTCCGTGGCGAAAAACCGCAAGGCCAATCGCTATCAGGGCGAAGTGCTGTTTCGCGCGTGGTCGGGCTGGCACACCGATATCACTGCGGCAATCAATCCGCCCGCCGCCTCGATGCTGCGCGGCGACGTGATCCCGCCCTATGGCGGCGACACGCAGTTCACCAATCTGGTGGCGGCCTACAACGCGCTGTCGCCGGTGATGCAAAAGTTTGTCGATGGCTTGCGCGGCGTGCATCGCTTCGCGCCACCAACCGGCGTGGATCAAACGCCGGAATATCTGGAACTGATGCGTAAGCGCACGCTGGTGAGCGAGCATCCCATTGTGCGAGTGCACCCGGAAACCGGCGAGCGCGCGCTGTTCGTCAGCCCGTCGTTTCTGAAATCAATCGTCGGCGTGTCACCGCGCGAAAGTCAGGTGCTGCTGGAATTCCTGTGGGAGCACATCGTGCGTCCCGAATTCACCACGCGCTTTCGCTGGGCGCCGGGCAGCGTCGCGTTCTGGGACAACCGCGCCACCGCTCATCTCGCGCCGAGGGATATTTTCGATGCGGAATTCGACCGCCAGTTTTATCGCGTCACGCTGGTGGGCGACGTGCCGGTCGGCGTGGATGGCAAGCCGTCAACGTCAGTCGCGGGGCAGCCGATCACGGCGGTGTAGCGATCAGATAAAGATCAATAAAAACAAATACTTACAGAACATCAAGCCGTAGCCCGTATGAAGCGCAGCGTATTACGGGGGCGATATCACGATCCACGATCCACGATCCCGTAATTCGCTGCGCGCCTTACGGGCTACGCAACGCTACATTTTTTTTGGTGCCCGCTCAGTGCAGCTTCGGCTTCTTGAGAAAATCATCGCGATCCGCTGACTTGACTGCAATGCGCAACACCTCGCCGCCGCGCGCGAGCATCAGCGGCACTTCAACGCCCGCCGGGCCGAGCCGTCGAATGGCGCGGAACAAATCTCCGAGGCTCTTGGCGCGCTCGGTGCCCACGCCCAGCACCACATCACCCATTTGCACACCGGCGCGCGCGGCAGGGCCGCCAGCGGCGACATTTCCTACGACCAGTTTGTCCTCCACCTCCTGCGCGCGCAGGCCGAGCCACGGGCACGGCGGATGCGGGCTGCGGCCGGTTTGCAGCATGCCTTCGAGGATGGGGTCGAGTAAATCGATGGGCACGAACATGTTGACGTGCACCTCTTCGCCGTTCAATACCTGCTGCACCAGCAGGGAACCGGTGCCGACCAGATTACCCTGCGCATCAAGCAGCGCCGTGCCGCCCCACTGCGGATGCGCCGGGGTGGTGAACAACGCTTCGTCGAGCAGGTATTCCCACGGGCCGGCAAATTCGCTTTTGGCAATGAGCTTGGTGTTCAAGGCATGCGGGCGACCACCATGGCCGAGCACAAACAGCGCATCGCCCACCTTGAGATCGGCGGCGAGGCCACGCTTAAGCGGCGGCGCGTCGAGCTTGCCCAGCGGTTGGATCAGCGCAAAGCCGGTGGTGCGGTCATAGGCGAGCGGGTAACCTTCGACCACTGCGCCTCGATTGGTGGTGAGCCAAATCTGCGTCGCCTCTGTCACCAGATAGCCGATGGTCAGCACCAGGCCATCCTCGCGGATCACTGCACCGTAACCGCCGCGCTCGGTGCCGAGGTTGGCGGCGGTGTAACCGTCCGCTGGCACTTCCGCACGAATCAATACCATCGAGTCGAGCGCGCGCCCGAGATCAAACTGCGTTTCTTCAGGCTTGGGTTGCAGCGAATCCCGGAAAGCCCATTGTTGATTTTCAGCCATGGTGTGATTTTGACACGAAGCGCGCCGCCGTGCGTTATTTACGCCTGCAACTTACGCATATAACTCTCGTGGCGGAAGAGAAAATCCGCGCCGACGATACGATGTTCAAAACCATCGGGGTGGAAACGATAATCGACAAAGCCCACCTCGCGCGCGCCCCAATGCAAAGACGTGGGCGCGCCATTGACGCACGCGGTGGACGGTGCCCAGATGTAGTAGATGCCCTCCAGCGCGAACGAGCGCGTCTGGTGCTTGTGGCCACTGCTGATCAGCCGCACGCCGTGCTCTTTACACAGCGCAAGCAGGCGCGCGCGGCTGTCGGCATCGATCACCGATTGGCGCACGCTGGGGGTTTCGTGATCCCGCTCCGAGGGGTGATCGAGAAACAGCGGCTTATGCAAAAACAGTGCGATGCGCTTGCCGGCAAAGCCCGCCAGCGTTTGCTGCAACCACTGCCACTGTGCGGCTTCGGCAGGCTGGCCATTGCTGCCCAGCCACTGCGCGTTGATACCGGCAAATCCCCAACCAGCGGCCTCAAACGCCCAGCGTTCTTCGACGAAATACGAAACAAACCTCGCGCAACGCGCATCGTTGACGCGTTTTTCCATGTTGCCGGAAACGATGTTGTCGCCGACATCATGATTGCCGGGCAGGTAACGGCAAGGCACCGGCAGACGTGCAAGTTCGTCGCGCGCGAACGCGTAGTCCACCTCATCATCGGGATCGCCGAGGATGAGGTCGCCGTTGGCCACCACCTGATCCGGTCGCTCGCGTTCGATCCAGGCGAGCACCTTGCGCCAGTTATCGAGATGAAACTCATGCCTCGCGCCGAGATGGATATCGGCTACCTGCACCAGCCTGAACGCATTCATGGTTTACGGATGCGGGCAGTTACGGTTTTTTGCCCATCCCGATGGCGTCGTAAAACTCACGGTATTCCGTCAGGCGCTTGGCGAGAAACTGGCTGAATTCCGCGCTGCCCATGAAGACATCCTGAAAAATATTGCGCTTGGCGATCTCGCGCCACTCGGACGACTCATGTGCCTTTTTGAGCGCGGCTTCCATCGTCGTCACCGCCTCTTTGGGCACGCCCGCCGTGAAGGTAAAGCCGCGGATGGTGCCTGCGGCAATCGGATAGCCCAGCTCCTGCAGTGTCGGCACGTCAGGCGCCTGCGGCAGGCGCTTGTCGGCTGCGATGGCGAGCACGCGCAGCTTTTTGCCTTCGACAAAGCCCAGCCCTTCGCTCAGATTCTCCGTGGTAAAGGTGGTGTGGCCGCCCGCAACGGAGGTGACGGCTTCGCCGCCACCTTTGAAATTGACAAACTTGATGCGCGTGCTGGGAATCTGCTTTTCCATCAGGTAGATCACCATGCGCCCGGTGCCGGCGGTGGAGGTGGTCGCACCGGTTACGGTTTCCGGATTGCGTTGCGCCGCGGCCATCAGATCCTTGAACGTTTTATACGGCGAATCCGCGTGTACCATGATGGTCTGCGGATCGATCGCGAACAGCGCCAGCGGCGTGTAATTCTCCAGCCCGATCGCCACATCGGGGCGATGCGCCATCAGTAGAATGGTGCCCGTCACCGACATCATGCTGTACGGATCAGCGCGCCGCGTTTTGAAAAACGTGTAGCCCACCACGCCCGCGCCGCCAACGCGGTTATTCACCAGAATCAATTGCGGCAGAAATTTCTCTTTGCGGATGATTTCGGCCACCGAGCGCGACACCACGTCGCCGCCGCTACCCGCCGAGGTGGTGACAATCAATTCAATCGGTTTGTTGGGGTAAGGCTGCGCCACCGCCGCTCCCGCCAACATCACCGCACCCAACGCGCAAGCCGCCAACGCTTTCTTATTGTGTTCCATCGCCATGATCTCCTCGGTTATTGTGAGCCAGACAAAGTGTAGCTGCTTCGCGCCGCCCGCGCCTGCGCTACGTAATGCCATAACGCAGGTGCCGCCGATACGCGCACGGATATTCCGTAAGTAATTGTTTTAATTGATATTATTTTAATTCTGTCGTTGCGTGACATTTGTCCTGACGCGGCACGCGCTAAAATGTTACAGATGAATCACGGCAGAAACTGAATTCTGCCACACACCACACGGAGACCCCATGGCAAACGGCAACCTGGACATCGACGACGTGCGTCAGATGGCAGCGGACATCGGCATGACGCATCTGACCACCATACACTTGCAGGAGCTGCTGCGCGCCACCCAGGCCGCGCGCGCACGGCGCAGCGTGTTGCAGAACGACACACTCAACTATGCCGACGAACCGTCGCATGTGTTCAGCCTGAACGCAGGAGACACGCAATGACTGATCTCGCCTGGCTCACCGTCGCCGAGGCGTCGGAACTGCTGCGTACGCGGCAATTATCGCCGGTGGAATACACCAAGGTGCTGATCGCGCGCGCGGAAAAGCACGACAAAAATTACAACGCGTATCTGCGCGCCGCACCCGAGATCGCGCTCGAAGACGCGCGCCGCGCGGAAAGCGAAATCATGCGCGGCCATTGGCGCGGGCCGTTTCACGGCGTGCCGTATGGGCTGAAAGATATTGTCGATTACACCGGGCTGCCCACCACCGCGCACTCGAAAATCCTCCAGGACAACGTAGCGAAAAGCGATGCTGTGGTGACGCAAAAACTGCGCGCAGCCGGCGGTGTGTTCATGGGCAAATTATCGACGCATGAGTTCGCCACCGGCGGCCCGTCATTCGATTTGCCGTGGCCGCCCGCGCGTAACCCGTGGAACCGCGATCACTTCTGCGGTGGCTCATCCAGCGGCTCGGGCACGGCCACCGCGGCAGGCTTTTTGCCGGCGGCCATCGGCACCGATACCGGCGGCTCAGTGAGGAATCCCGCGTCGATGTGCGGCGTGGTCGGCATGAAGGCCACTTACGGCCTGGTCAGCCGACGCGGCGTGGTGCCGCTCTCGTACTCGCTGGATCACGTGGGCACGCTCACGCGCACCGTGCGCGACAACGCGCTGATGCTTGATCTTATCGCCGGTCACGACGCGCAAGACCCCGGCAGCGCCAATCGCGCCAGTGGCGGCTATACCGCACATCTGGGCCAAGATATCACCGGCGTGCGCGTCGGCGTGCTGCGCCATTTTTACGCGCGCGATATGGAAGCCGATCCTGAAATCGCCGCCGGTATCGAATCCGCCGTGGATACACTCGCCGCACTGGGCGCGCAGGTGCGCGAGGTTGCCACTGCGCC
>CAMBGJ010000273.1 GCA_945865805.1 Bordetella parapertussis
GCCAATTATTATATGAAATATATATGATAGAAATATTACAGTTCAAGTTGGCACTGAAAAAGACTTGGTGCCAACCTTGGAGCTAATCAATACTGCCGTTCTTAACAGAAAGTTGGACACACCCGGAGGTTGAGTCGCTTAGCGGCGGACATAGGCCGGCACATAGGTGTTGCGATCCCAGGCCAGCTCCGGCGTAACAAACAGATTGTGCTGCTGTTCCAGGCCGACCACGGCCATCGCCACCGCGGTTTTGCCCTGATCGCCGCTGACGAATACCACCGGGTAGTCGTGACAGGCGAGGCTGAACTCGGTGTACGACAGCGGGGTCACCATCATGTTGCGAAACACCGGCGGCAGCGTGCCATCAGCCGGCAGCACCACGCGGTGCTCTTTGTTGAGTGGAACGACTTCCTGATACGGGCGCGGTACCGTGCTCGGTCACGCCACCTGCTTTATCAACGACATTTTATTGTCTGCGCCGTCCATCGTGATCGGCTTGTTCGTCTATGCGGCGGTGGTCAAGCCGATGGGGCATTTCTCCGCCGCCGCCGGTGTGATTGCGCTGGCGCTGCTGGTTATCCCGGTGGTGATTCGCACGACGGAAAACATCCTGCGTCTGGTGCCCGATACGCTGCCCGAAGCGGCTTCCGCGCTCGGCGCGCCCAAGTGGATCATGATCATGCAGGTCACTGTGCGCGCGTCGCAAGCGGGCATCATGACCGGCATTCTGCTGGCGGTCGCGCGTATTGCCGGCGAGACCGCGCCGCTCATGTTCACGGCCTTGGGCGTATTTGGTCCGCACTCGCATGGCTATCTGCGCTTGTCGCAGTGCCTCGATCTTGGTGAGTGAATCAGATTGCCTCCGGCGATACAGGTCTGCCATCAGCGTGGCAGTACTCTCATCGGCCACCGGCCCCAACGTCGCCAGCACCGCCTTCGCCCCCTGCTGCTGCGCGATCACGCCGAATCCCTCGATCTCTTTGCCCTGCTCGTCGCGGCCTCCACCAAGCCCCGTATCACACGCCGACAGAGTCAGAAGCTCCACATTGTCAAACCGGTAGTTCTGCGTCCGAATGTCGCCAAGAGTTAGACGTTCACCGTCACCTAGCAGTAAGAACGAATTCACCTCCGTCCCAGGACTAAACCGAAAGTGGCTTGCCACATGCATCAGCGGGAACTTGCGCTGACCCACGTCCTTCAGTCGCGTCGCCGTGAACGCCTCGTCCAGATACACCTCACCGGGCATAAATCCCCCAGCTGCCGTCTTGACGATCGCCCCCATCTCCGTCCTCACCCCAGCCAGCGGCTTGAACTCCGGCCACGCCTTTGTCACCCCCAAACCTGCCGCCTGCCATTGCGGGGAAACAGTATCCCGCAGCTTGTTTCTCGTCACACTGGTGTACATCGGCAGGTTCCAGCGATCCACCAGATATTGCTTGCCGTCGTGGAGCGCGCCGAACGGCAGATAACGTAACGCACCGTCCAGCGAAAGCATTACAGTTTTAATTTTTGCGTCCTCAAGATCCTTCGCGACCGGCGCTACCAGGACTCGGTACAGTTCCTGTGCAGCAGCCACCGGGTTTGACTTGGGGTCTTGCAGTAAGCGGCGCAGTTCACCGATCTTGCGGTTGAGTTCTTTGGAGTCAATTGTGCTACTTCTGGCCAACTGGATGCCGGGGGTAGTCAGAATCATCCCCACACGCTTGTCGGTGATGTAATACTGCAGCAGCGCCACATCATCTCCCAGCCCCTTGATCAGACTCTGGGATTCCCGCATCGCCTGGGCGCTGACTTCTTCAACCTCAACCTTGCGGGCCTGCCCCTTCTGGGCCAAGCCTTCTCGCATCTCACTCAGGAACGACTGCAACGCCGTTTGGGCCACCTTCAGGTCTGCGGCTATCGCGAGCTGCCGCTGCTTCTGCTGCGGGGTCAGGCCGAGTTTTGCCTGCTTCTCCAACTCCCGCTCCTCAGCGCCCAGTTTCCCTAACTGGTCGGCGATCTCCCGGTAGCGCTTCAGCCAAACCTGCTCAGTGGTGGTATACCCGATCCTTGAAATGCGTGGATCCGCGTCTGAGGCTCGACGAATAAACTCGAACTGCTCGTCCTCCTTGAGCATGTCCAGTACCTGCTGCGCTTCGGAAAGCCGACCTTGCTCAATGAGAGCGTCTGCAAGGCGCTGATACCAAAACGATAAAGAATCTGAGTAACTCTTCAATTCAGAAGCGCCAATGCGTGAAACCATTTGGCGTTGGGCTTGGAAAATGTTGATGGCTGCGCGTGCATCGCTATAGCAACGGCGAGCTGGCGGTGTTTCACGGACCGCGCAAGTTAGCCGACTACAACCGCGAAGGCAAAGTCATCCCCCAGAACTTAAAACAGGCCGCCTGAACCGTCCGCCAGACGTGCCGTCGGGAGCGAGTACCGCTCTTGACCAAAAAAGCGGACAATTCATGTGCTCCAAAACCGGACAAGTCTAAAAACCCGTGACATCAAATGGAGAGTACACCCGTGTCAACACCGTAGCTGGACATGGCGCGCAGGCTGCGCTGATGAGGCGTTACGTTTCTTCGGCACGACGCAAAAAATAGTTCAACAAAGAGGAGCTCATGGACCTGATTTTGTGGCGCCACGCAGAAGCCGAAGACTGGCTACTCGGCGATGAAACATCAGGCGTTGATTTAGAGCGTTCGCTGACCCAGCGCGGCGAGAAGCAGGCCGCGCGTATGGCGGCGTGGCTTGATAGGCAATTGCCTGAAGGCGCACGCATTTGGGTGAGTCCGGCAAGGCGCTGTGAGCAAACGGCATTGGCTCTGGGGCGCAAGTACAAAATACGCTCTGAACTTGCGCCAGATGCCACGCCTGCACAGTTGCTGGAGCTGGTGCAATGGCCAATCAACAAATATCCTATTCTGGTGATTGGCCATCAACCGATACTGGGACAAACTATTGCGCAGCTTTTGAACTTGAAGGAAAGCGAGTGCGCCTTTAAAAAAGGCGCACTCTGGTGGCTGCGCAACAGGGACCGCGACGGACACAGTCAGACGGTAGTCGTGACTGTGCAATCACCAGAGGTGATGTAGCAGTTATTTGGCAGAAGCCGGGCGTCCCGTCTTGATCGCGGGCACCATTTCAAGCGCACTCAGGAAAGCAGCATCAGACATTGCTGCCAAGGCCTTGATACCGGCGCGCAACAATTCACTTTTCTTGACAGCACGTGTTAGCTTGGTGGCACGTTGCTTGAGTGCTTTAAGCACAACATACTCAACTTTTGGAATGGTGAAACTATCGCGAATCAGTTTTGGTTTTTTCGGTTTTTCAACTTTCACAGCTTTTGTTGTTTTGACGGGGTTGAGCGTCTTGGTGGCTCTGACTGGGGCAAATGCTTTGGATAGTGGTTTTTTAGCAGCTGGTTTTTTAGCAACTGCTTTGCGCGGCGCTGCTTTCTTGGCGGGCTGCTTTGGTGTGACTGGTTTCGCCGTTACGGTTTTGACAGTAACAGATTTTACGGGAGTCGTGTTCGCTGCGGGTGACGCTGGGGCAGCGTGTGTAGCTATTGTTTTTGCGATTGCCATAAATATTTTTTTTATAAACGGTAAGATAAACCGCGTTTACATCGTTTAAAAGCAGGTCGTCAAGTCTGCTGTGAAAGCTCAGAAACAATCAAAGTCCACGGGGTTTTTTGCCATGCCAGCACCTCTTCTCGCAGCAGGTGGGTAGACTGCGGAAACGCTTCTGCCCATCCAGATCGGAAGTTCAAAACAAAAAGCCGCCCTGGCTCGCTGCCTGGTTCGAGTTGTAGGCCCTGCAAATCCGGGTCACGCCGGGCGTGGCACAAAATCACCGCGATTCGCAAGCAAAGCAGTTGCTGAACAAACGAGCGATCCTCAAAGTCAACTTCAAGCTTTCTTAATTTTCCCCGGTGACCCAGTATCAATTGGCTCAGTCGGTGCAGCTCGCCGAAGCGAACAACCGCTTTTACGAGTTCACGCCGGGGCACATTTACTTCATTGGGATCAACGCGGAATTTAATTTTTAAAACAGATATTTATGTGATGTGTGCCAAATCCTTGGCTTGCGTCAAATCCGCAGCGGCTTGCCGTAACCGGTGAGTTCCCAATACCCGCGCCCGATGCGTTTCGCGTTTGCACCTTCGCTGTCATACGCGGTGACCGCGCCTTCCCAGTAGGTGTTGCCCATGGTCTGGGCGTGCAGCTCCTGCGCGTCGAACAGCGGGCGCAGATGTAGTGTGCGGCCGGCCATGGTGATGCGCGCTTCGACGGGATAACGTGCGCCGCGCGGTGATGTCCAGTGGCGCGTAGGTTTGAAGGTAATGGTGTCACGTGCCGGTTGCGTTATCGTGTCATCTGTGTCGCGCAGCTTTGCCGCAGACCACACCGCCGGCGCTTGTGCATCGTTGCCGCGTAACTGAAACGCCATCAGCGCGCCGCCATCATCCAGATTCAAACCCAGCCAATCCCAGCCCACGGCACCCTGCGGCATCAGCACACTGGACCATTCGTGATCGAGCCATGCCTTGCCGCTAACTTTTTCGCGTTTGCCGCGCACGGTCAGTTCACCGCTGACTTGCAACTGCGGCTGGCTGTAGTAATTGCTGGCGCTACCGATTACGGGACCTTTCTGGCTGAAGCCCGCATTGCCTTGCAACAGCACAGGGTGGCTGGGCTGCATGTTGAAGCCCAGCGAAAATTCTTTCGCGCGTACCAAGGTTTGATAGTGCCCGGCGGCCTCGCGACGCAAGCGCCAGTCGCGTATCAGCACATCGGTATCGCCGATGCCGGCCTCGGCCAGGCCGAAGCCCGCGCGCGCGGCGCGTTCTTCGTGCAGGATGTGGCCGATGCGCGAATCGCTGACGGCAACGTGCGCAAACAATAGTTGCGTGGCAGTGAAGCGGCCGGCGCCCGCGCCTGCAACCAATGGCGTGCGCACACGAAAAAATGTTACCTGAAATCCACAAGGGAGCGCGTTGCGCTGTTCAATGCGATCCAGCCAGCCGGTGACGTACCACCACTCGATGCGGTGATCCGGGTGCGCGCCGTGATCGCGGGGGAATTGCAGAGGGGCGCCGGGTTTCACCGACGCATAATTGAATTCAGCGCCATGCACGGAGGTCAGCGCTGCGCCGCCGGCCAGCAGCAGCGTGCGTCGCATGAATTCACGCCGGTGCATAAGACTCACCAATCCTCGCGCACCGATAGCACCACGCTATTAGTGCTATCCGTGCCGATCACGCGCCGTGCGGTGAGCCACGCCGAGAACGTGGCGGCGGCAATCAACGTCGCCGCGAAGGCGCCCAGTTGCAGCACCGGCAAATGAAAATCCATGCTCCAGCCGAACGATTGCGGATTGATCACGAACACCAGTATCACCGCGAGGATCACGCCCAGCGCCACGCCCAGCAACGCGCCGAGTGCCGCGAGTGCCGCGCCTTCAAGCGTGAGCATGCGGGTGAGTTCACGCCGCGTCAGGCCCAGATGGCGCAGCATGCCAAATTCCTTGCGGCGCGCCACGATCAGGCCCGTGAACGCCGCCGCCATGCCGGCTAGGCCGATCAGTACAGCTACGGCTTCCAGTGCGTAAGTGACGGCGAACGTACGGTCGAAGATGCTCAACGTCAGCGCGCGCACGTCGGCGGTTTCGGTCAGGTCGAGCGCGGGTATGTCGGGCAGGCGTGTTTCCAGCGCCGGTAGTAGTGCGGCGGCGGTGACACCTTCGCGTAGCCACAGCGCCGCGTCATACGCGCGTGCATCGCCTGTGGCGCGTGTGTAGTCCGGCAGTTGCATCACCACCGAGCCATGCTGGCGTGAATAATCGCGCCATACTCCGGCCACCTGCACACGTAGCGTGGCCACGCCTTTGGCGTTCATCGGCAGCGGCAGATCAAACGTGCCGCCGTTGTCGTGATCCAGTTGCAGGCTCTCGTGGTAGAGATCGAGAAACGATTCCGACACCCACGCCAGCGGCGTCGTATCGCCGGCTGTGCTGTAGCGCTTCACCAGCGGCAGGCGTTTGTCCGGCTGCTCTTTCGCGCTGTCGCCAAACTCGCGGATCACCAACCCCACCGGCGGGCGCGCCGGATCGAGGGTCAGCATTTCGGTGCGCACGAATTCAGCGCGCGTGATACCCGGTGTCGCACGTATCGCCACCTGCGCGGCAGCGTCGAAATAGCCCTGCGATTTTTCTTGCACCGACGATTTTTGTCTCAGGTAGGCGGGCGAAGGCAGCACTTGCTCCAGCCAATGTTCGACCGAAATACGAAATGAAGTGACCATGATCGCCATGGCGCCGGCGAGGCTCACCGCCGCGATTATTGCCGCGAGGCTGATGCCAGCCTGCGCAGGGGCGTTGGCCAGCCGCGTGATGGCAAGGCGCGATGTCGCGGCTAGCGTTTCAGTGTGGCGTGCGGCGAAGCGGAACACGCCAGCGCAAATCGCAGGTGTGAGCAGAATCGCGCCGATCAGCATGCCGCTAATAGCGATATAGCCGAACACGGGAATGCCCTTGATCGCGGGCGCCAGCGCCAACAGCGCGCTCGCCGCGCAGAGCGTGGCGCCGATGGCAGACCGCGGTCCGGTGCCGGTGTTGTCATACAGCGTGCCAGTTTTCAGCGCCTGCGCCGGATGTGCGCGCGCAGCGGTGAGCGCCGGTATCCACGCACCCAGCAGCGCGGCGGTAGCGCCCAGCAACACGAATAGTGTGGTGATCGCGGGCGCGAACGATAACGCCGGGCGCGTACCATAAAAGAACCCCGCACCCAGGTCGCCGCCCAGCATCTGCAACGCGCCCCATGCCAGCGCATAACCCAGTGCAGCGCCCAGCAGAGCGCCCATGGCGCCCAGCAGAAGGGCCTCAAACAGCATCAGCGCCACTACGCCGCACCGCGTCACGCCGAGCACGCGCAGAAACGCCAGTTCACTACCGCGCTCCGCGACGCTCAGCATCTGCGTGGAGAATACCAGCAACGCGCCAGAAAAAAGCGCGATCATCGCCAGCATGGTGAGGTTGACGCGATAGGCGCGCGACATGGCGGCGGCCTGCTGCTCGCGCACCTCGAGCGCGACGGCGCGCACGCCGGACGGCAACGTGGCTGCGATCTGCTTGATGAACGCGGCGCGATCCACGCCTGGTGCGAGTCGCAGTTCCAGCCGCGTGATTTGCCCTTGCAGGTTAAACAGTTCCTGCGCGGCGTCGATGTCGAGCACCGCAATGCGCTGGAGACTTTCGACGCCGGCGAGCACGCCGGCGATTGCAAGCGTGCGCGGGCCGTTGGGCGTGGATAGCAGCACGTCCGTGGACACGGCGCCCGCTTGCA
>CAMBGJ010000274.1 GCA_945865805.1 Bordetella parapertussis
GCCGTGACCACGGCACCACTTGTTCCATCTGTTCCAGAAATACTTCGCGTCGCGTACGCTTTTTCTTCTTCTCGTATTCGGCTTGGGCGAAACTCACTTGGGTTGGCTCTGGCGGCTTCATTTTCGCTCTTCGTGCTTGACGGTCTATATTTAACGCTTAGCCCTCATCCTCCGTTGGCAAAATTCCTTATTAAATCCGCGTTTCCCTAAAGGATTTCGCACCGATATCGCTATTCGCCAATGTCGAAGCGGTGATGGTGGTGAATCCGACGCTGCCGGTGAAAAGCGTGAAAGATTTTCTCGCACTCGCCAAAGCGCAGCCCGGCAAGCTGAATATGGGCTCGGCAGGTGTCGGCGCGTCCAGCCACCTCGCGGGCCTGCTGTTCGTCAGCTTCACCGGCATCAACAGCACGCACGTGCCGTATAAAGGTGGCGGGCCGATGGCCGCGGCCGTGGTCGCCAACGAAGTGCAATGGGCGATTTCACCGGCGGCTGCACTGGTGGGTCTGATCCGCGCCGGACGCCTGCGCGCGATCGCGATTTCATCCGCCAAGCGCTCGCCGATATTGCCAGAGCTGCCCACCATCGCCGAGGCTGGCGTGCCTGGTTACGACTACGGCAGTTGGAACGGTGTGCTGGCGCCCGTGGGCACATCGCGTGCGCTGGTCAACCAGGTGCATGGCGTGATGCGCAAAGTCACCGCAATGCCGGAAGTCAGGGAACAATTCGCCGCACAGGGCCTTGCGCCCGCTTCCAGCGCGTCGCCCGAGGAATTCGCCAAATTGATCCGCGACGACTACATCACCATCGGTAAAGTGGTGAAGGCAGCGGGCATTAAGGCGGAGTAATGGGTAGCGTGGGGGCGGGGATAAACAGTGAACGGTTAACAGTGAACAAAAAGTCCGCCCTTGCCACCGAACGGTTCACCGTTTACCGCAAAGAAAGGCAAAAGGTGAGCCATACACACTTAGCGGCAATGAGTGTGCTGTGGCTCTCATGCCTATCGGGTGGCGGCGCGCTGGCGCAGGAGATGATCACCATCCCCGCCGGCCCCTTCACCATGGGCCGCGACGACGGCCCCGAAGATGAACGCCCGGCGCATCAGGTGCATCTGCCCGCGTTCCAGATCGACCGCCTGCCGGTGACCAACACGCGCTTTGCCGAGTTTCTCAACGCACGCGGACACAGCACCGCCAGCGGCGCGCGGCTCTACGATTACGATGATGGCGATGCACGCATTCATCAAGTCAACGGCAAATACGTGGCCGACCGCGGCTTTGAAAACCATCCCGTGGTCGAACCTTCGTGGCTGGGCGCGCGCGAGTATTGCACCTGGCGCGGCAAGCGTCTGCCCACCGAAGCCGAGTGGGAAAAAGCCGCGCGCGGCACGGATGCACGCACGTACGGGCGGCCCCACCCGCTTGCAAGCCCTCAAGGATGGCGTCAACGACATCATCGAAAGTCTCAAGGTTAGCGGTGCAACGGACGTGCGGATTCATATCAACCACTTCAGTGACACCGTCGCCAGTGGATCGGCGGGTGCGCAGACGTTCAATCTGGTAGTGAACGGCGTGGTGCAAACGTCGCAAGTCACGGCCGCGCACGCGTTTGTGAACAGCTTCACGGCGACCGGCTTCACCAACTACGAAGCTGGCCTGCAGGAAGCGCTGACGTGGATCGGTGATGGCACCGCCGATACGGTGAACAACGAGCTGGTGGTCGCCAATGTCGTCAACCAGGTGGTGTTCGTGTCGGATGGGCAACC
Source organism: Bordetella parapertussis (assembly GCA_945865805.1). Lineage (GTDB taxonomy): Bacteria > Pseudomonadota > Gammaproteobacteria > Burkholderiales > SG8-41 > UBA5216. The sequence goes on from CAMBGJ010000274.1 coordinate 1,766, forward strand.
TAACCGCGCCTTGAGCGGCGACAGCACCAACCTGAGCAGCATCGTGAGTTTCGCCGACAATGCCACTGGCTGGAACCAGGCGATGGGCCAGGTGCTGGCGGGCTCCGGCAGCGGCGACAGCGTTAACGAAGTGACGCAAATCGAAAGCAAGTTCGGCCAGATTCAGGCTATCGGCATCGGCCTGGACAGTGCCGCGCTGGCACGCTTGTCGCAGATCGAAGGCGTGGGCGGCTCGGCCGCCAACACCACCACTGCCACACAGTTCAAGAATGAATTGGCCAACGTCACGCCGACCCACGCATTAAGCGCGGTCGGCAGCGACGTGATTACCGGCGGCGCGGGCAACGACGTTATTTTCGGCGATACGGTCAATACCGACGTATTGGGCGCTGCCAGGGGCCTCGGCTTACCGCCGGGCGCGGGCTGGGATGTGTTTAACACGCTGGAGGCCACCCCGTCGGCGAACTGGACGCGCGCTGACACGCTGAACTATATCCGCACCCATGCGGCCGAGCTGGCGGTGGAATCCACAACCACGGGTGGCGTCACGCGCGCGGGCGGCAACGACACCATCGACGCCGGTTCGGGCAACGACACCGTCTACGGCCAGGAAGGTAACGACATCCTGATCGGTGGTGCGGGCAACGATATCCTGAACGGCGGCAGCGGAGCGGACACCTTCAAGTGGGGCAATGGCGATCAGGGCACGGCAGCCACACCGGCGGTGGATACCATTCAGGATTTCAATGTGAGCACTGCGGGTGTCAACAAAGATGTGCTCGACCTGCGTGATTTGCTGCAAGGCGAAGTGCACGGCGCGGGCGACTCGGGTAATTTGAGTTCCTACCTGTCGTTCGAGCAAACCGGCAGCGACGTCACGCTGTCGGTGAAATCGTCGGGCGCGGGCGCGCCAGATCAGGTGATCGTGCTGCAGAACATCACCATGCAACAACTGGGCGGCAGCGGTGCCACCGACAGCGCGGGCGTGATACAAAGCCTGTTGAACAACGGCAAGTTGATCGCAGACTAAGCGGGCGATGCCGCACACCGGGACGGCGCATTGCCGTCCCGGCGCATTGCCGTCCCGGCGCATCGTTGCACTGGCAGCCGACGTAGCAAGCCGCCATAATGGCGGCTTTGCGAAAATTGCAGCCGCCCCTTGAATCCCATTGACTCTCGCTACGACGCCGTAATCATCGGCGGCGGCCACAACGGCCTCACGTGTGCCTGCTACCTCGCCAGCGCGGGGTTGAAGGTGCGCATCATCGAGCGCCATACCGAGGTCGGCGGTGCTGCGATCACCGAAGAGTTTCATCCGGGCTTTCGCAACTCCGTTGCCGCCTACACGGTGAGCCTGCTTAATCCGAAAATCATCACAGACCTCAAGCTCGCCGAGCATGGCCTGCGTATCGTCGAACGGCCACTGGCGAATTTTTTGCCGTTGCCAGACGATCAGCACATGCAGATTGCGCGCACCGTTGCCGAAACGCAGGCCGAGGCTGCGCGTTTTTCTAAACGCGATGCCGAACGGCTGCCGGATTACTACCAGATGCTCGAACAAGCGGCGGACGTGGTGCGCGCCATGCTGCTGGAGACACCGCCCAATGTGGGCGGCGGCCTGCGCGATTTTTTCTCGTCGATCAAGTCCGGCAATCGTCTGCGCAAGCTCGATATGCGGGCGCGGCGCAACGTGCTGGATTTTTTCACCAAAAGCGCAGGCGACGTACTCGATGCGTGGTTCGAATCCGATCCAATCAAGGCCGCGTTTGGTTTTGACGCCATCGTCGGCCATTTTGCCAGCCCCTACAAGCCGGGTTCCGCCTATGTGCTGCTGCATCACGTGATCGGCGAAGTGAACGGCCACCGTGGTGCGTGGGGCCACGCCATCGGCGGCATGGGCGCGATCACGCAGGCGATGCGCAAAGAGGCCGAGCGGCGCGGCGTGGAAATCACCACCGGCGCCGAAGTGGCGCAGGTGTGCGCCGACATCCGCGGCGTGCAGGGCGTGCAACTGGCGGATGGCCGCGTGATCGACGCGCGCTGTGTGGTGTCAGGCGTGAACCCGAAATTGCTTTACACCAAACTCGTGCCGCACCACGCGCTCGACGAAGATTTTCGGCGTCGCATGCAAAACTACCAATGCGCCTCGGGCACCTTTCGCATGAACGTGGCGCTGTCCGATCTGCCGGATTTCGCCAGCATGCCCGGCAAGCATGTGCAGAATCATCACAAGTCGGGCATCATCATCGCGCCCTCGCTCAACTACATGGAGCAGGCGTATTTCGACGCACGCACGCTGGGCTGCTCGCGTAAACCGGTAATCGAGATATTGATCCCGTCAACCGTGGACGACAGCCTCGCACCGCCGGGCCAGCACGTGGCGAGTCTGTTCTGCCAGCACTTCAATCCGCTGCTGCCCAACGGTCTGGATTGGGACGCCATCCGCGAACCGGCCGCTGATCTGGTGTTGGAAATCGTCACGCAGTACGCGAGTAATTTCAAGAGTAGCGTACTGGGCCGCATGATTCTGTCGCCGCTGGATCTGGAGCGGCGCTTTGGGCTTACCGGCGGCGATATTTTTCACGGCGCGTTGACGCTGGATCAGTTGTGGAGCGCGCGCCCGATGCTGGGGTACGGCGCATATCGCGGGCCGCTTGCGGGGCTGTATATGTGCAGCGCGGGCACCCATCCCGGCGGTGGCGTCACCGGCGCGCCGGGGCACAACGCCGCGCGTGAAATCGTGCGTGATTTCAAACGTGGGCGCGTCGCGAGGAAGTAGTGAACTTGCTACGCGCACATTTGATTCCCTCCCTTGCGCGCAGCGCAGGGGAGGGTTAGGGAGGAGGCATTGAATGCGCGATAGATTGTTGCAAAGCCGCGCCCGTATACTGCGTGGTCAATCCACCGATGCCGAACGCAAGCTGTGGCAGTACTTGCGAAACAGGCAAATGGCTGGTTACCGCTTCCGCCGACAAGTACCTATTTGCGGATATATCGCGGATTTTATCTGCTAGGAGACAAAACTCGTGGTTGAGCTGGATGGCGGGCAACATCTCGAAAATGCGGCGCACGATTTTCGGCGGGACGAGCGGATCAATCAGGCGGGTTATCAGGTCGTCAGGTTTTGGAACAATCTGGTCTTTACGGAGACTGCAGCGGTGATGGAGACGATATTGTGCCAATTACATGCGCCGCGCCCCCATCCTGACTTTCTGCTCCGCTGCAAGTGTGCCCTTGCCCCGCAAGCGGAGGAAGGAACCTTATGAAAATATTCCGCAATAATTTATTAATAAAATCAAATAGTTATGTAATTTTAGCGCTGTGCGTGGCACTGCTCGCTGGTTGCGGCGGCAAGACGCCCAAGCTCGGCAAACTTGCGCCCGCAGATGTCATCGTTGCGTTCGGCGACAGCCTCACCTTCGGCACCGGTGCCAGCGAGGCGGAGAGTTACCCCATCGTGCTCGGTCAATTGATCGGGCGCAAAGTCATCCGCGCGGGCGTGCCGGGCGAAGTCACCGAGGGTGGCCTTGCGCGTTTGCAGGAAGTGATCGACGAGCACAAACCCAGGTTGATGATCGTGTGCCTCGGTGGCAACGACATGTTGCGCAAGGTCGATGAAACGCAAACCAAAAATAATCTGCGCACCATCGTTCAGACCATCAAGGGGCAAGGCATCGCCGTGGTGCTGATGGGCGTGCCAAAACCCGCGCTGGTCGCGGACGCGCCGCCGTTCTTCGACGCCATCGCCAAGGAATTCGGCATACCCTACGAGGGCAAAATCGTCACCGACGTTTTGTACCAGCGCGATCAGAAATCCGATCCGATACATCCCAATGCCAAGGGCTACCGGCGCATGGCGGAGGCGTTGGCGGCGTTGCTGAAAAAAGCCGGTGCGGTTTAGTTTGAGCAAACCCCGCTCCGCCGTCGCCATGACCTTCATCATGTGCGTGGCTGAGTCTTTCAGCATGGCGGCGTTCGCGGCGTTCGTCACGCTGCTGCCGTTGTTTCAAAAGGAATGGTCGCTATCGAACACTGAGGCCGGGCTGATCGGCGGCATTGCCTTTGCCGGCTACATGACCGCGGTGCCGGTGCTCTCTGCGCTGACCGACCGCATCGATTCGCGGCGCATTTACCTGGGCGCGTGCTGCCTGTCGGCGCTGGGCGCGGCGGGTTTCGCGCTCTATGCGCAGGGCTTGTGGACGGCACTGTTGTTTCAGTTCGTGATCGGCGCGGGACTGGGCGGCACTTATATGCCGGGGTTGAAAACGCTGACGGACCATTTGCAAGGCCCGGCGCAGGCGCGCGCCACAGCGTTTTACGCGGCGTGTTTCGGCGTGGGTTCCAGTCTGTCGATCGTGGCTTCGGGGTGGCTCGCGGCAAACTACGGCTGGCAGGCCGCATTTGTGTTTGGTGCGGTGGGACCGCTGATCGCGGCGGCGCTGGTCAATCTGCTGATGGCGCGCGGCCATACGCGCGCGCAAAAGGCGGCGCATGCGCTGCTGGATTTTCGTCCGGTGCTGGCCAACCGCGCCACGCGTTATTACATCCTCGGCTATGCGCTGCACAGCTACGAGTTGTTCGCACAGCGCGCGTGGATGGTAGCGTTTTTGACTTTCTCGGCGACTTTGCAGCCCGTAGGCACGGCGGTGGTGGCGTTGAGCGCGGCGACGCTGGCCGCGCTGATCAATCTGTGCGGCCCGCTGATGAGCGTTATCGGCAATGAACTGGCGCTGCGTTTTGGCCGTGAGCGCATTATATTTTTCTTCATGACTGCCTCGGGCGTGACGACCTGCGCGCTGGGTTTTGCCGCAGGGCTGCCGTCGGCGGCCGTGTTCGCCCTCATGTGCGTGCACTACGGTTTGATGCTCGGCGACTCTGCCGCGCTGACGGCAGGTGCCATCGGCTCGGCGCACCCCGATCAACGCGGCGCGATGATGGCGGTGTATTCGTTCGTCGGTTTCAGTGCCGCGCTGGTGGCGCCGCTGGTGTTTGGCGCGGTGCTGGATATCGCCGGCGGCAATCGCAGCGCGCTGGCGTGGGGGCTGGCCTACATCAGCATCGGTATCTTCGGCGTGTTCGTGCCGGTGGCCCGGGTGTTCCATAAAAAATTCGTGGCTATTCAGTCCAAGTGAAAAAAACTTCCTCACCGCAGAGGCGCAAAGGCGCAGAGAATTCCCGCAGAGGAAAACTGTTCTCTGCGTAACCTCTACGCCTCTGCGGTGAAGGTCTTTAACCCGAATGTTGCACAAACAATAGTATCTCAAGCATTTGACGGAATGTGGAATTGAAATCACAGCATTTCAGAACGCCAGGCGCAGTCTACCCTGCCCATTATGCTGGAAGGCGGCAGCGTGATTGGGAAGGATGGGCGGCCTATTCTCGACTGACCGGACGTGTCGCGGTTAAGGCGAGAACAACAGTTTGGCCGGCTTGGGCACAAACAAACGCTCCGTCACGGTTTGCAACAACTGTTTGGCAGGACAAGCGCTCGGCAGATGCAAGATCACGCGGTCTTTGAATTGCTTGACCTGAACCGCAATC